>CAZQCK010000118.1:0-9710 GCA_964591925.1 uncultured Desulfobacterales bacterium
CCACGGCATTCTCCAGCTCCTGCTCGATCTCAAAGATCTTTCGAGCGTATCCGTAGAGGATCTTGCCCTCGTCGGTGAGAAAGATCCGCCGGCCTTTCTTCTTGAAGAGCACCAGGCTGCACGCCTCTTCGAACAACCTTGCCTGGGACGTCACCCCGGGCTGGGTGATGTGGAGCTCCTCAGAGGCCCGGGTGAAATTCTGGTGCTTGGCCGCGTGATAAAACACTCGAAGTTGATTCAGGTTGATCATGAATCTCCTCCTAAAACAAACAGGGGTTTATGATACCAGTCACTATAATAAGCACTGCTTATATATAACATAACAAAAATGAATTTGACAGGTTATCATAAATTAGGCCACCGTGTTCGCCGGGAACCACCTCTGCCTCGTCCCTGACGGCGGGTTTCTAAGCCACGGGCCGAAGCGCCCGGCTGCAGATCGAACCCTGACCGGCTGTGACGCAAACCCCTCTTTCGCCGTAAATGCAAGTGGCGGTTCCCATATGCTTCCTGTGTTTGTGTGAGCCCGAGTGTCCAGACTGGTGCCCATACGGAAACGAGTTCCGGGCATTGCTGAATTTCCAAGGCTCACTGACGCCACGGCCCGTTGCTCGAATGGAGCGGACCAACCCGCAATCACTTTCGACAGGGAGGTGTACCATGGCAGAAGACAAGGCAGGGAGGTTCCCGGATCCACACGAGTTTCAAGTTCCTTCGGAGCTTGAAGGCTGGGAGGAGATGTATCCCTCCCATTTCCTGTTCACGGTGGGTGAACGTTCGGACTGGGAAAAGTCCAATTTCTGGTACCAGGACAAGATCCACGCACCCGACCCCATGCCGCCACTGGATCTCATTTTTCAGGAGGCTTGGCAGATATCCCTCTCCCAGTACACCACGCGCGTCTTTTGCATTCCTCCGGCCCAGGGCATTGCCCAACGCCTGGTGGGGGGATACCTCTACATCTGCGCCGTGGCCCCGCCGCCTGATGAAATCATCGCCGAGAAGGCGGCCCACTTTGAAAAGCGGGTCTTCTACATCTTCGAGCACTACGAGGAGATGTGGGACAAATGGCTGAGCAAGTTCAAGGTTCTGGGCGAGGAAATGAAGGGCCTGGAAATTCCCACGGAATTTCCCAAGTATGTCCCGGATGAGGAGGTGTTTCCCGCACCCAGGGGCTACTACATCTCCTATGACATCCTGGAGACCTTCGATCGCATGGTCAACCTCATGATCAAGGGGTGGCAGTACCACTTCGAGATGCTTAACCTGAGCTACCTCGCCTACCTCATGTTCGGCGACGTCTGCCGCAAACTTTTTCCGGGCATCAGTGAGAGCGCCATCGGCAAAATGGTGGCCGGCGCCTATGTCTCCATGTTCAGGCCCGAGGAGGAGCTCTGCCGCCTGGCACGCCTTGCCGACTCGCTTCCCGGCGTCAAGGAGGTCCTCAAGAGCGACAAGAGCGCGGAGGCCAAGGTTCAGGAGCTGGAAGGGACGGATGACGGCAAAAAATGGCTGGCGGAGCTGGAAAAGGCCAAGGATCCGTGGTTCTCGGTGTCCTGCGGAAGCGGCTGGTTCCACTACGAGGGAAGCTGGTGCAACACCCTCGACATCCCCTTCAGCTACCTCCAGGGCTACCTCAACCTCCTGGACAAGGGGGAGACCATCGAGCGCTCCATTGGAGACATCGACAAGGAGCGGGACCGGGTCGTGGCTCAATACCGGGAACTGATCTCCACGGACGAGGACCGCAAGTCCTTTGAGGACGCCTACAACACGATCCGTACCATCTACCGATATGCCGAGGATCACCTCTTCTGGGTGGAGCACTGGTTTCACACCATCTGGTTCGACAAAGTGCGCACCTTTGGCCGGCTCCTGGTGAACCACGGCTTCATCCAGGATGTGGACGACATTTTCATGTTCCACCGCTACGAGATCCCAGAGCTCCTGACCGAGCTGTCCACCGCCTGGGCCCTGGGAGAAGGCATCCCGGTCCGCGGACAACATTACAAGGCCAAGGTGGCCGAGCGAAGAAAGATCCTGGAAGCGGCCCAGAAGTGGAATCCGCCGCCCGCCCTGGGCGTCCCGCCCGAGGAAGTGGCCGAACCCTTCACCATTATGCTCTGGGGCGTGACCACGGACAAGGTACAGGAGTGGCTCAAGGGGGTCTCGGCCGAGGAGGCCCGGGACCTGTCCGAGATCAAGGGATTCGCGGCCTCGGCCGGAGTGAACGAAGGCCCGGCCAGGGTCTTGAAGCTCCTCAAGGACATCACCAATCTTCGGGACGGCGAGATACTCGTCTGCCCCAACACCAACCCCTCCTGGGCCCCGGTATTCGCCAAGATCCGAGGCGCGGTGACCGACATCGGAGGTCTGACCAGCCACGCCGCCATCGTATGCCGGGAGTACGGCGTGCCTGCGGTCACCGGGACCGGGATCGCCACGGTCGGCATCAAGACCGGGGATATCATTCGGGTGGACGGCGACACCGGTGTGGTGAGCGTGCTGGAGCGTGTCGGCTAGCCCGAGGCATGTTCCCATTGCGACCGGGGGACTGCACATCCCCCCTGCCGAACCATGGAGAGGCGACATGAGCTATATTGAAAAACTCGAGGATCTCGACAAGAACGCCTTGGCGCTGGTGGGCGGCAAGAACGCCAGCCTGGGGGAAATGATCAAGGCCGGCATTCGAGTGCCGCCGGGATTTGCAGTCACCACGACCTGCTACGAGGACTTCATTCACCGCGCGGGCATCGTGGACCGGATGTATGCTCTGCTCTCCGGGCTCCAGCTGGGGGCGGTGGACGCGGTTCACAAGGGCAGCGAGCAGGTCCAGGAGCTCATTCGCAACGCCCCCATGCCGGACGACATGCGATCGGCCATCACCGAGGCCTACGCCGAGCTTTGCCGCGAATGCTCCGAGGAGAATCTTCCCGTGGCCGTGCGCTCCAGCGCCACGGCCGAAGACCTGCCCACTGCCAGCTTTGCCGGACAGCAGGACACCCATCTGTGGGTGATGGGCATCGACCGGGTGATGCAGCGGGTTCAGGACTGCTGGGCCAGCCTCTTTACGCCGAGGGCGGTGAGCTATCGCATCCGCAACGACTTTCCGCACGAAAAGGTCTTCATCAGTGTGGGAGTGCAGAAGATGGTCAACGCCAAGTGCGCAGGTGTCATGTTTTCCCTGAACCCCACCAACGGTGATCCTTCCAAGGTCGTCATCGAAGGCGCGTGGGGTCTCGGCGAGACCGTGGTGGGCGGCACTGTCAACCCTGACTGGTTCGCAGTGGACAAGGTGCTGATGGAGGCCACCGAAAAGAACATCTCCACCAAGCACGTGGCCTGTGTGTTCGATCCGGACAATGGAGAGGTAATGGAGGCTGAGCTGGACCCGAAGAAGGGATGCAAGTGCTGTATCGAGGATCAGGAGATCAGGGAGCTGGCCGAACTGGCCAAAGAGATTGAAAAACATTACGGGGTCCCCATGGACATCGAGTGGGCCATTGATGAAGTGGAACCTTTTCCCGAAAACGTGTTCATTGTGCAGGCCCGGCCGGAGACAGTCTGGAGTCAAAAAAAGACCGAGTCCCGGCTGGGCAAGAAGAGCGGCCGGGAGCTGCTCATGGCCCAGGCCATGAAACGCATCAAGCTGAAGGGTTAAAGTCAATAATTTTTTCATCAGGAGGCGAACAAGACATGAAAAGCATGCGTGATTTTATCGAAGTGGCGGAGAAGGAAGGGGAACTGAAGAGGATCACGGCGGAGGTGGACTGGAACCTGGAGCTCTCCCACATCGCCAAGCTCAATGAGGAAGCCCATGGCCCCGCTCTCCTCTTTGAGAACGTCAAGGACTATGACACGCCGGTTATCACCAGCACCTGCACCACCGCCCAGAAGCTGGCGCTCATCCTGGGCAGGCCCAAGGACACCCCTTTGCCTGAAATCCTGAGGGCCTGGGTGGACATGGGTCACAACCCCATTCCACCCCAATGGGTGGACAAAAAGGACGCCCCCTGCAAGCAGAACATCATCATGGGCGAAGACGTGGACCTGTACAAGTTTCCCGTGCCCCATTTCTTCCCCATGGACGGTGGACGCTACATCGGCACAGCCCACTTCATTCTCACCAAGGACCCCGATACCGGGTGGGTGAACCTGGGCACATACCGCTCCCAGCTCCTGGGAAAGAACAAGATCGGAACCCAGTTCATCAAGGGGAAGCACGCGGACCAGATGCTCAAGAAGTACCAGGCCATGGGCAAGCCCATGCCCTGCGCCTCCATAATCGGATGCGACCCGCTCCTTTTCATCCTGGGCGCCGCCCGGGTCTCGGCCGGCATCTCCGAGTACGACGTGTACGGCTCTATTCGGGGGGAGGCCTGCCAGGTGGTCCAGGGCGAGACCGTGGACCTCCCCATCCCCGCCCATGCCGAGATTGTACTGGAAGGCGAGTGCGATGCAGAAAAGTTCATGGACGAGGGCCCCTTTGGCGAGTACACGGGCTACTACTCGGGCGTGGGCACGGACCCCAGGAACTACATGGACATCAAGTGCGTCACCCACCGCGACAACCCCATCATGTACTCCACCACCGTGGGCCGTGCGGTCACGGACACGCACATGGTGATGGCCCTGTCCTACGGCGCCACCTTGTGGCAACAGCTTGCCGACGAGATGCACATTCCGGGGATCAAGTCGGTGTACTGCCCGCCCGAGGGCTCGGGAAGATTCCTGGCCATCATCTCCATGAAGACCATGTACCCCGGCCATGCGGATCAGGTGCTCACGGCCGCGGTGTCCACGGAAATGGGCGCCTATGGTCTCAAGACCGTTATCGTGGTGGACGAGGACATCGATTCCTGGGATATTCCCAGGGTCATGTACGCCCTGAGCTTCCGGTTCCAGCCCAACCGGTCCCAGGTTATCAAACGAGGGCGTTCCACGCCCCTGGATCCTTCCCTGCCCATCGATTCCAGGGAGATCACGGGCAGGCTGCTCCTGGACGCCACCATTCCGTACGAGTGGAAGCAGAAACCCATTCAAATCGAGCTGGATTCCGAGGTGAGGAAAAAGGTGGAGTTCCGGTGGAAGGAGCTGGGGTTATAGCTTGTTTCCATCCGGAAAGGGTCTTTTTTGCCAATCTCATCGTCGATCAGCGAGGTTCCAAAAAATCCTCCTTTCTGAATTGGAAACTTAGCAGTGCCCAAAATTCGTTTATGGATGGGCACTAGCTTGATCGAGTTTCAAACCCGGCCCATGCAAACAGAAGGGAGAAGCGATCATGCCGGACAAGAGCCCCCTGGAGGGCAAACGCATCCTGGCCGTGGATGACGAGCAGGACATCCTGAGCACCCTGGAGGAGCTCCTGCCCATGTGCGACCTGGTGCAGGCGGCCACCTTTGAAGAGGCCCGGGATCACCTGGCGAACGAGGCCTTTGATCTCGCCATCCTGGACATCATGGGCGTGAACGGATACCGCCTTCTGGAGATCGCGGTGGCCAGGAACATCCCGGCCGTCATGCTGACGGCGCACGCGTTCGCGCCTGAGCATCTCGTTCGCTCCATCAAAAAGGGCGCGGTGTCCTACCTGCCCAAGGAGGAGCTTCCCAACCTCGAGGTTTTCCTCGAAGACGTCTTCGAGGCCCATTCCAAGGGAGAAAACCCCTGGGCCGCCTGGAGAGAGCGGCTTCCTACGTCCTACTTCGAGAGAAGATGGGGGGCCGCCTGGCAGGACGCCAACAAGGAGTTCTGGGACAACTTCAAGGCCAGTCTGAGGGAGCGCTCAACCAAGGACAAGAAGTGAAGAAGCCCAGCCGCCCGATCACCGGCGTCTGCGGCGGTCAACCGACAAAACCCAATGGAGGGAGCACGTGAAACCGATTCGCTACAAGCAGGCCATGGTGGACGAGTTCGTCCGGGACGGATACTGGACAAACGAGCTCTTCTATGACTTTTACGACCGAAACGCCCGGGAGATGGGAGACCGGGAAGCCTTGGTGGACGACAAGTACCGCGTGACCTGGGCCGAGGCCAAACGCCTGGTGGACGCCATCGCCGCCTCCTGGGTGGAGATGGGTATTGCGAAGTCCTCCCGAATCATCATCCAGTCGCCCAACAGCGTGTTCGGGTTCCTGGCCCGAATCGCCGGGGAGCGAGCAGGCCTCATCACCCTCACGGTCTATCCTTACCTCAGGCAGCGTGAGCTGGAGTATATGGTGGAGAAGACCCAGGCCACCGCCGTGGTGATCCCCACGGTCTACCGCAAGTTCGACTACCTGGACATGTACAAGGGGCTTCAGGAACAGTTCCCGCACCTGGAGCACTTCTTTCTCTTTGACGATGCGGTCCCGGAATCCGCCCCGAAGGGGACCCACTCGCTCATCCGGCTCGCCTACGAGCGGGCCGAACAACCCGTGGACGAAGCCATGCTTCGGGAACGAAGGCTCGATCCCTTCCGGGACGTGTCCATCCTCACCACCACCAGCGGCACCACCGGAATCCCCAAGCTCGTGGAATGGCCTACGGCGCCCCGGGTCTGTACCTCCAAGGGCCGCGTGGACATCTGGGGGCTGAACAGAGACGACATCACCATGGCCATAGCGCCTCACGCGGGCGGAGCAGCCGGCACCCTAACCTACTTCGCCGCGCCCCTGGCCGGAGCCAAGACTGTCATGCTGGAGGAGTTCACTCCGGAAGGGGCCCTGGAGCTCATTCAGAAGGAACGCGCCACTGCCATCGGCGTGGTCCCCACACACCTCATCCGCATGCTCGAGGCGGACCCGTCCGGGTACGACCTGAGCTCGCTCCGCTTTATTCGATCGGCCGGGGGGTATCTCTCCCCTCAGGTGGCGGAGGAGGCTGAAGCGGCTTTTCAGGCGTCCATCACCAGCGACCTGGGGACCCAGGACAAGGGATCGGTATCCGGCTGCCGGGTCGAGGATCCGCCCGAGCTCCGGCGCCGCACCGTAGGCCGCATGCTTCCCGGCAACAAGGTCAGGCTCGTGGACGAGGAAGGAAACGAGGTGCCCCAGGGCGAACCCGGAATCCTGTACTTTCGGGGACCCCATGCCCCGGCAGGCTACTACCGGGACGAGGAGCTCACCGCGACCGTGTTCGACGACGACGGCTGGACCACCACCGAGGATATCGTCAAGTTCGATCAGGGGTGCCTCTGGATTCTGGGACGGGCCAAGGATATGGTCATCCGCGGGGGGCAGAACATTTACCCCGCCGAGATCGAGGGACTGCTGAACGAGCACCCCAAGGTCTCCTCCGTGGCCATCGTAGGCTATCCGGACCGGGAGATGGGGGAGCGCTGTTGCGCCTACGTGATCCCCAAGGCTGGAGAAACCTTCACCTTCGACGAGATGAAGGACTTTCTCCTGGAAAAGCAGCTGGCCAAGTTCAAGATCCCGGAGCGGCTGGAGATCGTCGACGAGTTTCCGGCCGTGGGGGACTCGGGCAAGGTGAACAAAGAGACCCTCAAGAAGACAATCGCGGAGAAGGTGGCCGCGGAACAGGCGGAATAGCGTTTGTAGGCGGGGGGCCTCACAGAGGCCCTCCGGTTCCGCCCTGACAAGGAGCCCGATTTCATGCCCAAGACCATTCTCCTGATTTCCACCCTGGACACCAAGGGCCCGGAGACGCTATACCTTCGGGACAAGCTGCAGAGCCTGGGTCGAGAAACCCTCCTGATGGACCTGTCCATGCGAGGGGGCGCAGAGACATCCCCGGCGGACATTCAGCCGGCTGAGGTGGCAGAGGCGGGAGGAAGCTCTCTCGAGGAGATCCAGACCTCCCGCGAGCGCTCCACAATCACGAACATCACCATTGGAGGGGCCTCGAAGATCGCAAAGCGCCTTCACGGCGAAGGACGCGCGGACGGAATCATCGGGCTGGGGGGATCCACAGGCTCCCTTATGGCCACCGAGGTCATGAGGGCCCTGCCCTTCGGCGTACCCAAGCTCATGGTCTCCTCCACGGCCGCCCTCCCCGGGCTATCCACCAGGTACATAGGCACCGGGGACATCGCCCTGTTCCACTCCGTGGTGGAGATCTCCGGCGTGACAGACCCGCTCAGAAACGTGCTGGATCGTGCGGCTTGCGCCATCGCAGGCATGGTGGAGAACGACGTGGCCTCCCCCCGCCCTGAGAGAGGGCGGGCCGTGGCCCTGACCATGCTGGGCCCGTGCGAGCAATGCGCCAGTGCCGTGCGCAAGACCTTGGAGGCCGAAGGGTTTCAGGTGATCGGATTCTCGGCGGCCGGGATCGGAGACCGCGCCATGGAAGCCATGATCCGGGAAGGCCTGTTTCAGGCCGTAGTGGACCTGGCACCGGGCGGCGTGGGAGAGCATCTATTCGGGTTTATGCGGGACGCCGGTCCGGACCGCCTGGAGTCCGCAGGCGGGCTGGGGGTTCCGCAAATCGTGTCCACCTGCAGCGTGAACCACATGACACCGGCCAAGCGCAAATACAAGGCCGAGTATGCAGAGCGGCGCAAGTATGATTTGGACAAGCACCGGACCTGGATCCGATGTGACCCGGAGGAGTTGAAGCAGGTCGCGGCTGAGTTCGCTCGAAAGCTCAACCATGCAAAGGGTCCGGTTCGAATGGTCATCCCCGGCAGGGGATGGTCATCCGTGGACGCGCCCGGCAACCCCACCCACGATCCTGATGAGGACCGGGTGTTCGTTCAGGAGATAAAAGGCCTCCTGAACCCGGGAATTCCCGTTCAGGAAGTGGACGCGAACATGGAGGACCCGGACTTTGCCGAGGCTGTGGCCCGGGCGACTCTGGAGGTGCTCCGGGAGGCCTGATTATTCGAAAACCCATACACACGCCGGCACCGACAAGGGTATGAAGATTGTGAGGAAAAGAAGCAGGACTTTTTTCGGACAGAGGGCAATGTGAGAGGAGAGAAAAAAAAGAGGCTTGTGATAGGCATTGCAGGCGCCAGCGGCGTTATCTACGGGGTAAGGCTGCTCCGGCATCTTCGAGGATCGGAGGTGGAGACTCATCTCATCCTCTCAGAGTCGGGGTGCAGGAACATAGAGATCGAGACGGATTACAGCGCCGACCAAGTGGCGGCCATGGCCACGAAGGTATATGACAACCGCAACGTGGGTGCGGCCCTGGCGAGCGGATCGTTTCTCACAGAGGGTATGGTGGTGGCCCCGTGCACCATCAAAAGTCTTTCCGGAATCGCCAACTCCTTCACCACGAACCTTCTCATCCGGGCCGCGGACGTGACCCTAAAGGAGAAACGAAAACTCGTGCTCCTGGTGCGGGAGACTCCGCTCCACAAGGGTCACCTCCGGCTCATGTCCATGGCTGCGGACCTGGGGGCCCACATCCTGCCCCCGGTGCCGTCCTTCTATCACGGGCCCAGAACCATTGAGGACATCCTGGATCAAACCATCGGCAAGGTGTTCGACTTTATAGGAATCGAGCACGACCTGTTCAAACGGTGGGGGGACGAAGAAGAGCACCTTTAGCCTGATTTTATGCCGACCTGAATTGAGCGTTTCAAATTGCGGTTTATCTAAAACACCAAATATATCGAGGCCTTGTCATTCAAGAAGGCCGGGTTAAGCACCACTCTTTACATGGAGGCGCTTTTTCGAAAAGAGCTGCAATTTGAAACGCTCAATTCAGGGCCAAGGGAGGAAACATCATGCTGCTACCCCGCTTCGAATATCACGAACCTCCGG
>CAZQCK010000119.1:0-9671 GCA_964591925.1 uncultured Desulfobacterales bacterium
AAATATGACCCAAATCTGAGCGCAATTTTGTCCAATTTATTTCTGCTGGCCTCCTAACCCAGGCGGTCCAAGAGACGTTCGAGCTCCTCGTTCGAGTAAAAATGAATGGTAATGCGCCCCCGGCGGCCGCGTCGCTGAATTTCCACCTTGGTCCCCAATGAGCGCTTGAGATTGTCCGCCAGGGAGCGAAGGGCGTCGTCTTCTGGTGAAGGACGCCTGGCCGGGGATGAAGCGGAAAGACGGCGAGCCTTGTCCTCGGCCTGGCGGACCGTAAGGCCCCTTTTGAGAATAAGGTCACGAAGCGCTTTTTGATCCCGAGTGGATTTGAGGCCGGCAAGGATCCTGGCGTGACCCATGGTGAGGCGGTCCTCCAGGAGATCTTCCTGAACATAAGCGGGGAGGGTCAGAAGGCGGAGCATGTTCGTGATGGTGGTTCGATCTTTCCCCAGACGCTTGGCCAGGGCGTCCTGAGTCAAATTCCCGTCCTCTAGGCATTGTCTGTAGGCTTCCGCCTCCTCGATAGGATTCAAATCCTTGCGGTGAATGTTTTCAATAAGAGCAAGCTCCAGGGCCTCGCTCGAGGTGGTTTCTCGAACAACGACAGGAATAGTTTTGAGGCCCGCCTTTTGAGCGGCCCTCCAGCGGCGCTCGCCTGCGATCAGGCGATAGCCCGAGGAGGTGCGTGAAACCAACAGTGGAGTGAGGACCCCCTTTTCGCGGACCGAGTCAGCGAGCTCCTCGAAATCGGGGTGATCAAAAGACTTGCGTGGCTGTGCCGGGTTGGGCTCGATGGCGTGGATCGGGCAATAAAAAAAGGCCGGCTGATCACCTTCGAGTCGATCGGCATCAGGGATAAGGGCTGAAAGGCCCTTTCCCAGGGCTTTACGTTTTGTCATGACGCACATCTCCTCGAGTGAGGAATTCACGGGCCAGGGCAAGGTAGCTCCGGGCCCCTTTGGAACGGATATCATAGAGAAGCACGGGCATACCATGACTGGGTGATTCGCTGAGCCGGACGTTTCTGGGGATCATGGTCTGAAAGACCACCTCCTTGAAATGATCGCGGACCTCCTGCTCGACCTGGAGGCTTAGGTTGTTTCGGCTGTCGAACATGGTCAGGAGGATGCCGGCCAGGTGAATCGAAGGGTTGAGAGAATGTTTCACCGCGCTGAGGGTGGCCATGAGTTGAGTCAGTCCCTCGAGCGCATAATACTCGCACTGAAGGGGGACCAGAAGGGCGTCCGCTGCGGTCAAGGCGTTCAAGGTGAGAAAGCCCAGGGACGGCGGGCAGTCCAGGAACAAGAAGTCAAATTCGGGGCGTAGTGGGTACAGGGCGTTGCGAAGGAGGAATTCGCGGTCCCTGGTGGAGGCGATTTCCACCTCTGCACCCACTAGATTCGAGTCGGCGCCGATGATGGATAAGCCCGGAAGAACCGTGTCCTGAATGACCTCCTCAGGGGCGGCTTCTGCAAGCAGCAGATCGTAAAGCCCGCGGTTGAGCTCCTTAGGGCTGAGACCGCAACCAGTGGTGGCATTGCCTTGGGGATCGCAGTCTACAATGAGGCAGCGTTGTTCCGCCGCCACAAGGGAGGCCGCAAGATTCACAGCCGAGGTGGTTTTGCCCACCCCGCCTTTTTGATTGGAAAGGGAAATGATTTCGCCCATAAATGGTCGCCTCAGGGGCGTTGTTTGTTGTGTTTCACGTGAAACTCGATGGATACTGAATGGAGCTTTGTGAATAACACAACCCCGGCTGGTTGAAAAGCGAAAAGGTCTCGGACGCCTTTGCAAGGGGCATGTTTCACGTGAAACCTGTGCTCGAGGCGGGCTCTTCTCTTCGTCGCACTTGGCCGGGTGCGCGAAACATGCTAAAAGGACGAAACTCGGCTTTGGATCACCGTGTACCCTGCGAGGAAAATATGAAAGCACAGCGGATCGAGTTGGACCATGGAAGCGGCGGTGAGGCCGCCCGGGAGCTTGTTTCGAAGATCATCCTCCCTCATTTGGACAACCCCTACCTGCGGCTCATGGATGACAGCGCGGTCGTGCCCTTTCCCGGGGGCCGCCTCGCCCTGACCACGGATTCCTATGTGGTGGATCCTATCTTTTTTCCCGGCGGCAACATCGGCAGTCTGGCGATTCACGGGACTGTGAACGATCTGGCCATGCAGGGAGCCGAGCCCCATTCCCTCACCATGGGGCTCATCCTGGAAGAAGGCTTGCCCATGGAAGACCTGGTTCGCGTGGTGGAGGCCGCAGGAGAGGCGGCCCGGCGTGCAGGGGTGTGCGTGGTGGCGGGCGACACGAAAGTGGTGCCCAAAGGGCACGCGGACCGTGTCTTCATCAACACAGCGGGGATCGGAAGCATTCCGAATGGTGTGGATGTGTCTGCAGCCAACGCCGAGCCAGGGGATGCAGTCATCATCAACGGCTTCATCGGGAACCACGGCATGGCCATCCTGTCGAAAAGGGAGGGGCTGGACTTCAGCCTGCCGATTTTGAGTGATTCCAGTGCGTTGAATGGAATGGTAGGCCGTATCCTGGCCGGCCATGTTCCGGTCCATGTGTTGCGGGACCCCACCAGGGGAGGGGTGGCAACGGCCCTGAACGAGATTGCAGGGGCCTCAGGGGTGGGAATCCGCTTGCACGAAGCGCAGCTGCCCATGGACCCGGCCGTGGTCTCGGCATGCGAAATGCTGGGCTTGGACCCGCTTTATGTGGCAAACGAAGGGAAGTGCCTCATATTCGTTCCGGCGTCCGGGGTGGAAAAGGTCCTGGAGGTGCTCAATGCCGATCCGCTGGGAAAAGAGGCCCGGGTCATCGGGGAGGTGGTGGCGGATCATCCGGGGAGGGCCGTGCTTCGAACGCAGGTGGGCGGGACCCGGATCCTCTCCACGCTCACAGGCGAACAACTTCCGCGGATTTGCTGACAGCCGCCTTATTGCCTTGCCCCCCAGGCTCGCATAGGTCTGCCGGGCAAAGGCTTGGACCTCGACAATGCCGATAGTCCTATCCCCCCCCTGACTATTGAAGGAACCCTCGGCCTGGATCTTTGCCCAGGGAGGGTTCAGCAGAAGCCGGTTTCCGGTAACCGGAAGCACAGGGCCTTTGACCCCTTGTCTCGGCGGAAAGCCGGAGGGGAGGGCTTTTTGAAACGAAGTAGGACAGGGAGGAGGGAGAAAAGGAAGGAAAAAAATGAAAAAACGCGGAAAAGTTAGAAAATGAAAGAAATCGGAAGATCGGATTATGTGAATAAGTTTTTTCACAAAGGGCCAAACTGAGAGAAGCTTTTGATTTCATATGAAAAATTTCGAGCGGTCAATTGTTGATAGGTGGTGCCGGGTTACAGCGGTGCTGATTCTTTTTCCAGTCATTTCATTTAGTTTTTGCCTGTCGAAAATATCAGCGACCTTAAGTGAAACCCGGATCGCATTCCCTTTGACACCGGGCGAGGATTTTGAATAATAGGCGGCCAAAGCAGGACGGAACCAATCCCACGTTACGAAAACCGGCGCATACTGCTCCGTATCATCGTTCCCAGGTAGGTCGGTCGGCAGTCCTTTGGAATCGAATGAAGGCAAGCATATTAGATCGGGCCCCCGATCTTATCGTTCGACCTGAATCACGGTTATACCCAGTTGTTCAGGCCGGGTTTATTGTGCCACCCCTTTCCGTTGTTGGAGAAAACGCGAATGAACGGCATATGGGAAGAGGTCAAGCATCAGGTGCGCTCAGAAATCCCCGAACAGAGCTTCTCTTTGTGGATCAAGCCGATCACCTTTCTGGAACACCATGACGATACGGTTGTGGTCGCCTGCCCCAACAAGTTTTCCAAGAACTGGGTCATGGAAAACTATGCGCCCCTGCTGCAGAAGAGGCTGACGGAGATCGGCGGGCGGCGGCTGGAGGTTTCCCTGGAGGTCAAGGCCTCTCCTCCACCCCCGCCGCGTGCGCCCAGGACCGTCAGGGACTCCCGGCAGCTGGCCTTTGCCAACATGAAAAAGCGCGGTACCTTGAGCGCCCGATGGCTCAAGAACAATCTGACCTTTGACCGTTTCGTGGTGGGCAAATGCAATGAGTTCGCCTATTCCGTTTCGCGCTCCGTTTCCTCTGGAAGCGAAATGGTGTACACTCCACTGCTGATGCTCTCCAACACCGGCCTGGGCAAGAGCCATCTGGCACAGGCGATCGGGCACGAGATCCTGAGCCGTGACCCGGAAACCCGCGTCTGCTATGTGAGCGCCGAGGAGTTCATCAATGAGATGATCTATGCCTTGAAGCGTAATCAGATCGAGGAGTTCAAGAGCAAATACCGGCGGTGCTGTGATGTGCTTCTTCTCGAGGAAATCCATTTTCTCAGCGGCAAAGACAAGACTCAGAAGGAGCTGGAGTACACGCTGGACGCCCTGGCCAACGACCGAAAAAGGATCATCTTCACAAGCGCGCTGCTTCCTAAAGACATTCCCAACCTCAGCAAGGGCATGGAGTCCCGCCTGACCTCCGGCATCATAACGGCCATAAACCGCCCGGATTACCAGACCCGAGTCAAATTGCTGGAGAGGAAGGCCTTCGAGGCGGGGCTCAAGCTGACCGAAGATGCGCTTAACCTTCTTGCCAAACATCTCACCCGGGACGTGCGGCAGATAGAGAGCGCCCTTAGTTGTCTCAAGGCCAAGACGGATCTCCTGAAGGAAAAGATCTCCAAAAATCTCGTTATGGAGGTCATCCAATGTCACGTCAGCGAGGTGGCCGGCCGGAGCCTGGAGGACATCATGGGCCTGGTCTGCCGGTATTTCAGCCTGGAAGCCGAAACCCTGGCCTCCAAATCCAGAAAAAAGGTCCACGCCTATCCGCGAAACCTCTTTTCCTATCTATGCAGAAACCACACAGACTCCACCCTCGAGGAGATCGGCAGGCTGATCAATCGAAACCACTCTACGGTGCTTTACGCCTCTGAAGTCATTGCCGGCAAGATGAAGGCGGACCGCGGCGTGAGGAAGCAGGTGGAGTTCTTCAACCAGCGGATCCAAAAGGGCGGCTCGTGATGCACGAAGAACGTTTTTCGCTCAAGCGCGGAGTCCTGTCCCTGATGCTCTTTGCCCTGTGGGCAATCACGGGTTATGTGGTCTTCGTGGGGGCGGTATGTCTCTGGGTGGGCGTGTGTCACATGCACTGGGAGGGGTTTTGGATGCCGTTGCTGATCGGAGGGCTGACCATCGGGGTCGCCATTCCCGTGGCCTGTTCTGTTGCCGGCATTCTGCGCTCGGCGCTGGGTCAAGGGGAAGAGGCGTCCGAGCCGGGGTGGTTCAATCGCGGCTGAGGGGGGCATGGCGCAGCATCGTTGTGGTCAGGCGGTGTCGCTTCGATAAAAGGATGCAAGGTATACCTCGTCCTTGGGGGTGAGATTGAATCGGACGCAGGCCTCCTGAATGAGAACAGGGATTTTCCTGTTCGAGTCTTGGTCGAGCTGCTCCGAGATCCATCGAACCGCCTGGCGAAGGTTTTCTCCCTGGGGCTGAACGGTTGCCATAAGCAGTCTCCTCCTGAGGCGTGACGCCGGCGCATCAAATGCGGGGCGGAAGTGGAGTTTTCAATATCACCCTTACCACAGGCCTTGCCGGTAGAAAAGGGGATTCCTTTCTTGCCCGGGAAGCGCCGCTTCCAACGGGAAGGGTCATGAGGCTGCTGGTCAAGCTCGTCGTCCTGCTCGTTATGCTCCTGGGGCTCCCCCTGTTGGGGGTGATCTGTACGGGAAGGCCGATCGAAGCCTATCTCGAGTTTCCTCCCCGCACCCGTTACGTGGACCATGCCCCGTTTTCCCGGCCGGTTTTCTGGGGCCTCGCCGCTTTTCTTATCGGTACGATAGCGCCTTTTCTGGTTCGAGGTCTGGTGCGGAGGCCGGAAGGCGTCGGAGCGAAGCAGGTGTCGTTCCGGCCGTTTCCCTGGTGGGGTTGGGCGGGCATCGGCATATGCGCCGTGGCATGGGCCTTGGCCTGGGGCCGGTTTTCCTGGGTGGGGCCGTTTCAGGGGCACACTTTCACTCCCCTGTGGCTGGGGTACATCCTCGCAATGAACGGGTTGGTGTATCGACGAACCGGCCGTTCCCCTCTCACACACCATACTGGAGCCTACCTGGCGCTCTTCCCTATCAGCGCCGCATTCTGGTGGTTCTTCGAGTATCTGAACCGCTTTGTCCAGAACTGGTACTATGTCGGAGAAAACTTTGACGCGTGGTCCTATTTCTGGTTTGCAACGCTTCCCTTCTCCACCGTTCTTCCGGCCGTGCTCGGGACGCGGGAATGGCTTCAGAGCTTTTCCTGGCCCGCGAAGCGCTTTCAAGGGTTCATGCCGATCCGCGTTCAGCGAACCCGGGCACCGGCCTGGGTCGTACTCGCCGGTGCCGGGACGGGGCTGGCGTTGATCGGTGTCCGGCCCAACTTTTTGTACCCCTTGCTGTGGATTTCACCCCTGTTGATCATTGTATCCCTGGAGATACTTTTCACCGAGCCTCACGTGTTTTCTCCCGTTCGACGCGGTGCGTGGGACGGCATCGTGACCGCGGCCCTCGCGGCCCTGATCTGCGGGTTTTTCTGGGAGATGTGGAACATCTTCAGTGCGGCCAAATGGGTGTACAGCATCCCTTATGTCCATCGTTTCGAGATCTTTGAAATGCCCCTTCTGGGTTATGCCGGGTATCTTCCCTTCGGCCTGGAGTGCGTTGCGGTGGCCGGGCTGTTTCATGCCCTGCCCGGGAGGTTTCACTCCTCCAGCTGATCCCACTTTCCGTGTCGCACGATCTCCCCTTCTATCATGTAGATGACTTCCTCTGCGATGTTCGTGGCGTGATCCGCGATACGTTCCAGATATCTCGAGATCAACAACAGATTGATCCAGTACCCCACCCGCTCAGGCGTACTGCGAATCCGCTCCTTGACCTGATCGTACATTCGGCTGTGCATGCGATCCACTTCGTCATCCAGGGTCAGGACGCGAAAGGCCCCATCCAAGTCCAGGTTCACCAGGGAGTCTAGGCTGCTCTTCAGCATGGACTGAGCCTTCTCGGACATGGTGTCAAAGTCCAGGCGGGCGTCCACGGGTTCCTTTCGTGATATGATGGAAACGCAGCGCGCAATGTTCACGGTTTCGTCCCCTATGCGCTCCAGGTCGTTGTTGATCTTGATCACGGCGGTAAGGAAGCGCAGGTCCACGGCCACGGGCTGATGAAGGGCCACGATCTTGAGGCACTCCTCCTCCACCTCCACCTCCCGTTCGTCGATTTCGTAGTCCGTGTGGAAAATGCGCTCGGCGGTTACCGAGTCCCGTTCCTTCATGGCCCGGGTCACCTTGCGGACCCGCTCCTCGACCAGTGCGCCGAGGGCCAGGACGCGTTTTTTGAGCCGTTCGAGCTCCTTTTGCAGGTGTACGGGCATATAGGGTTCCTTTCTTGCTCTTGGGGCCTACCCGAAGCGCCCGGTGATGTAATCGGACGTCTGCTTCAGCTTGGGCCGGGTGAAGAGAGTGTCAGTGGTGTCCACCTCGATGAGTTGTCCCAGGTAGAAAAAGGCCGTCACATCGGAAACCCGGGCGGCCTGCTGCATGTTGTGGGTGACGATGATGATGGTATAGGCGTCCTTGAGCTCGTGAATGAGCTCTTCGATCTTCTGGGTGGCGATGGGGTCCAGGGCGGAGGCGGGCTCGTCCATTAGCAGGACGTCGGGTTCCACGGCCAGAGCACGGGCGATGCAGAGCCGCTGCTGCTGCCCGCCGCTCAGCCCCAGGGCCGATTCGTGCAGGCGGTCTTTGACCTCCTGCCAGAGCGCCGCCCGCTGAAGGCTCTTTTCCACCTGCTCGGACAAAACATTGCGGTTCTTGATTCCGTTGACCCTCATTCCATAGGCGATGTTTTCAAAGATGCTCTTGGGAAAGGGGTTGGGTTTCTGAAACACCATTCCGATCTGACGCCTGAGCGTGACCACGTCCACGAAGGGGTCGTAGATGTTTCTGCCGCCGTACAGGAGCTCACCCTTTACCCGGGTGTTGGGGATCAAGTCGTTCATGCGGTTGATGCAACGCAGAAGCGTGCTCTTGCCGCATCCCGAAGGGCCGATGAGCGCGGTGACCTGGTTGGCATAAAAGGGCAGGGTGATGTCCTTGAGTGCCTGGAAGTCTCCGTAGTAAAACTGGAGCGCTCGAATGTCCACCTTCAGTGAACGGGACGGTTCCATGGTTGACGTACGACCTCCTTAGTGTCTTTTCTGCAGCCGTGCGCGATAGACGATGGCCGACAGGTTCAACCCCAGGACGAGCACAATGAGCACCAGTGCAGTGCCGTACTGAAGGTGTCGGGTGGCTTCGATCTCCGTCCCGGCCGTGGCCAGAACGTAGATGTGATAGGGCAGAGCCATGATCTCATCGAAAATGGAGCCGGGCAGCTTGGGCGTGAAGTAAACCGCGGCGGTGAACATGATGGGCGCCGTCTCTCCGGCGGCGCGGCTCAAGCCCAGTATCGCTCCTGTCAGGATGCCCGGCATGGCGGCCGGAAGCACCACCCGGCGGGTGGTTTGCCACTTGGTGGCCCCCAGGCCCAGGGACGCCTCCCGGTAGGTGTCAGGGACGCTTCGAAGCGACTCCTCGGCCGACCCGATGATCACCGGGAGACTCATGGCGGCGAGGGTCAGGGCTCCGGCCAGAATGCTCACCCCCATGTCCAGGTATACCACGAAAAAGGCCAGGCCGAACAAGCCGAAGACCACGGAAGGCACTCCGGCGAGATTGCTGATCCCCAGCCGAATGATGCGAATGACGCGCCCGGGACGGGCGTACTCATGAAGGTATACGGCAGAGGCGACCCCGATGGGCAGGGCGATGAGAATCGCGCCGATGCCCAGGCAGGCGGTTCCCACGATACAGGGGAGAATGCCGCCTCTGGTCATGGAGTCCATGGGGGGCTGGGTGAGGAAGGTCCAGTTGATGGCGCGCCATCCGTTGGATACCAGGAAGTAGACCACCACCAGCAGGGCCAGGCCGTTGACAGCCGCTGCAGCGCGAAAGAGCTGGAACCAGAATCCCTGGATACGGCGTCGTCGATTGAGGCCCTTGACGCCGGACCGGTAAGGGTTTGCGCCGGTGACACCGCCGGGATTATTCCCGTGCAGCTGTTGTGTGTTCGATGTTCTCATGGTGTATCGGTTTTACTCCTCAAGGCAAAGGCCTTTCTTGCGGGCCGGCCCTAAAGGGTGGATGCGCCCACCTGCTTGTAGCGATTAGAGATCTGCTCGGCCACGAGGTTGAAGATCAGGGTAAAGAGGAACAGCACAATCGCGGTGGCGAACAGTGCGTGGTAGTGGTCTCCTCTGAACGGGGCTTCGGCCATCTCCGCGGCGATGCTGGCGGGCATGGGGCGCACGGGATCGAACAGGGATCCCGGCACCATGGCGGCCCCTCCGGCCACCATGAGTACCACCATGGTCTCGCCGACGGCCCTGGACATGCCCAGAATAACGGCCGTGGTGATGCCGGAGAGCGAGGCCGGAAGAATAACGCGGGCAATGGTCTCCCAGTGGGTTGCGCCCAGGGCCAGGGAGGCCTCCTTGAGCTCGGTGGGCACGCTGAAAACGGCGTCCTCCGATATGCTGCAGATGGTGGGGATGGACATGAAGGCCAGCATCAGG
>CAZQCK010000120.1:0-9515 GCA_964591925.1 uncultured Desulfobacterales bacterium
CTAGTTTACATCCACAAATCATACTCAGGGCTCTTGCCTAAGGGGAAGTCAATGGCTATAATGTATGCAAGCTATCGACTTTCCGTTTGGAGCCTGGTTCATGAATGTGGATGCCGTGACAGCGCTTTACCCGGTTCAACATGCCAACTCCCCGGCCTTGGGGCCTACAGGGCATCGAGAAAGCAACGTTCCGGCCCACCATGGGAAAGCCCGTGAGGAGTTCGTATTTCTGGGGTATGGTCAGGGCTACAGGGAAGGTCCTTACAACGGTTTCGGCCGAGCCATTTCGCAAAAGGCCTCCTGCGGAGCCACGGTGGACATTTACATCTGAACTTCCGGCCTACTCACCCAGCAGCAGGCTTCTCTTTTTCAGCAATCTTCTCTGACAGTAATAAAGAAAGCGGTCGAGTACCTGCGCATCCGGTCTGTTCATACGGAGGAATTGAAAGGCGAAATTGATTCTTGTGCTATCCGGAATCTTTTCCACCCGTATAACCTCCGCGCGGTTGACTCCCACCTCCACCTTGTCCTCTTCCATCATGCTCAGCAGCCGAAGACGCTCTACGCGCATTCCCGCCTGAAGCGACAGGGATCTGGTGTCGCCTTTCATCGGACTGATTCCCAGAACTCCTCCAAGACTCAGGTTCAACACCGGAGCCTCGACCTCTTGTGCCTGAAAAGGGAACACCAGCCGGGTTCCCTGAGGCGGCTCCACGCGAAAATGCTTCCTTCGCTGGATTCTTTCGATATAGTCCGGAAGGACGAGCCAGAGATCATCGCCTTGAACATTATGGATCACCGTGCGGCATGAATGTGGAATGCCCTTTCGGTCAACGAACTCGATCTGCACTCGTGAGCCGGCGGCATCCGGCATCTCGTTCTCGAATTGGGCGGGCAGATCCAGGAGAACGAAAACCTGCTCTTTCCGGGGCTCGATTCCCGTCACAATGCTCAGCCTTTCGTATCCCCGCCCCAGAACGTGGAAACGCAACGGGACTCGTTGACCCTGAAGCTCTTGAAAAATCGTAACCGCTTTCTCACCCTGAATCTGGTTGCGGAATTCCATAGGCCCTGCTTGCTTCGTCCTGAATTGAGCGTTCGTCATTGTGACCGCCCGGTCTTACGCGTCCGTGTTGAGATTCTGCAATCCACATGCCAGAGCCGAGCCGGTTGCAATCCCCCAGCCGGTCCGTTTTGCAAGCCCATATTCCGGAACCTCTGACGCCCTGTCCGATTCTTTGACGCTCGCACGCCTTCAATTCCGGGCCTGAAGCGGAGGGGTCAGTGGCCGCCCTCTGAGGAGCGAAAGGCTTCAGCCGCGGGAGGTGTCGCTCCGCCGTCTTCAGCCAGCCGGTTTACCGCCAGGACCGCCAGAAAGCCGGCCATTGCCAGGGCCAGCGCCAGGGTCACCTCAAAGGTCCATTGGGAAGGAAACACATTGACCGGCACCGCGCCTAGGGTGTCGCCCGCCTCGCCCATCCGTGTTTCGGCGGCCTTTTTCCAGGGCCAAATCTTCCTCAATGATCCCAACATGAGACCAGCAAGTATAGATATGGTAAGATCATGAAACTTTTGGAAAAGCCAACCCAAAATTCTAGAAAAAACAATCAACCCGATCACGGCGCCGGCGGCTACAAGGCCCAGGGTATAAAAGTCCCGGTTGTTGACTGCTTCCAGGACAAAGAGGTATTTGCCGAGCAGGACCAGAATAAACGCACCGGATATGCCGGGAAGAATCATGGCGCAAATCGCCACCGCGCCGGATAGAAACAGAAACCAGGGGGCCTCGGGTGTGGACATGGGCACCGTGCCCACCAATAGGTAAGTACCGATCGCACCCAGTATGATTCCGGCGGGAATGTGCGGACGCCAAGTCCGAATACGGCGGCTTACGGTAAAAAGGGAGGCCACAATGAGCCCGAAGAAGAAAGCCCAGACAGGCACTGGATGGTTGTGAAGAAGCCAGCTCAGGATGCGGGCCAGAGAAAACACCGCACCCAGGATCCCGGTTCCCACGGCCGCCAGGAACTTCCAGCGAACCCGCTTCGAGGCCTCTTCCAGACGAAATGACAGCACCAGGCGCAGAGAAACGGCGTCAAAGGAGCGGATGGCGCTGATCAACTCCTCGTAGATTCCCAGGATAAAGGCCATGGTACCCCCGGACACGCCGGGAACCACATCGGCCGCCCCCATGCAGAAACCCTTGAGCGCCAGGCCCACATAGGCCCTTTTGGTCCTCGAATCGCTTTGGGCAGGCTCACTCATGCCTTACGATGCTCGTCGCGAAGCAGATCCAGGACCGTTTTCACGGGGTTGAAGGTCTCGATGGGCACCTCCACGAAAACCGTGTTCCACTCCGCCATGGCGCCGTTCCATAGGCCCGGCAGTTCCAGGGCCTTGAGTTCCCGTCCTCCCTTGGACTTGATAGAGACGAACCCGGCGTCGGAATCCCGATAGAAGGTCAAATCAAAAGGCCGGCCTCGATGATCCTGCAGCCCGCAGACAAGATCCACAGGGTTGAAATGAGTTGATGAGGACCACACTGCCTTCTGGTTCTCGGAATCCATGTTCACCTGGCTCGACTCCACGATCTGAAGGGAGACACCGCCATCCCTGTTTCTGACCCAAAACGGGCCGCCGCCTGGCTCTCCCTCGTTCCGCACCATACCACACACCCGCAAAGGACGGTTCAACCGGGAAAAGAGAAAGTCGCACTGTTCCTGAGGCGTGCCCTTCTCTATGCCGGCGGGCGGCTGAACGGAAAGCCGATTCACCACAAAGCCCCAAATCCGATCCAGGGCCTCATCGGAAACCCCTCCTGCAGCCAGCACCTCCACATGGTGGAATATTTCCTCCTGGAGCAGTACGAGCAGCCCTCCCAAGGCCATTTTGCAGGACATGACGGGTTCCTTCAGGCGGTCAGGCACCACATTGTCGATGTTCTGAATAAAGACCAGATCGCCTTTCAGGGTATCGAGGTTCTCCAGCAGGGCGCCATGGCCTCCCGGGCGGAACAGGAGCTTCCCCTCCTCGTCCCGAAACGGGCGATCCTCCATGTCCAGGGCAATGGTGTCCGTGTGGGGCATCTGAAGGCTGAGACCGATCTCCCAGCGATCGCCCGGACCCTCCCGGGCGGAGCGTGTCTCCTCCAGGTGCTCCTGAACCGCTGTCTCATGATCCGGCGAAACCGTGAAGTGGACTCTGGAAACCCCCTTTTCGTCACGGACCGTTAAAGAGCTGTCGACCAGCTGCTCCTCGAAAGGTGTGCGTCGAGCGCCGTCCGGGTATGCATGAAACGGAATCAGACCTTTGGGCAGATCAGCTGCATTCATGCCCTTCGGATCCAGCAAGTACTCCAATATTTCGCCATAGCGGCCTGTCGCCATCAGCCCGTCGGCGTCGATCCCATGATCAGCCATGACCTCGTTTAAGGCGTCGTAGAGAGCCGAATCCTTGAAGCCCTTGAAAAATCTAAGGACCCGGGCACTCTCTTCATCCCCCTGCTCCGCCTCCCGCACGAGAGCCTCTTGGTGAAGCCCTCCCGGACGATTACGGGCCGACTGAAGCAGCTTGAACATTCGAGTGGCCGCCCCGGAGGCCGGAACAAACTTCATAGCCCTCCCAGAGCGAACGGCCTTTTCGTAGGCAGCGGTCATGAGGCGGACCTTCCCGCTGTCCAGGGCAAGAATCCCGTCCCCCACAGTGCAGGGGCGATCCAGCTCCATCCGGGGAAAACCCTTTTTTATGCTTTCCACCTGTGCACGAACAGCCTCCGCCGACATTCCCCTTTGACGAATCTGCTCCAGGTCTTCTTGGGTAAACAATGGATCCTCCAAGGCTTCCTCCTTCTGCCTCAATTCAGGTTCCGGTAATCTCGAAGAATTGAAGAATATGGAAAATCGCCTCCCCTGTCAATGCGCCGTGCCGATTCCTGACGGACTGGCCTTGGAGGACGATCCGCGGGATCGGCTTTTCCGGCCCGTGGAATGAAATGGGTTGTCTGCAACGACCCGTTTCGGTAGGATGGCCCCGGTCATTGCCGAATGCGCCTGTGGATCCGGGCGGGAGCGACCCCCTTGCGCGCGGAGAAAAGGGTTGGATAAAGAAGCATTGGTGGAAAGCCAAGGTCCTCAAGTCTACACTGTTTCCAGGTTGACCGCGGAAATTCGCGGCCTTCTGGAAAACAGGTTCCCTTTCATCTGGGTGGAAGGTGAGCTCTCCAATGTTCGAACTCCGGCCTCAGGTCACTGTTATATGGTCCTCAAGGACGAGGCCGCCCAAATGCGCGCTGTCATGTTCCGCCCTCGCGTTCGAGTCCTCCGGTTCCGACCTGAGAACGGCATGAAGGTGATTGCCCAGGGCCGCCTCGGGGTGTACGAGCCTCGCGGGGAATATCAGCTCGTCCTGGATTATCTGGAGCCCCTGGGAGTGGGCGCACTGGCGCTTGCATTCGAACAGCTCAAGAAAAAGCTCGCTGCTGAAGGGTTGTTTCGCCGGGAAATCAAGAAGCCTCTTCCTTTTCTCCCTTCGCGCGTAGCGGTGATCACCTCACCCACCGGTGCGGCGGTGAGGGATTTTCTGAAGGTCATTCAACGCCGCTTCGCAAACACGCGCATCACCGTAGTACCGGCCCGAGTCCAGGGGGATCAGGCGGCGCGGGAGCTGAGCGAGGCCGTGGAAACCGTAAATCGGCATCTCGATGTGGACGTCATCGTTCTCACCCGGGGAGGGGGCTCCCTGGAAGACTTGTGGCCCTTCAACGAAGAGGTTCTGGCCTATGCCATTCGCGCCTCCCGAATCCCGGTGGTTTCAGCCGTCGGACACGAGATCGACGTAACCATCGCCGACCTGGCCGCGGATCTGCGCGCCCCCACACCTTCGGCCGCGGCCGAACTGCTGGTCGCAGAGAAGGAAACCCTGAAGGAAAGGATCCAGGATCTACGCGAACGGGTTCTGAACAGCACTGTAGTAAGCCTTCGCAGGCGAACCGAGCGCCTTGCGCATCTGCAGTCCAGGCTGCGGGACCCCAGAAAGGTCATCGAGCAGACCTGGATGCGCCTCGACGACCTGTCCGGTCGCCTCATGCGCAACCAGCGCTTCCTGGTGCGCCGGAATGCTGCAAGGCTTGCAGCGTCGACCGGTCGCCTCATGCAAAGCAGCCCCCGAAACCTTATCCGCGGATACACACAGGAGCTCGGGTTTTACAGACACTCTATGGAAGCGGGACTCGAGCGGACCCTCTCCTCCCACCGCTCCGCCCTCTACGTGCTGGAAGGCCGACTCAAAGGGCTCGATCCGCACGGTGTTCTGGAGCGGGGCTACAGCATCACGCGCCGTCTTCCGGAAGGCCGTGTGCTGAGTGACGCTTCGGAGGTTGGCCAAGGCGCCCGAATCGAAGTCACCCTTGCCAGGGGGACTCTGGAATGCCGAATTGACAAGGTCCGCGTTCCGTAAGAGAATGCACTCGCCCTGTTTGCACGAGTGAAAAGCAGACGTTTTCATCTTCCTGCGCGGTCGAATGCCCCGGAACGCAAAACAGGCATGGGACTGGAGCCGTGCAAGAGATTAAAAGATACATACGACAGGACTGACCATGGCAGAAAAAAATTTTGAAACCTCCATGAAAAGACTGGAGGAAATCGTTCAGCAGCTGGAGGGCGGCGAGATGCCCCTGGAGGACTCTCTACAGGTTTTCGAGGAGGGCATGAAGCTCGCGGCCTTTTGCTCCCGCAAACTGGAAGAAGCGGAAAAAAAGGTCACGCTTCTGGTCCGTGAACAGGAAGGATCCTTCATAGAGAAACCCTTTGATCCGGACGAGCCCCGGGATGACGCCTCATGATCGATCTTCCATCCTACCTTGCCGAAAAACGAGAGATGGTGGACCACGCACTCGAGTCCTGCTTCCCGCCTCCTGAAGGTCCCGCCGCCGATGTGGTGAGCGCCATGACCTACAGCCTGTTTGCAGGAGGAAAAAGGCTCCGCCCCATTCTGTGCATCGCCGGGGCCGAAGCCACGGGCGGTGAAGGCCGGGATGTGCTTCCGGCGGCCTGCGCCCTGGAGATGATCCACACCTACTCCCTCATTCACGACGACCTGCCGGTCATGGACGACGACGACCTTCGCCGTGGACAACCCACCAACCACAAGGTGTTCGGTCAGGCCGTCGCCCTGCTGGCCGGGGACGGCCTGCTCACCGAGGCGTTCGCCGTGATGGCGGGCATGCAACTGCCCGAGGCCGCACCGCCCGAGTCCCTTACACGCCTGATCCGCTGGATCTCGGAAGCGGCCGGGTATCGGGGTATGGTCGGCGGTCAGGTGGTGGATGTCCAGTCCGAGGGGATCGCACCCGACGCTGATCGGGTCCGATTCATTCACACCCACAAGACCGCGGACCTGATCACCGTGTCCACGGTGAGCGGGGCCGTCCTCACCGGGGCGTCCGAAGAGCAGGTTAATGCGCTTACCGAGTACGGTCAACGAATCGGCCTCGCCTTTCAGATATCTGACGACATTCTGAACATCGAAGGCGACCGCCGTACCCTGGGCAAGGATGTGGGCGGCGATCTGGAACGAGGCAAGCTGACCTGGCCTGCGGCCTTCGGCCTCGAAGCGTCCCGCAGAGACCAAAACGAACTTTTACAGAGTGCCGTGGACGCCCTCAATCTTTTTGATCATCACGCGGATCCGTTGCGGGCCATAGCGCGGTACATTGTAGAGAGACAGACATGAGCAAAGGCGACCATTCCAAAGGAATTCTGGAAGGCATAGACAGTCCGGCGGATCTCCGGGACTTATCGGTTCAGGAGATGGAACAGCTTGCAGCTGAAATCCGACGGGAAATCATAGAGACGGTCTCTAAAACGGGCGGACACCTTGCTCCCAGCCTCGGTGTGGTGGAGCTGACACTCGCCCTCCACCATGTGTTCGACACACCCCGGGACAAGATCATCTGGGACGTGGGACATCAGGCCTATGCCCACAAGTTGATCACGGGGCGCAGGGACCGGTTCAAATCGCTGAGGACCCACGGGGGTATAAGCGGTTTTCCCAAGCGGGCGGAAAGCCCTTATGACCCCTTTGACACCGGCCACAGCAGCACATCCATCTCCGGAGGCCTCGGTATCAGCACTGCAAACGAGTTCAAAGGGATTGACAATCGGGTGATCGCGGTGATCGGAGACGGCTCCATGACCGGGGGCATGGCCTACGAGGGCCTGAATCAGGCCGGTCACATGGAAAAGGACCTCATCGTGGTCCTGAACGACAACGAGATGTCCATCGCGCCGAATGTGGGAGCCTTTTCCTCTTTTCTCAGCCGCAAGATGTCCGGAAAACGATTCGTCAATCTTCGAAAAGATCTTGAAACCTTCCTGAAATCCATTCCCGGCGTGGGGGAAAACATCCTCAACCTTGCGCGCAGAAGTGAGGACTCCTTCATTACCTTTTTCACCCCGGGCATGCTTTTCGAGGCGTTCAAGTTCAAGTACATCGGCCCTATTCAGGGACACCGGCTGGATCGACTCATCGAGACCTTTCAAAACACACTTCACATCCCGGGCCCCGTACTCGTGCACGTACTCACGGTCAAGGGGAAGGGATATCCGCCGGCGGAGCAGGATCCGGCCCACTTCCATGGAGTGGGAGTATTCGAAATCGAGACAGGTACACCGGCGAGGGCCACGCAGCCTCCTCCTCCGACTTACACGGAAGTCTTCGGTGACGCCATGGTGGAGCTGGGCGAAATCCTTCCCGACCTGTTCGCCATCACAGCGGCCATGCCCGAAGGCACGGGCTTGAACCGTTTCTCGACTACCTATCCGGAGCGTTTCCTCGACGTGGGCATTGCCGAACAGCACGCGGTCACGTTTGCGGCCGGCCTGGCCGTGGAAGGGCTTCGACCGGTGGTGGCCATCTACTCCACCTTTCTCCAGCGCGCCTACGATCAGCTCATTCACGACGTTTGCCTGCAAAACCTGCCTGTTGTCTTCTGCCTGGATCGAGGGGGTCTCGTGGGCGAGGACGGCCCCACCCATCACGGCCCGTTCGACCTCTCCTACCTGCGTATTCTTCCCAATATGACCGTCATGGCCCCAAAGGACGAAAACGAGCTCAGACACATGCTGTTCACGGCGCTGAAACAATCCGGGCCCGTGGCCGTCCGCTACCCCCGGGGAGCCGGCACCGGCGTGCCTCTGGACCACGGCTTTTCCGAGATTCCGATCGGCAAGGCGGAGACCCTGCGCAACGGGACCGATCTCACCATCCTGGCCATCGGAAGCATGGTGGCGCCCTCTATGACAGCCGCTGAAATCCTTGTGGAAAAGGGGGTTCAAGCCGAGGTCGTCAACGCCCGGTTTGTCAAACCACTGGACAGCGCCCTGGTGGACGCCGCGCTGAAAACGGGACGGCTGCTCGTGGTGGAAGAAAACGCCCGTGCGGGCGGATTGGGCGGAGCGGTTCTGGAGTGCTTCAACGACAGCGGCGTGCTGGGGAAGGTCACCGTCCGGCAAATGGGGCTGCCCGACCGTTTCGTGGAGCACGGTTCCATCGAGCTTCTTCGTTCCCTGTGCGGCCTGAACGTGACATCCATCGTGGAGGAAGCCGAGCATCTCT
Organism: uncultured Desulfobacterales bacterium; assembly: GCA_964591925.1. Classification (GTDB taxonomy): domain Bacteria; phylum Desulfobacterota; class DSM-4660; order Desulfatiglandales; family HGW-15; genus JAIPEI01. The sequence continues at coordinate 8,614 of CAZQCK010000120.1, forward strand.
TCCGTTAGACCACGACATTCAAAGCAGAGGCTGGACTTGCTCCTGGTCCGCAAAGGTCTGGTCGAGAGCCGCAAAAAAGCTCGTGCCCTGATCATGGCCGGCGCCGTGGAAGTGAACGGCGTGCGCAAGGACAAGCCCGGCCACACCGTGCCGGTTGCCGCCGAGATCACAATCCATTCCTCGACTCCGCCTTATGTGAGCCGCGGGGGGCTGAAACTGGCCGAGGCCCTGCTCCGGTTTCCCCTGGACCTGCAGGGCCGAACCATCCTGGATGTGGGTGCCTCCACCGGCGGGTTCACCGATTGTCTACTTCAGAACGGCGCCGCCCGAGTGGTGGCCGTGGATGTAGGGCACGGGCAGTTCCACTGGAGCCTGAGGAACGATCCCCGCGTCCGCCTGATGGAAAGGACGAACATCCGTCACCTGGCACCTGACGCCCTCGAGGAACCCATCCACGGAGCGGTGATCGATGTCTCCTTCATTTCCCTGAAAATCGTGGTGCCGGTGGTCGGGCGAATGCTGGAACCGGGGGCCTTTATGGTGACCCTGGTGAAACCCCAGTTCGAGGTGGGTCGGTCACAGGTGAGCAAGGGGGGAGTGGTTCGGGATCCACAGCTCCACGAACAGGTCCTTGAAACGCTTGCCGAGCGTTTTCAATCGGAGGGATGGCCTGTCAGGGAACGGATAGACTCGCCCATCCTGGGTCCGAAAGGGAACCGAGAATTTCTGCTTCACCTGGAAGCATCCCGCCGCTGAAAAAAGACGCACCTTTCCCTCACGCGGCCGGAGTCTCTCCGGTCGCTCGACTCTCACGAATGCTTTTCAGCCGGGGTCTGATCCGGCCCGCCCTTAGGGCTCACTCAAAAATAACTTCCCATTTTCCCATCTCAGCTTCGGGCCAT
>CAZQCK010000121.1:0-9473 GCA_964591925.1 uncultured Desulfobacterales bacterium
TCCATCCTGAACGCGAGAAAGGCGGAGTAGACCGGGGAGCGCCCGGGCATGTCCAGTGGAGGCCAGCAGAAATAAATTGGACAAAATTGCGCTCAGATTTGGGTCATATTTGGATGCGGCGATTGAGCAAAACCGCAGGCGTAGCTGGACTACGTCGAGGATTTTGCGATTGAGCCGCAGCCGAAGATGGCCTGAAGATGAGATGCAAGATGTTCAAGTTATTTTTGCCGGCCTCCATTGGAGGAGGTGTGAATGATGGACGAAATGAAGGCGGCGCGGGACAGGATGGTCCAGGATCAGCTCATTCCGCGGGGGATTCGAGACCCTCGGGTCCTGGAGGCCATGCGAAAGGTGCCCAGGCACCGGTTCGTGCCCAGGGACATGGCCGGGGCGGCCTATGAAGATCGTCCCCTGCACATCGGCTTTGATCAGACCATATCTCAACCATACATGGTCGCCTTGATGACCGAGGCCCTGGAGCTCACCGGCACAGAGAAGACGCTGGAAATCGGGACCGGAAGCGGGTACCAGGCGGCGGTGCTCGCGGAACTCTCCTCCTGGGTGTACACCGTGGAACGGGTCCAGGACCTTCAGGACCGGGCCCGCAGGATCCTGGAGGAGCTCGAATACACCAATATCTCCTACCACGTATTCGACGGCACCCTGGGGTGGGACGAGCACAGCCCTTACGACGCGGCCATGGTCACGGCCGGAGCCCCCCGGGTTCCCGATCCCCTGCTGGAGCAGTTGGCCGACGGCGGCCGGTTGCTGATTCCGCTGGGCGACCGCTTCAGCCAAGTGTTGACCAAGCTCACCAAGCAGGGGAAAGAAGTGAAGCGGCAGACCCTCGGAGGGTGCCGCTTCGTATCCTTGATGGGGGAGCACGGGTGGTGATCTCTGAAGGAATAAGCTCCCCGGGATTCATTCGACCCGCAACTCGTTGTAGACCTCGATCACGCCTTTGGCGTGTTTGGCCACCTCCTCGGCCTCCCTGCGGGCTGAGGACCCGGAGGCCCGCCCCTTGAGTGTGACCACCCCGTCCCGGACCTCCACGTCGATGGCTGCGGCGTCCACGGAGCCCAAACGTTCCAGTGCGGACTCGATTCCTTCACCGACCTATGCATCACCCGGCCTGCTGATCATGGGGGCAAAAAACGGCCGTACGTCCCCCGATCTTGGCAGTCTCGAGGGACTCTCCGCACAGAGGGCAGGTCCGGTTCCCGTGGCGGCGGGGGATGATAAACGAGGCCGGAAGGCGGGATGGGTCCGCACGGGCCTCGATGGCGGCGGGAAGAACATTTTGCGTCATTTCCGTGTAAATGGTTTTCCAGTCTCCTTCAGTGAGATCGTTGGCCTTGGCCCCGGGCCGAATGCCCGCCTGAAACAGGATTTCGTCCGAGTAGATGTTGCCGATGCCGGCCATTCGCTTTTGGTCCATGAGGGCGGATTTCACGGTCGCACGGCTTCCGCGCATGGTGTCCAGGAAGGTTTCGAGATCAAAGCCTGAATCCAAAGGGTCAGGGCCCAGGCCCTTTTCCCGAATGAAGCGCTGTAAATCCTCGGCCAGAGCGATTTCCCCCAGCTTTCGCCGGCAATCGTAAGCCAGGGTGTAGCCGTTGGAAAACCGAATGAGAAGGCGCTCGTGCCCGGTGCTCCGTTCGTCATTCCGAAAGTAGGCGAGAAAGCCGGTCATGCCGAAGTGGAACACCAGCCGGCCACCCTCCTTCAGTCCTCCGAACAGGTACTTTCCATGGCGGCGGGCGTTTTGAAAGCGGTTGCCGCGAAGCGCCTGGTTCAGCCGGGAAGCGGACGTCCCCTGGAGTACTTCCGGACCGGGTACCTCCACGCGGTCCATGTCCTGATGCAGAGAAGTGGACTCCAGGTACTGTCTGAAGATTTCTACATCGGGCAGCTCCGGCATGGGACAGACCTCCTTGTCAGCGTCTCCTTTTTCTTTCGATTCATAACTGAATGGTAACGGTAGGTTCCAGGAGCGCCAATGGGGTGATTCCTGTATTTCCCAAGAGGACCGGCTTACCCACAATTCAGAACCGGACAGACCGGCCCTGTGAACGTATTGAACGGGCACGCGGAGTTCATGGGGTTTTTCTCTTGAACAGGACCGCCCCCAAGGGAGGAAGGGCCAGGGTCAGGGAGTGGCGACGGCCGTGGACCGATACGGGCGAAGCCTCTACACCGCCCATGTTGCCCCATCCGCTTCCTCCATAGAGCAGGGCGTCGGTGTTGAAGATCTCCTCCCAGAAGCCGCTTCGAGGGGAGCCCATTCGGTAGTTGGGGCGGGGAATCGGAGTGAAGTTGCAGGCCGCGAGGATGTCGTCCTCCTCACGATGGCCGTGACGGATCATGCTCAGAGTGCTTTGCTGCGCGTCGTTGCAGTCGATCCACTCGAAGCCGCCCGGGGTTGTGTCCTTGACGTGGAGTGCGGGCTCGTGGCGATACAGACGGTTGAGGTCTTCCACCAGACGGTGAAGACCCGCGTGCATGGGCTGCTCCAGGAGGTGCCAGTCCAACTGGGCCTCGTGGTACCACTCGTTCCACTGTCCAATGTCAATGCCCATGAACAGGAGCTTTTTCCCGGGTTGGCAGAACATGTAGGCCAGGAGAAGGCGGAGGTTGGCGAACTTCCGCCATTCGTCTCCCGGCATTTTTTGCAGGATCGAGGCCTTGCCGTGGACCACCTCGTCATGGGACAGGGGCAGTACGAAGTTCTCGCTGAAGGCGTACATGTTCCGAAAGGTGAGCTGGTTGTGGTGGTAGACCCGATGCACGGGGTCCTTGGACATGTATGACAGGGTGTCGTGCATCCATCCCATATCCCACTTCATGCCGAAACCCAGGCCGCCCACATAAGTGGGACGGGACACCATGGGCCAGGAGGTGGATTCCTCGGCAATGGTCTGCACGTCAGGGTGGAACCGAAAGACCTCCGCATTGAGTCGTCGAAGGAACTCGATGGCCTCGATGTTCTCCCGGCCGCCGTATCGGTTGGGGATCCACTCCCCCTCTTTTCGGGAGTAGTCCAGGTACAGCATGGAGGCCACCGCGTCCACTCGAAGGCCGTCCGCGTGGTACACATCCAGCCAGAAGAGGGCGCTCGATAGAAGAAAGCTCTGAACTTCGCTTCGGCTGTAGTTGAAGATCAGGCTGTCCCAGTCCGGGTGAAGACCCTGCCGGGGGTCGGCATGCTCGAAGAGGTGGGTGCCGTCAAAATACCCCAATCCGTGCTCGTCCTTGGGGAAGTGGCTGGGCACCCAGTCCAGGATGACCCCGATGCCGTTTTGGTGCAGCACATCCACCAGGTACATGAAGTCCTGGGGAGTGCCGTAGCGGCTGGTGGGGGCGAAAAAGCCCGTGACCTGGTATCCCCAGGAACCGTAAAAGGGATGCTCCATCACGGGCATGAACTCCACGTGGGTGTAGTTGGAGGAACGGACGTACTCGGCCAGGCCTGCGGCCATCTCCCGATAGCTCAAGGGGCGGTTTTCCCGGTCCAGCCGCCGCATCCAGGACCCGATGTGGACCTCGTAGATGCTGAAGGGGGCCTCCAGCGCGTTGTGATCGGCCCGGGAGGCCATCCAGTCCCCATCATTCCACTCATAGGACAGCTCCCACAGGACGGATCCGGTTCGAGGAGGTGTTTCGTGTAGAACGCCGAAAGGATCAGCCTTGTCCACGCGGTAGCCATTGAACCGGGATCGAATGTGGTACTTGTAACAGGCTCCCGGCTCGAGCCCTGGAATGAATCCTTCCCAGATCCCGGAGCTTCCCGACGGCGCCAGGCTGTTTTCATCCGGATTCCAGCCGTTGAAATCTCCGATGACTGAGACGTGTTGTGCATTCGGGGCCCAAACGGCGAACAAGGCGCCCTCTTGACCTTCCATGCTCCAGGGGCGCGCGCCCAGCTTTTCCCACAGGTGCAGGTGGGACCCTTCGTTGAACAGATAGAGGTCGTCATCGGTCAAGATGGTGGCTCGGTTTGTGTTCATGGCTTATTCACTGCTCCTCTCGTCCCTGGTTCGGCCTGAGACCGATTCATTCATCCGTTTCGAGCAAACGCGCAAGCCCCCTCATGGGAATAGCGACCCAGTCAGGGCGGTTGTTAAGCTCATAGCCCAGCTCGTACACAGCCTTCTCCAGGAGATAGATCTCCAAGAGCTGTTCCAGGTCGCCGGATGCCGGCAGGAAACCGCCTTCCCGGGAGACGGCCAGGTACTCCTCGAGAAAGGCGGCCGATACCCAGCGGCACCAGAACTCGGCCAGGTCCACGCCCTTTCCCTTGTCCAGGCCGTAGGACATGCCCGTGGCCTGCTGACGGTTCAGCCCGGCATAAGCGGCATAGTGAAAGGACCTGAGCATCCCGGCTACATCCCTCAAGGGGGAGTACTTTTTCCGGCGCTCGGAAAGGGGGCGGGCCGGCTCTCCTTCGAAGTCGATGATCACGAAGTCCACACCCGTGTGGAGGACTTGGCCCAGGTGATAATCTCCGTGAATACGAAACTTGAGGCCGGGCTCCTTCAAGTTCAGCACCCGGCGGAATCGTTCCATGAGGTCGTTCTTTTTAGTCATCAGGGCATCCGCCAGGGCCTGCTCTTGCGGTGGAAGACGACCGGCCTGTCGGGTCAGGGTGCGAAAGACCAGGCCGGTGAGGTTGCGCATGGACTGGTACATAGACCGCTTGTATAGACTGGTGAAAGGCTCGGCGAGGAAGTCTTGCTCTTTGATCGAGGCCATCACAGTGTGCATCTGGCCTGTTCTTTTGCCCAGGAGCCGGGCCGATTCCTGATAAGGGCCTATGAGCAGCTCTGTTTCCTCGTTGAGATCAAGCTTGCCGGTCTCCAGGAAGGATTCCCGGGGCGGCGAGATCTCGGGCAGGCTTTCGGGACGGGTGAGGACCTGCTCGAAGAAGTAGCCCAGCGCACCCTGGGTGTATTCCCAGGCATCTCCCTGGTTGGGAACAAAGCCCTGCACCAGTCCCAGGCTCATGGATTCCCGGTGATGGGGATGATACTCGAAGGACGCCGCCAGCGGAGGTATGTTTGCAAAGCCTTCGCGAGTGAGTGCGTGTCCGATTTCCTGGTCCGGATTGGTCCCGGGCTCCAGCCTGCGGAACATCTTGAGTATAAACTGCTCTCCAAAGACCACAGAGGAGTTGCTCTGCTCGCCCTTTACCGGTTTGGGCTCCAGGGCCCGGTCGCTCGACTCCCGGATTCGGCGAAAGGTCGGCTCCGGCTGGAAGGACACGCTGCCGCCGGAGGTCTCGAAGGTTTGCCTCCTGGCGCAGGCTGACAGGAGCCATGAAGGAAAATCCGGTGTAAGCATGGCGTCGGCCAGGTAGCCCAGGGTGCGGTTCTTCCCGGTTCGAACCCGGGCCAGGATCCGCTCCCGGTCCCCTTCCGAATATTCCTCGGCATCGGTCTTCTCCAGAAGGGTGAAGGCGGTGACGTAAATCCTGGAGTCCCCTTCGGTGAACGATACTTCCACGGGCAGAATATGGGCCACCGGCCGTTTGACCGGAAGAGGAATGCACTCCATGATTCGCACCGACTTGACGCGGCGGGCCTTGTCCCCGAACCAGCGCCGGCGGGGCAGCCATCGGGCGAGCAGGGGGGAGAGCGCTGAAAGGGCGTCCGGGCGGAACACGTCTCTCCAGGTCCGCTCCGCGTAAACGACGGGGAGACCTTCTTGCTCCAGGCCGGTTTCCACGGGGCGTATATCCCCCTGTTCGCCGCGGAGATCGAACCAGTAAAAGGCGTGGGGACCCATGGTGAAGAAGTAGGGGTTGGTGCCGATCGCCGGGAACTCGGTGCTCCCGAACATTTCCACGGGGATGAGCCCCTGAAAAGCCGACAGGTCCAGCTCCACATACTGGGTGAACCGGGACAGGTTGATCATGACCAGGACCTGTTCGTTCTCGTGCCTGCGAAGAAATGCCAGAACCTTGTTGTTCACGCAATCCAGAAAACTGAGCCTGCCCAGGCCCAGGGCCCGGTGGCGTCTTCGAAGGGCTATGAGCCTTCGAGTCCACCACAGCAGAGAGCTGGTGTTCTTTTGCTGGGCCTCCACATTTACCGTCTGGTAGTGGTACTCCGGGTCAATGATCACGGGCAGGTACAGGCCCTGGGGGTTGGCCGTGGAAAACCCTGCGTTTCGGTCCACGTTCCACTGCATGGGCGTGCGCACACCGTCGCGGTCTCCCAGATAGACATTGTCCCCCATGCCGATCTCGTCACCGTAGTAGAGCACCGGCGTTCCGGGTAGGGAGAAGAGCAGCCCCAGCATAAGCTCGATGCGCTTGCGGTGGTTTTCGAGAAGAGGGGCCAACCTTCGCCGAATACCCAGATTTATCCGCATCTGGGGGTCGTGGGCGTAGGTCCGGTACATGAAGTCCCGCTCCTCGTCGGTCACCATCTCCAGGGTCAGCTCATCGTGGTTTCGCAGGAACATGGCCCATTGGCAGGGATCCGGAATTTCGGGCGTCTGCTCCATGATGTCGATGACCGGAAACCGGTCTTCCATCCGCAGTGCCATGAACAGCCTGGGCATGACCGGAAAATGAAAGGCCATGTGGCACTCATCCCCCTCGCCGAAGTAGGCCGCAGCGTCTTCGGGCCACTGGTTGGCCTCGGCCAGGAGCATGCGATCCTCATAACGTTCGTCCACATATGCCCGGAGCTCCTTTAGAAAGGTGTGGGTTTCGGGCAGGTTTTCGCAGTGGGTGCCCTCACGCTCGAACAGGTAGGGCACTGCGTCCAGTCGAAGCCCGTCCACGCCCGCCTTGAGCCAGAAGTCGATGACCTTGAGCATTTCCTTTCGCACGGCGGGATTGTCATAGTTCAGGTCGGGCTGGTGGGAGTAGAACCGGTGCCAGTAGTAGGCGCCGGCCTCCGAATCCCAGGTCCAGTTGGAGGACTCGAAGTCCTGGAAGATGATACGCGTCTCAGGGTACCGGTCCGCGCGGTCGCTCCATACGTAGAAATTGCGCCACCTGGACCCGGGCTTGGCCTTTCGGGACCGCTGAAACCAGGGGTGCTGATCAGAGGTATGGTTGAGCACCAGCTCGGTGATGACCTTGAGGTTTCGCTTATGCGCCTCCTTGATCACCTGCCTGAAATCCCGCATGGTCCCGTAGGAGGGGTGGATCCGCCGGTAGTCGGAAGTATCGTACCCGTCGTCCCGCATGGGCGAAGCCGTGAAGGGGAGAAGCCATACCGCGGTCACGCCCAGCTCCTCGAGGTAGTCCAGCTTTGCGCACAGCCCCTTGAAGTCGCCCACGCCGTCACCGTCACCGTCATAGAAGGCCTTTACGTGGAGCTCGTAGATCACCGCCTCCTTGTACCAGGCCGGCGGGTTGTCGGTCCTCAATGTCTCGTTAGTTGCCTCAGGCATGGAGTTGTTCTCCCATCACATGAAGTAATCGAAATCCCTCTCCGTGCGGAGCCTTCGCCGAAGGCGGAAGATGTGACCCGGGGTGCTTCGCGGGTCCAGCTCGATGTAGTTGCGGGGGCCGGACCAGAAAAAACGTGCGTCACTGATGAGGTCGTGCATTTGAAACGGGCGCCGGGCGTCGATCTGCAGCTCCTCCAGAGGAAGATGGATCCAGCCGGACTGGGTGTAATGAGGATCCAGGTTCACCACGGTCAGCACAGTGTTGTCAAACCTTTCGTCCGTTTTGCTGTAGCAGAGGAGCATCTCGTTGTCCGTGTCATGAAACCGCAGCCCGCGGTGCTGTTGCAGGGCCGGGTTCTCGCGCCTGGCCCGGTTGACCCTGGTGATAAAATGCCTCAGGCTGTCCGGATCTTCAAGGTTCCAATAGTGGATCTCGTACTTTTCCGAGTTCAGGTACTCCTCCGTGCCGAACTCCCGGGGTTGATCCACGCAGAGCTCGAAAGCCGGGCCGTAGATTCCGTAACCGGCCCCCAGGGTGGCGGCCAGGAGAAGGCGGCTTCGAAACGCCGGCCGGCCCCCTGCTTGAAGGTGTTCGGGCAGGATGTCGGGCGTGTTGGGCCACAGATGGGGTCGAAAAAAGTCCTGGACAGGGGGGCGGGAGAGTTCAGTGAAGTAAGCCCTCAACTCCTCCGCGGTGTTCCGCCAGGCAAAATAGGTGTAGGACTGGCTGAATCCGGCCTTGCCCAAATGGTACATCACCTTGGGCCGGGTGAAGGCCTCGGCCAGAAACACTGTGTCCGGGTACGACCGTTTGACCTCGGGAATGATCCACCTCCAGAACTCGAATGGCTTGGTGTGGGGGTTGTCCACTCGAAAAATCCGCACACCCCTATCCGCCCAGAACAGAAACACTTTTCTGAGTTCCTCCCACAGATGTTTCCAGTCTTCCGTCTCAAAGTCCAGGGGATAGATGTCCTCGTATTTTTTAGGTGGGTTCTCCGCGTATTGAATGGATCCGTCCGGCCGCCGCCGGAACCAATCCGGGTGTTCCCGGACCCAGGGGTGGTCAGGTGAGCATTGAAAGGCCATATCCAGGGCGATTTCCAGCCCGGCTTGTGCCGCCTCGTCCACCAGTCTTTTAAAATCCTTTATGGTGCCCAGAGCCGGGTGCACGGACATGTGCCCGCCCTCCTCGGATCCAACAGCCCATGGGCTCCCCGGGTCCCCGGCCTGGGACCGCACTGCGTTGTTCGGCCCTTTTCTATGGGTACGGCCGATGGGATGGATGGGTGGGAGGTAGAGCACATCGAATCCCATGCCGGCTACATAGGGGAGTCGCTCGATGACGTCCGCAAAGGTTCCGTGACGGCCGGGTTCGTTCGATGCGGAGCGGGGGAACATTTCGTACCACGTGCTGAACCGGGCCTTTTCCCGCTCCACTTGAACGAAGAGCCTGCGCGGGTAAGTGACTGCGAACCTACGCTCTGTATAATGCTCTACCAGCAGCGCCAGCCCGGTATCCAGGGCGGCCTCCATTGCAGCCGGGCTCACCAGGTCCGCGTCCAGGCGGTCGGCCGTCGCCCTCAGTGCTTCGGCGTCCTTTTTTTCGGCCCCTGCGGCGATATCCCTGAGCAGCGAGGACCCGATTTGCAGGTCCGCAGCCTCCAGGACGCCGGCGGCGAATTTTTTGGAGAGGTCTTGCCTCCAAGTGGCAAAGCGGTCGATCCAGGCTGTGATCGAGATCTCGTAAGCGCCCAGGGCGGCCGGCTGAAAATCCGCCTGCCACCGGTCGTTCATTTGGTGGGTCATAGGGATTTCCATCCAACTCGATGCGCCCTGTGGCCTGTAGCGAAGGCGTGCCGACAGAACATCGTGACCGTCGGCAAAGATGTCCGCCTGCACGATCACGGTCTCACCCAGGCTGCTCTTGGCTGGAAACCGGCCGGCGTCGATCTCGGGGCGAACATTCTCAATGACCACGCGCTGCCGGCCTTGTTCAGGCTCCATGGGATTCTCCTTTGAATCGTCGATCACGTGCTCTCAGAGGCTTTGAAGCCATGGTGACT
>CAZQCK010000122.1:0-9410 GCA_964591925.1 uncultured Desulfobacterales bacterium
CGCAATGACGAAGGCCTCCCGCTAATGTCCGCTACGGAAAGCCCCGACCTCCTCCTCCGCCGGGCTCGGTACCGGAAGGAAATCATCAGCTCCATAAATGCCGGGCATTAAACTTTATCTTTCAGCGTATGGTCGTCTCCGCTTGACTTTTCCCCCTAATTCGTCAATAAGAGGGGAAAATCCTGGTTCCTACATCCTGTCCGTATGGAGGTGTGCCCTTGCAGATACAACATGAGAATTCCATGGCCGCGGTTTTTCAGAAGCAGGTAGCCAAGCACGGAGACAGGGCCTGTGTGGCCTATAAAAAAGACGGGCGTTATAAGGACATCTCCTGGAACGAAATGGATGAGATGATTCGAGCGATCGGTTCGTTTCTGATTTCCAAGGGCATTGAGCCGAAAGACAATGTGGCGTTATTTTCGCCGAACCGCTACGAATGGTGGGTGATCGACCAGGCGATTCTTTCCATAGGCGCGGCGAATGTCCCCATCTACGCCACGAACTCGTCCGAGGAGGCCCAATACGTCCTGGAGCACTCCGATTCTCGGGTGTGCTTCGTGGCAACCCGGGAACACATGGAAAAGGTGGTCAAGGTCCGGGACGGCCTTCCGCATCTGGGGGACATCGTGGTGTTCGACGAGGTGGAGCAGAAGCCCGAAGGCGTCATCACCTTTGCCGAGGCCCTGGACGAGGGCCGGAAGCATGACAACCGGGAGGAGTTCGATCGAAGGCTCGCGGCCATAGGTCCGCAGGACCTGGCCTCGATAATCTACACCTCGGGCACCACGGGTCCTCCCAAGGGGGTTATGCTCAGCCACGGCAACTTTGTGGCCAATGTCTACCAGATTCTGGATGATTTCAGCTATCTCCTCAGCGACGAGGATGTTTTCCTGTCTTTCCTGCCACTTTCCCATTCCCTGGAGCGGACCTCCGGCTACTACCTGGCCGTGGCGATCGGGGCCACGGTTTATTTTGCGGAGGATTTCACAAAGATTCAGGAGAACATGGTCGAGGTACGTCCCACGCTGATCGTCAGTGTGCCCAGGCTTTACGAAAAGATCCACGCCGGGATCCTGTCCAAGTTGGGAGAGGCCTCGCCCGTGAAGCGGGCCCTGTTCGGCTGGGCCATCGGTGTAGCCAGGGACAACCTTTGCTACGTCTGTGAGAACAAAGAGAGAACGGGTTGGTTCAAGTGCAAGCACGATCTGGCCGACAAGCTCATCTTCTCCAAGCTCAAGGCGGCCCTGGGCATGGACCGGCTGAAGTTCGCCGTGTCCGGGGGGGGGCCACTGTCCGTTTCGGACGCCGAGTTCTTTCTGGGAATGGGGGTCACGGTGCTGGAAGGCTTCGGCCTGACCGAGACCACGCCGGTTACCAATGTCAACCGGCCGGGCATGATCAAGCCGGGAAAGGTGGGGCCGCCGGTCAAGGAGACGGATATCAAGATCGCGGATGACGGGGAGATACTGATCCGGGGTCCCCAGGTGATGCTCGGGTACTACAAGAATGAGGAAGCCACCAAGGAGGTCCTGACCGAGGACGGCTACTTCTGCACGGGCGATATCGGCAATGTGGACGAGGACCAGTGTCTGATGATCACCGGAAGAAAAAAGGAGATCATTGTCACGGCGGGCGGTAAGAACATTTCCCCGCAGAACCTGGAGAACGCCTTGAAGGGGTCCAGGTTCGTAGAGCAGGTCGGCGTAGTCGGAGATCGCAGGAAGTATCTCTCAGCGCTCATCGTCCCCAACTTCGAGGAGCTCACCAAGTGGGCGGACAAGGTGGGGATTTCCTATCAAAGTCGTGAGGAGTTAGTCAAAGACGAGAAGGTTCAGCACCTCTACGAGAAGGTGATCGCCAAGTACATGCGGCCGTTTGCACAGGCTGAGCAGATTCGAAAATTCTGTCTGCTTACGGATGAATGGACGCAGCAAACCGGTGAGCTCACGCCGACCCTCAAGTTCAAACGACGGGTGATAGAGGAAAAATATTGCGACGAGATTGAGCGCATGTATCCTCAATAACCAAGATCCGCATAAATGGCCTCGCCGCAGGCCTTTCCATCCCACGCTTTGCGCAGAACCCGGGCGGAAATCGCCCGGTCCACGTTGGAATCCCGGCCTTGTCGGCCCGTCATCCTCCCATGGAGGCTGCGAAGCCCTGAAGTGATCCGGAAGGATCGCCTTTTGACAAGGCGAGTGGATCAAGGAGATTACAAGTCCATGGCCAAGCCCGGCAAAGCCCCAGGACAGCATTTCATTCGAAGCATCATGGATGCCGATGTCAAGGCCGGAAAGAACCGCGGACGAGTTCACACGCGGTTCCCGCCCGAACCGAACGGCTATCTCCACATCGGACACGCCAAGTCCATATGTCTCAACTTCGGACTCGCCGGCGAGTACGCCGGCATGTGCAACCTCCGGTTCGATGACACCAACCCCACCAAGGAGGAGGTGGAGTATGTAGAGTCCATCATGGAGGATGTCCGGTGGCTGGGATTCGATTGGGGCGACCGGCTCTTCTATGCATCGGATTACTTCGAGCAGCTACACGCTTACGCCGTGGAGCTCATCCGGAAGGGCAAGGCCTATGTGGACAGCCTGACTCCGGAGCAGATTCGCGAGTATCGCGGTACGCTCACCGAAAGGGGAAAGGAGAGTCCCTTTCGCAACCGGCCGGTTGAGGAAAATCTGGATCTCTTCGAACGGATGCGCAGAGGGGAGTTCAAGGAAGGCGAGCATGTTCTCAGGGCGAAGATCGACATGGCGTCCGCCAACCTTAACATGCGGGATCCGGTGATTTACCGCATCATGCACGCCTCGCATCACCGCACGGATGACGCCTGGTGCATCTATCCCATGTACGACTTCGCCCACGGACTGTCCGATTCCCTGGAAGGGATCACCCACTCTCTGTGTACCCTGGAGTTCGAGGACCATCGCCCTCTCTATGACTGGTTTCTGGATCAGCTCGACGTGTTTCACCCCCGACAGATCGAGTTTGCCCGCCTGAACCTCACGTATACGGTCATGAGTAAGCGCAGACTCCTGGAACTCGTCCGGGGCGGGGAGGTCAGCGGGTGGGATGATCCCAGGATGCCCACCCTGTGCGGTCTTCGGAGGCGTGGATACACACCGGGCTCCATCCGCACGTTCTGCGAGCGGATCGGCGTGGCGAAGAAGGCGAGCACGGTGGATTTTTCCCTTCTGGAGTACAGCGTCAGAGAGGACCTGAACTACACTGCCTCCCGGGTCATGGCGGTACTCAGGCCCCTGAGGGTGGTCATCGAGAACTATCCCCGAGAGCGGGAGGAGGCGCTCGATGCGGTGAACAACCCGGAGGACTCCTCCATGGGTACCAGGACCGTCCCTTTTTCGCGGATTCTATACATCGAGCGGGACGATTTCCGTGAAGATCCTCCCCGGAAGTTTTTCCGATTGGCCCCCGGTCGGGAGGTCCGGCTTCGCTACGCTTACTTCATCACCTGCAAAGAGGTGGTGAAGGATCCCGAGACGGGAGAGGTGGTGGAGCTGAGGTGCACCTATGATCCGGAGACGAGAGGGGGCAATGCCCCCGACGGCAGGAAGGTCAAGGGTACCATCCACTGGGTTTCCGCCCGGCACGCCATAGAGGTGGAAGTTCGATTGTACGACCGCCTTTTCCTCCGTCCCAACCCGTCCGACGACCCCGACGGAAGACATTTCAAGGAGCTTCTCAACCCGGATTCCCTGGAGGTGCTGGAATCCTGTCCCGTTGAGCCCGGCCTGAAGGAGGCGAAGCCGGGTGATCGGTACCAGTTCGAACGACTTGGATATTTCTGCGTGGATACCAAGGATTCCAAGGCGGGCAGGCCGGTGTTCAATCGGACCGTTCCCTTGCGCGATTCCTGGGCCAGGATCGAAAAGCTCCAGGCGGAGCAAGGCTGATTGGAACGGGGGCTAATAGGGATGTTTTCAGAAGCCGGGACGGAGGGGACGGTACATGAAGATCAGGTCCGGAATTGCCTTCAGACCCTCGAATTGGGGGAGGGCGCTTCCATGGAAGCGATTCGCAGGGCCTACAAGGATCTCGTGCGAGTGTGGCACCCGGATCGGTTTTCGGGCGATCCCGGGCTGCGGCGACGAGCCGAGGAGAAGTCCAAGCGTTTGAATGTCGCCTACGAGACGCTGGTGCGACATTTCGAACACACGCCCGGCAAGGGTTCGGGGGATGCCTTAGGTGGAAATGCGGTAAGCTCTGCGCCCTGCGGTACGACCGAAGCCTTTTTCGAGGCGGGAACGCGGGCGGTTTTGATACTATGGCATTCGCTGGGTCGGGCCGTACGGACGACTGTGAAAGAGGCCGGAGCGGAAGGGGAATACCGCAAAAGGCGAAAAAGCAGCCCCTGAAGAGAACCGCCCGATCGGCCCACAAATCGACGATCTTTACTTGCGGATCAACGACCATCATAGGCCATTGCCATGATTGAAAAACAGACGAAAAAGAGGCTTAAGGGTATCCGCAAAGAAATCAAGAGGCTGAAAAAGATATATGCCAAGTTGGAATTTCGTCCCTGCAACAATGACGCAGAGCTAAGGGAGAAGGAGAGGGATTTAAAGGCCCTGAGGCAGAGGATCAATGAGTTGGAAAAGGAACAGGACCGGTGCATGCTCGATTCCGGCGCCTTTCGGCATGGTGGGTGACCCCTGCCCCTGCCGGATTCGAATGTATGGTCAGCGTTTCCATCTCGATTTTAACAGACTTTTCCGGTCCGGAAGAATGGAAAGGATCACGACTTGGAACCTCCACGGGCAAGCGTTTTGCGCTACGAAACATCTCCGGATTCCCTGAGGACCCTGGTGAAGAGGTGCGGGGGCCTTGAAGGGCTCAGGGGAAGTGACCGCACGTTTATCAAGCCCAACCTGGTGGCCCTGGATGACAGCTTTCCCATGCCTCTTTACGGCGTGGTGACTACGACCAGGCTCGTCCACGACAT
Organism: uncultured Desulfobacterales bacterium; assembly: GCA_964591925.1. Taxonomy (GTDB): domain Bacteria; phylum Desulfobacterota; class DSM-4660; order Desulfatiglandales; family HGW-15; genus JAIPEI01. The sequence goes on from CAZQCK010000122.1 coordinate 4,976, forward strand.
GGTGATTTTGCTCAAGGAGCATGGGGTGACGTCCATCACCATTGGAGAGGGGTCGGTTTACGGAAAAAAATTCGGCATGCCTACGGAACAGGTGTTTGAGGCCCTGGGATACGCCGAGCTTTCCAAGCGCTACGGCATCCGGCTAATGGATCTTCACCGGGAGCCGTTCAAAGAGGAGGACTTCGGGGGCTACTCCCTGCAGATTTCCGAGCCCGCGCTGTCGTCGGATGTGTTCATCAACATGCCGGTAATGAAGACCCATAACCAGGCCATGGTTTCCTTGGGGCTGAAGAATCTCAAGGGGTGCCTGTCCATGAAATCCCGAAAGGTTTGCCACAGTGCCGACGGTAGTCTGGACAGTTACCTGGCGCGGTTCGTGGAGAAGCTGACTCCGGATCTGACGGTGATCGACGGCATTTATGGCCTGGAAAAGGGGCCTTTCTACACGGGAAACGCCGTGCGGTTGAATGCCATGGTGGCGTCACCAGATCCTCTTTCCGCGGATCTGGTGGGGGCTGCAGTGGCCGGGTTCGATCCCGGTGAAATCCCGCATATCCGTTTTTGCGCGGAGCGTCATGAGCGCTCGACGGATCCGAAGCGTGCGCTGTTGGACGGGGGTGAGATCGCCTCCCTTCACAGACCGCTGAAATGGGACAACACATGGCGCAAGGACGACACGGGTCCCAGGGCCTGGGATCGCTTGGGTATACAGGGGATTCGATTCCCCAAGTACGACGCCACCCTGTGCACGGGGTGCTCGGGCCTGTACAGCCCGCTCCTCGTCATGGTCATGGGGGCATATCGGGGAGAGCCGTTCGATGAGATCGAAATCCTGACGGGTAAAGCGGCCGAGCCCTCCGGTAGAGCGAACAAAAGCCTTCTGGTGGGCAATTGCATGATCAAGGCGAACCGGAAGGCCCCCGGCGTTCGAGAGGCTGTGCTGGTGGAGGGGTGCCCTCCTGATCTCGAAGCCCTTATGGAGGCCATGAGATCGTGCGGGATCGAGGCGGACGAGAACGCGTTGAGCGCCTTCCACCACAGTCTCTCGAAGCGCTATGAGGGAAAGCCGGAGTTCGATAAGGCCCTTTTTGGTGCATAGCAAAGCCTGAATTGAGCGTTTCGAGTCCGGCTTTCTCAGCGCCTCTTACTCAGGATCCGGACTAGGAGAAGGGCCAGGAGGATCAGTCCTCCAAGGACCGCGACAGTGAGGTTGTACTGTTTCATGAGTGAGGACAGCCCGGCTTCGACTTGCTTCCATCGGGAGCCCATGGAATAACCCATAAAGATCCAGACCCCGTTCCACACCGCGCAACTGAGGAAAGCCAGTATGCATACGGGAAGGGTCTTCAGCCCGCTGATTCCTCCGGCAATGGACACGGTGCTTCGAATGCCGGGCAGAAAACGATTGAGGGCCACCAGGAGATAGCCGTATTTTCGAAACCAGGCCTCCGCGCGGACAATGTTTCGAGCGCTGAACCAGCGGTAGTCCTTTTCGATGAAGAAACGCCGGTCGATGAACACTCCGACGGCGAAGAGTGAAAGAAAGCCGGCCAGGCTGCCGGCTGTGGTCGCCGTATAGACGCCGATGAACCCGAGCCGGCCGGTGCCCACCATGACCGCGCCCATGGCCGTGATGGTGTCTCCCGGAATGGGAGGTACCAGGTTTTCGACAAAGGCGCTCAGCCCCAGCACCAGATAGATGACACCGTTGGGCAGGGCCTGGAGGAACTCCAGAAGCGTGTCAGTGCTGATGTTCATGATCGGGATGTTCTCTCTCGAAGGTTTCTCGAAGATTGTTCCAGGAGATCTAAAAACACAAGTATTCTTTTCCTTGGTTTCGGGTTTTACCTTGACGAGAATAGGACCATTTGTTAGTCACTCTTTTTGCACAAGGATTGGAGTCCATGGCTAAAAAGATCAGCAGAAAAGAGCTTCTCAAGGGACCGGACGAGTTCATGACCTTCAGTGAACGCGCCGTGGCCTTTGTCCAGGAGCGCAGTCAGGCGTTCATTTTCGCCGGGGTGGCCGCCGCCGTCCTGGTTTTCGGATACCTGGGCGTCATGTGGTACCTCGGCTACGAGGACAAAAAGGGCCAGGAGGCGTACAACCGGGCATACCAGGAGATTCGTGAGGCCGAGGCCTCGCGTGCCGGGCTCGACCCTTCTTCGGGAACCGCCGATTTGTTCGAGGAAGTGAGTAGAGACCACGGCCTGGCGAGAGTCAGGGACCTGGCCCTGCCACAACTGGCCCTATTTCGGTTCCACGAGGACAAGGTGGATGAGGCGATCGCTCTGTACGAGGAGTTTAAAGAGGAAAAGCGCAAGGACGAGCCATACGTGACCATGGCACATCTCGCGATCGCCGCCTGCAACGAGGCCAAGGAGGATTATGAATCCGCCGTAAAGGAGGTTGCCCCACTCGCGGAGGAGGACGGATCCTTTCTACGTGAACAGGCCCTGGTCCGTCTGATTCGACTTCATAGACTGAGCGGGCGGTGGAACAAGGCCCTGAAGATTCAGGAGACCCTTGCCACGGAGTATCCCGGCTCCCCTTTCCTTCCGTTTACCAAAGGGTTGCTCGAGTAAAAGTGTCGCCCTCTTTCGCACAACCGGTTGCTGTCCCACAGGAGCCGCTTTCAAGACCATCTTACCTTTCGGCCATCTCGATCCCGGCAGGGCCGGAAGGCTTTCGGCGTGGTCTGTTCAATGCGCTCAAATTTTCTTGACAGTTTCAAGGCCTTCGACTAAATGTTATTTTGTAGCTAAATTATAGCTTTGGAGGGGCGCATGATCATCACGGAAATACTGGCTCGAAACGCCAGGATGTACGGGGATGAAGTGGCTCTGGTGGAGCGGGAGCCGGCGAAAAACCTCAGGCGTGAGATCACCTGGAAGGCGTTCGACGAGCAGGCCAATCGAGTAGCCAACGCTTTGAGGGCGAAGGGAATCGGAAAAGGGGACAAGGTCGTTCATCTGATGATGAATTGCCTGGAATGGCTTCCGCTTTATTTCGGGATTCTGCGAACCGGGGCCTGGGCGGTTCCTCTGAACTTTCGCTTTATGGCGGACGACATTAGATACTGCATCGACATCTCCGAGGGCAAGGCCCTGCTTTTCGGCGAGGAGTTCATCGATCGCGTCAATGCCGTTCACCCGGAGATATCCGGTGTGGAAAACTTCGTCTTCGTCGGACCGGACGAGGTGAAACCGGACTACGCGGAGTCTTATGAGTCTTTCTTGCAGGGCGGTTCGCACGAGGATCCGCGGGTGTCCCTTTCGATTCTGGACGAGGCGGCGCTTTACTTTACGAGCGGCACCACAGGACAGCCCAAACCCATTCTGCTTACGCACCGAAACCTCGAGTTTTCCTGCATCGTTGAAAACCGCCATCACAATCAGACCCACCAGGACAACTTCATCTGCATCCCCCCCCTCTACCACACGGGCGCGAAGATGCACTGGTTCGGAAACTTCATCATGGGCGCTCCGGGCGTCATCCTCAAAGGGATCAAGCCGGAGTGGATCCTGGAAGCCGTGTCCGAGGAAAAGGGCACCATCGTATGGCTGCTCGTCCCCTGGGCCCAGGACATCCTCATAGCCGTTGAAAACGGCGACGTTCGGCTTTCCGACTACGACCTCGACCAGTGGCATCTCATGCACATCGGGGCCCAGCCCGTGCCTCCCAGCCTGATCAAGAATTGGAAGAAGGTTTTCCCCCATCACGACTACGACACGAACTACGGGTTGAGCGAAACCACCGGCCCCGGCTGCGTGCATCTGGGTTTGAAAAACCTGCACAAGGTAGGGGCCATCGGGGTGCCCGGCTTCGATTGGGAGTGCAAGATCGTGGCCCCGGAGCTCAAGGAAGTCCCCAAGGGGGAAGCGGGCGAACTCATGGTCAAAGGTCCGGGCGTGATGAAGGAGTACTACAAGAATCCCCAAGCCACAAAAGAAACCCTTTTCGACGGCTGGCTTCTCACAGGGGATATGGCCCGCCTCGATGAGGAGGGGTTCATCTGGCTCGTGGACCGAAAGAAGGACGTGATCATCACCGGCGGGGAAAACATCTTTCCCGTGGAGATCGAAGATTTTCTCATGGACAATGACAAGATCCAGGATGTGGCGGTCATAGGCATTCCGGACGAGCGGCTGGGTGAGATCACCGCCGCCATAGTCAAGGTCAAGCCGGGAAAGGAGTTGACCGAAGAAGAGTTCCTTCGGTTTTGCGAGGGGCTTCCCCGGTACAAGCGCCCGCGGAAGGTCTTTTTTGACGAGGTGCCTCGAAACCCCACAGGCAAGATCGAAAAGCCCAAGCTTCGCAAGAAGTACGGAGGCATGTCCGAGAGTTTCAAGTTGTAGGGAGTGCCCATCCATAAACGAATTTGGGCACTGCTGAGTTTCCAATTCAGAAAGGAGGATTTTTTGTCAAGATCAAG
>CAZQCK010000123.1:0-9403 GCA_964591925.1 uncultured Desulfobacterales bacterium
TTTGATATATTAAGTGTTTTTTCGATAGACTGCAATTTGAAACGCTCAATTCAGGCCCGAGTCTTTGGCATGGGATTTGCTACCTTACAAGAGAAACCGGTCTTTTCAAACCGGCCGGGGTTTCCCACTCGAGAACGGGTTGCAAGACGCCGGCATGCAGTCGAGGGCGGGACCGGGAAGGGGCTTTTATGCCGTATGAGGTTCAAAAAGGCGACACCATCGCCAAAGTAACGTCGCTTATGCGTACCGACTGGGCCACACTGAAACGGATGAACCCGGACGCTGTGGGACGATCGGACAGGACCGGGAACTGGTTTTTTCGAGAAGGGGCCGTTTTGAGGGGGACATCCTCTTTCGAGGCCTCGTTGAAGGAAAGACTGGACGCTGTTCAATCGAAATCCGAGAAGGTCGCCTCATCAGGGGAACCTCAGTCGGCGCGTGATCCACGCTGGGAGGCCGACGGCGACCGGGCGGGGTGGACCACGTATACGGTTCAGCCCGGGGACAACCTCTGGTCGCTTGCCGTAAAGAGGTTCAAGGTCGATCTGAACCGGCTTGTAGAGGCGAACGGTATTCGGGATCCCCAGCTCATTCACCCCGGACAGGTGATTCGCGTTCCGGCTCCCCGGGATCTGCCTGAGGAAATGGACGTGGTGGCGAGCTGGTATGGGCGGGCCTATCACGGCAGACCCATGGCCAATGGGGAGTTCTACAACATGTACGGGGATACCATCGCCCACCGGGATCTGCCCTTCGGCACCCGGGTGGAGCTCAGCAATCTCGAGACCGGTGAACGGGCCAGGGCGGTGGTCAGGGACCGGGGCCCCTTTGTGGAAGGCCGGGACGTGGATCTGAGCTATGGGCTGGCACGAAGCCTCTCAATGGTGGAAAAGGGTGTGGGCACCCTGCGCATGAAGGTCCTGGGTTGAGGGCCGGAAAGCCTGCCATTTATAAAAGGAATGGCCCGGGCGGCGGCTTGCCGCCCTATTCGTTTATAGACCCGGAGCCGAAAGCGGCTTTCATCTCCTGCAGCAGGCGCTCCATGTCCTGGGGCTTGCCCACGGTGATTCGCACGAAATCCCGAATTCCTTTGACCTGGAAATGACGGACCAGGATCCCTCGTTCCTTGAGCCGGCGGTAGACCGTGTCACCTTTGACACCGGGAAGGGAAGCGAATACGAAGTTCGCCTTGGACGGGAGGACGCGCCATCCCAAATCCCGGGCCTCGGCCGAAAAATGATTACGGGTTTCTATGATCCTTTGCGTGGTTTCTTCGTGGTAGGACGAGTCCGCCACTGCGATTTCCCCGATTTTCTGGCTCAGCATGTCCGTAGGGTATGAGTTGAACGAGTCCTTGACCGTGAAGAGGGCCTCAATCAGGGGGGGTTGTGCGATGACGAACCCGAGCCGCAGGCCGGCCAGGGACATGCTCTTGGAAAAGGTCCGCACTATGACCAGATTCGAAAAATCCTCAACCAGTCCCACGGCGCTCTCCCCCCCGAAGTCGATATAGGCCTCGTCCAGAATCACCACGCGGTCCTCGGGGTATCGCTCCAGGAGTAATCGAATACGGTTCAGCGGAAGGCAGTGCCCGGTGGGCGCATTGGGGTTGGCGAAGATCAGGCCGCAGGAGGGCCTATCCAGGAAGGCTTCGAGGTCCACGCCGAAGGCCTCGTCCAGGGGAACCCGCTGGTAGGCGATCTGGTAAAAGTCGCAGTAGACCGGATAGAAGCTGTAGGTGAATTCAGGAAACAGAAGCGGTCCCCGATCTGAGTCGAAAAAGGCGTAAAAGCAGAAGGAGAGAGCCTCGTCCGAGCCGTTGCTGACAAAGACCTGGCCCTCAACCACGCCGTATCGTTCGGCGATGCCCTTTCGAAGGTCCCTGGAGAGCGGGTCGGAGTAAAGGCGGAGGTTCTCCACGTCGAAGGATTCCAGAAACGCCTTGATTCCGGGGGACGGAGGATAGGGGTTTTCGTTGGTGTTGAGCTTGATGTAGCTCCGGTCCCTGGGCTGCTCCCCGGGCACGTAAGGTGTGAGTTTGTTCATACGTGATGCAAGCATAGCTTTCCTGATTCAAGTTTCACCGGCGTCCCTCGACCGGGAGGGACGCCCCGCAGGTAGAAGGTTCGCGGTCACCGGCTGATTTTTTCCAGAAGCCAGACCATGTTTTTTCCCAGTTGCTTCATGGTCTGAAGCCCCTCTTCATCCTTTTCCACGTCCCCCTTGTCCAGTCCGAATCCCATATTCCAGTAACTGGAGCCCGGGACGATCATCTGGCTGATGAAAAAGAAATGGTTCATGGAGTCGAGCGCGTGCATGGCACCTGCACGGCGTGCGGCCACCACGGCGGCGCCCACCTTGCGTCTGAACATATCCCCGTTCGCCCTGGCCACGTAACCCGCCCGATCGATCAAGGCCTTCATCTCGGAGGAAAGATCGGCGAAATAGGTGGGGGAGGCGAGCAGCATTCCGTCGGCCTTGATCATCTTCTCGATGCATTCGTTCACGTCGTCTTCCCGCCCGTAGCACCGCCCGTCTTTTTTCTCGAAGCACTTGCGGCAGGCCAGGCAGCCGCGGATCTCCTTTCCTGACAGTTGGATCAGTTCGGTCTCGATACCTGCGGGTTCCAACTCCGCCAGGACGGTTCTTACCAGCGTAGCCGTGTTTCCGTTTCTTCTGGCACTTCCGCAGAAGGCGACGACATTCATGTTCTCCTCCTTGGTCGAGGGAGCGGCAAAGGCATGGGCCGCCCAGTCAAAAGGTTCCTTTTTGTATGCTTCATGCAGTCTATGATATGCCACAGGTGTTGGAAAGGAGAAAAATGGGCTTGTCACATCCGGACGCGGCCGGTCTCGACTTGCCCACGCCCCAAAGGAGGGGCCGGGGCGGCCCGCTGTTGGAGGCAGATTCAGCGGTTGCCGCTATGCCCTGAAGAGGTCGTGATAAACGGTGAAACCACGCCACGGAGGAGGATCGGCCATGAATCGGCTCACTCCGACATCTGATTGTGCTCCGGGGGCTCGTAAAGCCGGCCGGCGCCCTGTTTCGTCCCGGACGGCTTTAAGGGGGGGCGGCATCCGCAGGGGCACACCCTCCGCACATTCCCACACGGGACGCAAGGAGTAGGGATTGAAGGAAAAGCAAAAGGAAGTGGTTGTTCCCAAAGAGCAGGCCGTGTTCGGACTGGACGCGCACGGAAACTGGCGGCACGTGGAACAGGGACGGTTCGAGAATCCTCGGATTATTGCCCACTTTCACTCGTGTATTCAAAAGGATGAACAAGGTTACCACTTGGTGCAGGATCACCCGGAGCATCGCGAGAAGGTCTATTTCCCATACGAAGACACCGCCCTGTTCGTCTTTGACGTGGTCAAGGGCGAGGACGTGATTCTCGTTCTAAACACGGGCCGGCGTGAAGGGCTCCGGCCGCGCAAGTTGTTTATTCGAGACGACGTCCTCTATATTCGCCTGGGGGAGCATCGAGTGCGGTTCACCGAGCATGCCCTCGTGCGCATGGCAGACCTGCTGGAGTTTGACGATGAGGGGAACACATTTGTTAGGGTGCGTGGAAGACGCTATCGCATTGCCGAGTCGCCCGGTGAGCCGAAAAAGTAATTAAGTTGGTGTTCGTCCTGTGTCGGAACCGTGACGGTCGGACTGCACATCTGGTCTTTCGGCGGCCGGAGCACATCGAAGTCACCGATTTCATGCATTTCAGGCCTTTGTGAAAAAGTGCTCATGCAAAGGGCGACAGTGACCGATGGACCTGTTTAGATTCCTTTGCAGGCCGCTTTTACAAACCGGCAAGCCCGGGCTTCGGCGGATGCGGTCGATTTTATTCGGAAAAAATGCCGAGCCGGCATGGTTTGTGCCTTTTGAGTTTCCATTGTTAAAAGCGGTTTAGACCTGAAAAGACATTTTTCATGGATAGGGGTGACACTCGCCCGATTATGTGCGTTTCATGACCATGAATCCTTATGCCTGGTCTCTCGTTGGTTCCGCCCTAGTGGCGGCGATCGTGGGAGCCTATGTCTGGTGGTGCCGAAAGACCACATCGGTTCGGGCGTTTCCTTTTCTCATGCTCGCCCTGAGCTGGTGGTCGTTCACCTACGCCATGGAACTGGCGGGGACGGAGCTGAGAACCATCCGATTGTGGTCGGTGATCCAATATCCGGCAATCGCCGTATCCCCTGTATTTTGGCTGATTTTCACTCTTCAGTATGCCGGAAAGAGCCGGGGGCTCTCACGCTGGATTCCGGCCCTCCTGTTCGTGGTGCCTCTGAACACGGTGATCCTGAACAGCACGAACGACCTTCACCACCTGTACTATCGGAGCATTTCGCTGGATCAGGGCGGCGCGTTTGTCATGCAGGCCCTGACTCCAGGGCCTGCGTACTGGCTCCATGTTGTGTACTCCTACCTTTGCCTGCTTGCAGGGACGCTGGTTCTCCTGTTCGTCCGGGTGACATCGTCTCACCATTATCGCCGTCAGGCGGGCATTATGCTGTTGGGTGCATCAATTCCGTTTGCGGTCAACCTGTTTTACCTGACTGGAATCCGTCCATTCGGTCACTTGGACATGACCCCTTTCGCCTTTACCATGACCGGTGTCATCGTGGCCGTCGGCCTTTTCCACTATCAGCTCTTCGATGTCCTGCCGCTTGCCCGAACCGTGCTTTTGGAAAACTTGAAGGACGGCATCATAGTGGTGGACGCCTCCGGCAGGGTGGTGGAGATGAACTCTGCGGCCAAAAGAGAAGCGGGCCTCAATGGAAGGCCCTCGATCGGCAGGCCGGTCTGCCATGTCCTTGCGAATCAACCCGCCCTGGCCAGGTTGTTCGAAGACAACGCGGATGTTAAGAAAGAGGTTCCCAATCAATCTTCGGGTCGAATCCTGGACGCCAGGTTCTCCACCCTGAAGGGCAAAGGCGGTGAGCAGATCGGCGGGCTTCTGGCACTGAGGGATATTACTGCGGCCAAGAAGGCCGAGGAGGAGCTTCGAAAAGGAAACGAACGGCTGGAGCTCCTACTTCATGCCTTGCCTCAGGCGATTCTGGTGATCGACGCAAAGAGCCATAGAATCCTGGATGCCAACCCCCAGGCTTGTATTCTCATCGGGCTACCTGCAGACCGTATCGCAGGCAGGGTGTGCCACGAGTTTATCTGTCCCTGGGCGGAAGGTAACTGCCCGATCACTGACGGTGGAAAGTCAGTGGACCGTTCCGAGAGTGTCCTCTTCGCAGCCGGCGGCGAGGAGGTCCCGGTCCTGAAAACGGTTCTGGCCGTCGAGGTGGAGGGCAAGGAGTGGTTGATCGAGAGCCTTTCCGACATAAGCGAGCTCAAACAGGCGGAGAGGGAACGGGTGGAAAAGGAACGTCTTCAGACCCTGGTGGAGACGGCCGGGGCGGTATGCCACGAGATGAATCAGCCTCTCATGGGGATTTCGGGTTATGGTGAGCTTTGTCTCATGGAGATCCCCGAGGATCATCAGGCCTATCCTCAGGTTCAGAAGATTCTGGAACAGGTCCGGCGCATGGGAGATATCACCCGCAAACTAATGAATATTACCAGTTACAAGACTAAAGAGTATCTGGAAGGAAAGATTATTGACATCGATTCCTCTTCGAATGAAAAAGATTCCGAAGTCTCGTTCTGACTAACCTCGCGCGCCTCGCTCCGAGGCGGCCGATCATACGTCCTGAATCGAGCGCTTCTTCCTCGTTCGGCAAACTCGACAATCGCTCGAGTCAGGTAGTGCCCATACATAAACTAATTTTGAAGAGCTCACTCCGCCGGAATCTCCCTGTGGGTGAATTGCCGGGCATTTTCGCCCGTGTAGTCGGCCACCACTTGCCCGTTTCCCAGGAGACGCCACTTGTAAATAACCAGACCCTCCAGGCCCACGGGTCCCCGTGCGTGAATCTTGTTCGTGCTGATGCCCACCTCGGCCCCGAGTCCGTAACGAAAACCGTCACTGAACCGGGTGCTGCAGTTGAGGAACACGTCGGCCGAATCCACATAGTCCAAAAATCGGGCGCCGCGCTTCGGGTCGGCGGTTACGATGACATCCGTGTGTCCGGATCCGTAGTGGTTGATGTGCTCGATCGCCTGGTCCAGACCGTCCACGACCCGCACCGAGAGGATCAGATCCAGGTACTCGGTGCTCCAGTCCTCCTCAATGGCGGGTATCACGTCGATCCATTCCCGGGTACGTTCGCATCCGCGGAGTTCCACTCCCTTTGCCTCGAGTGCTTTTCGAACCTCGGGCAGGAAAGCGGAGGCGATGCCGGCATGCACCAGAAGGGTCTCGGCCGCATTGCACACGGCCACATACTGGCACTTGCTGTCCACGGTGATCCGCAGGGCCTGGTCCGGGTCGGCTTCCCGGTCCACGTAGACGTGACAAATCCCGTCCGCATGGCCGAGCACGGGAATGTTAGTGTGTGCCATGATGTGCCGCACGAACGCGTTGCTTCCCCTGGGAACTATCAGATCGATATGTTCGTCCATGGCCAGCATGCCGCTCACATCTGCCCGTGTTTCCATGAGCCCCAGCCATCCTTCAGGGACCCCGGCCCGCACCCCCGCCTCGGCGATGAGGCCCGCCAGGATCCGGTTCGTTTCACTCGCCTCGCTGCCTCCCTTCAGAAGGACCCCGTTTCCACTCTTGAGGCAAAGGGAGGAGATCTGAACCAGGGCGTCGGGGCGGGACTCGAAAATGACCCCGATTACCCCTATGGGGCAGGTTACCTGGAAGAGATTCAAACCCTCGTCCAGCTCCAAGGCCCGCAGGGTCTTGCCCACCGGGTCGTCAAGATCGGCCAAGCTCTCCAGGCCGCGACAGGCCTCGGTGATTTTGGCTTCATCGAATCTGAGTCGCTTGAGAAGAGGCGCGGCCAGTTGTTCGCGCTCGGCCCGCTCCAGGTCAGCACGGTTAGCCTGCACGATGTCAGGGGTGTTGTCTTTCAGGGTTCGGGCGATTTCTCTGATTGCCAGGTTCTTCACGTCGCCCGTGATCGCTGCAAGGCGAACCGCCGCTTGCTTGGCCATGGAGGCCGTCTCATGCATGTCCACGAAAGCCCCTCCTTTGCTGGTCTTGACAAAAGAATTTTCAGGGAGCGTTTTCTTCACTGCAACAGCCGCCCGAGGTCGCCCCACGCAAATAGTGAGGAGGCCCTCCGTCGTCAAGGTGCAACTGGAATCAGTGTGGCGTGACCCGCCGGCCCCTTCACCGGAATATGGCATCTTCTGTTCGTGATGGGACTTGCCTTTTGGCGGGCAGGCTAAGCTCTGCCCGCAAACCACCGAATGCGAAAAAGTGGAAACAGTATCAAGTCTTTCAAGGCACCCGCACTAATCGATGTTTTGATAGTTTCCGGTCAAAACTGTATGTGGCCTCACACTGCGACTCCCGATTGGAGGAAACAATGACATAATCTGCAAAGTCGGCCGGCCCTTTTCTGTAGGAGGAAAGGGCTGCCGCCGCAATATGTGCGTTTTCGATCTCGAGCTCACGGGATGCAAGGATCCGGTCCAGGGTTTCTATCACCAGAGCCTTCCGGTACCCGTAGGCCCCACGCAGTACCCAGACCAGCTCGCACAACACTATTAGGGCGATTTGGCCGGGATCTTGCCGTGTGCATCGGGATTCTATCAGGCGATTGGCGCGCGCTGACTGCTCCGGGTGGTCCTGGGTCAGGTAACGCACAAGGACGTTGGTATCCAGGCCGATCATTATAGTCTGCCGCCGGCTTTGATGGCTTGCTCCATTTCTCCCAGGGAAACGGGTTTCGACGGTTTCGGAAGCATACCTTTCAGTCTGCTTACAGGGATGTGCTTTGCCACCAGCCGAACAGTTTGATCGTCTTCAAAAATGAATTCCACCCGATCTCCCGCAGACAGGCTGAGCTTTTCCCGCAGGTCCTTTGGGATAGTTATCTGACCTTTGCTTGTGACAGTTGCTTGCATTCCGATCCCCCACTGTTTTCTTACTTTATGGTAAGGAAATCGAATCTTGTTGTCAAGAGCAAGAGAATACTGGGAAGGGACCCCTTCCCGCATTCCCTGATCAAGAGAATCAAGGCGGGACGGCCGGCCGCCTGACTACCCCTCACAGAGTCCGGTCCGGTATTACCGCGCCGGACTCTTCAAACCGGTTTTATTCTCTATTCTTTCCATGAGATCTTCGGCCGCGGCATGATAGGGAGTTGCTTTTTGAGGAATATGGTAGCTGAAAACGAGATTGTGTGTCAATAAGAAAATGGAAACAACATATTGTGGTTAAGAAAACGTCCCATAAGGAGGCGTGCCTGGCAGGTCGAGATGGAAGGCCGTCTATCGTTTGCGGGCGTGAGGGAGTGCATCCGGAGGCCCTTTTGGACGCATGAACCCCCTGCCGGGGAGAGAGGCACCTCCCGTGCTATGCACACCAGTCGATGGGGAACCTGAGTCCTGGTTGAGGTCGTCTTCCCAGGCAGGGGACGATTCACTTGGAGTTTGGCCAGGGTCAGGCCGTTTCAAAGGCTGAGCGTCATCCGCAAGGCGTTGTCAACTTCCATCATGCGATGGTCCGGCATTCGACCGGCTGGACCGGTCTTGCCGGTTTTCGGGTTCAAAAATCGGGCGTGATCAAGGGATCGGATCTGAAAACATAGAAAGACCGTATCCAGAGGGAGGCCTGTTTCGCTGGCGGACACGCGTACGTTGGTGGGGTAATCCCTTTCCAAATGTCGGGCGTCTGTGCCGACAACAACAGCGACCACAAGCGGCTGTTTGTTGATGGCATTGCTGGATACAACGAGGACGGGGCGGTACCCGGTTTGCTCCCGGCCATGGGTTGGGTTCAAATTGACAAAGAAGATATCCCCACGTTTAATCACGTGTTAACCCGTCCTGCTCCGTATAGGAGAATTCCATGGATATCTGTTCCATTTCGCTGCGGATACCCGGGTCTGCAGCCATCTGGGCCATCTGGTTTTCAAACGCTTCCTCTTTTTTTCGGGCGCTGTAGTCGCGCAAGGCCGTGACAACCAACCGGTTAAAATTGGTCCTAAGTGCCGGCTCCGTCACATTGTGAATCTCTTCGAGCAGTTGAGAGGGGATGGCCACGCTGCGGCGGATGGTTTTGTCTTTTGATTTGCCTGATGGTTTCATTTGTCACCCCCATTTTTCACCCAACTATACATACATTCAGGTGTTGTGTCAATCGTAATGATTGGGGCCTGAATTGAGCGATTGCCGAGTTTGCCGAAGATGCAAGGAAGAGGGTGCTTCGCTATACTCTGGTATGCGAAGCACCTGATGACGCCGCAGATTCGGTAAAATCGGCAATCCCGCAGGGTTTTAAATTGCAGTTTTTTTTCGAAGAAGCGCTTTCATGCAAAAAGTGATGCTCAAACCGGCC
>CAZQCK010000124.1:0-9381 GCA_964591925.1 uncultured Desulfobacterales bacterium
CGGGCACCGATGAAAACCATGGCGACACAGCTCTCTCTTCTGCTGAGGATGGGCCAACAGACCAGCAATGTGCGGCTGCTTGTCAAGTTCGCCGCCCTGCTGCTCTTCTTCTTCTGTCTGTACAGCATGCTCTTTCATTTATTGATGGGTTATGAAGGCCGGGACTACTCCTGGGTCACCGGCTTTTACTGGACCCTCACAACCATGTCCACCCTGGGCTTCGGGGACATCACCTTCGGCAGCGACATCGGCAAGCTGTTTTCGGTGGTGGTGCTGCTCAGCGGCATTCTCTTCCTTTTGATCATGCTGCCCTTTACCTTCATCCAGTTCTTCTACGCCCCTTGGCTCGAGGAACAAAACAAGGCCCGCGCACCGCGCTCTGTACCGGAGCAGATGGCCGGTCATGTGATCATCACCAATTTCGATATGGTGAGCGTGAACCTCATCGAAAAACTCTGCCGATACGGAATCGAATACGTCTTTGTCATGGCCGAGCTTCAGGCGGCACTGGATCTGCACGACCAGGGATACCGGGTGATCGTGGGCGAGCTGGACGATCCGCAAACCTATCATCGGCTGAACATCGACCGCGCCGCCATGGTGGCCGTTACAAACGACGACGTCTCCGCCACCAACATCATTTACACCCTCAGGGAAGCCGACTCCCAGGTGATCACCGTGTCCAACGCCGACGCGGAAGATTCGATGGACATCCTGCGGCTGGCAGGAAGCACGCATGTCTTCCAGTTCACCAGAATGCTGGGTAAATCTCTGGCCCGCCGCGTGCTGGGAATCAGCATGCGGGCCAACATAATCGGCAGTTTCGATCAATTGCTGATCGCCGAAGCCCCGGTGATGCGAACCTGGTTGCAGGGAAAGACCCTCGCCGAAAGCCGGCTGCGGGAGGTTACCGGCGTCACGGTGGTCGGTCTCTGGGAACAGGGGCAGTTCCTTCTCCCCACCCCTCAGACACAGATCGGCGAAGCCTCCGTGCTGGTGCTGGCGGGAACCGAGGCTCAGTTGGACCGGTTCGATCAATCCCTCGGCCTGGGCACGGAAAAGGAGGTCTTTAATCAGCCCGTGGTGGTGCTGGGAGGCGGCCGCGTGGGACAGGCTGTGGCCGACGCCCTCAAAACCCGAGAGATGGATTTCCGGGTGGTGGAAAAAAGAGAGGCCATCGCCTCCCGGCATGACCGTTTCATTCACGGAACCGCCAGTGATCTGGATGTGCTGGTCAAGGCGGGCATCTACGAAACCCCTGCGATCATCATGACCACCCATGACGACAACCTCAACATCTACCTGACCATCTATTGCCGCCGCCTTCGACCCGATGTACAAATCATCAGCCGGGCCAGCCTGGACCGCAACATCAATACCATGCACCGGGCCGGTGCGAACCTGGTGATGTCCTTCAGCTCACTGGTCACCGCCACCATCATGAACCTGCTCCAGCCCGAAAAAATGCTGATGCTCTCCGAAGGTCTCAATGTCTTTCGTGTAACCTTGAGCCCCAAGATGAAAAACCGGACTCTGCTCGACATCCAAATCCGGGAAAATACAGGATGCAGCGTTGTCGCCGTCAAAAGAAAAGACGATTTGATCATCAATCCGGATCCCGCCATTGTGCTCAAACAGGCGGACGAACTGCTCCTCATTGGAACCACCCAGTCAGAAAAGGCCTTCACCGAAAAATATCCGGGTGCCTCCTGAAGGGAACCGTTCCCGCAGCCCCTGCACCATCGTTACCAGCTGAATTCAGGTCCTTCTCTTTCTCTTCCCCTCAAGGGACCTGGACCCCTCAACACCGCATACCCCGCTTTTTGGGACCGAGGTTCGGCTTTTCAGCGTCATATGCGGCCTCCACCCACTCGCAAAGCAGGGGCCGGGTCTCTCTGGGGTCGATGATGTCCTCGATGCCGAAGGCCTCGGCCGTTCGAAAGGGGGATGCAATGGCTCCGTATTGCTCATGAAGCTCCCGGAGCCGCGCCAGAGCCGTGATCTGAGAAGGACCCTGGTGGCGCCCCATCTCGAAAATCGACCCACGGTCCACCACCATGCCGAGAATCCCTCGCATGTCATAGGGCTTTCTCGGACTCTGGGGAACAGCCGTGGCCAGGGCCTCGTCCGTGCGCTGCGGGTCGTCCGAGGAAGCGCTCCTGCCGGGCATCTTCCATACGTTAGTTGGGAGGTTCATTCGATCTGCTTGTCCCGCCATTCATCAATGTGGTACATTGCTCGCCAGCCTGGCCGGCCGCCCTGTGCGGTACGGTCGAACCGCGGACCTCAAGACACCGGAAAGGGAGCAGATCATGAAGATTCTTCGCGTCGGCATGACCGGGCAAACCGTGAAAACCGAGGATGTTCCGAAGGATTATGCCGGGCTGGGCGGACGGGGACTCACCTCCACGTTGGTCAACCGAGAGGTCCCGCCGCGCTGCGACCCCCTCGGGCCGGAGAATAAGCTTATCTTCGCCCCCGGTTTTCTGAGCGGGACCTCCCTGATCAACACCAGCCGCGTCTCTATCGGGGCCAAGAGCCCTTTGACCGGTACGGTCAAGGAGAGCAACGTCGGCGGGACCGCCGGGACGGCGCTTGGCAAGCTGGGCATCACGGCGATCGTCGTGGAGGGCGCCGCGCCCGAAGGAACATTGTTCATTCTTAGAATCGACGAGCACGGCCACGCCTCCATTCTGCCGGCGGACGAGTTCGCGCTGATGCGGACCTACGCCTTTGCCGAGCGGATGCTGGAAGACTACGGGGACAAGACCTCTGTGCTGGCGATTGGTCCGGCCGGAGAGCGCCGGCTTTCCGTAGCCTCTATCCAGTCCTCGGATGTGGAGGGCCACCCCTGCCGGGCCGCTGGAAGAGGCGGGATGGGAGCCGTGATGGGGTCCAAGGGGCTCAAGGCGGTGCTGGTGGATCAGCGCGGAAACCACTCTGACGCCTTGGCGGATCCCGAGACGTTCAAGAGCGCCGCCAAGGACTTTGCACGCATCGTGAAGGAGCATCCCATGAGCGGCCAGATGATGCCCAACCTGGGGACCGCCGGGCTCATAGCCCCTGTGAACTCCCTGGGGGCCTTCCCCTCCTACAACGCCCGCAAAGGCGTGTTCGAGGGGTGGGAGAAGATCAGCGGGGAGGCAATGGCCGAGCTCATCCGGAAGCGCGGAGGCAAGACGAACCACATGGGCTGTTCCCAGTGCATCGTGCACTGCTCCAACGAGTTCGTGGACTCCGAGGGAGACTTCGCGACCGGCTCCCTGGAGTATGAAACCCTCTGGTCCATGGGCGGCATGACGGGCATAGACGACCTGGACGCAATCGGCCGGCTGGACCGGCTGTGCGACGATATCGGCCTGGACACGATGAGCACCGGCGTGGCCCTGGCGGTGGCGATGGATGCGGGATACAAGGAGTTTGGAGACGCCGGCGGCGCCCTGGAGATGATGGAGGAGATCGGCGAGGGAACACCCTTGGGAAGGGTGCTGGGGAACGGTCCGGCTGCGGTTGGAGAGCACTTCGGGCACGGGCGTGTCCCGGTCGTAAAGGGACAGAGCATAGCGGCCTATGATCCCCGTGCCATGCAGGGCAATGCAGTGACCTACGCCACTTCCCCCATGGGTGCGGATCACACGGCTGGAAACCTTGTGGGGGAGTACCTCGGGGGCAACCTGAACCCCCTGGCCCGCGAAGGCCAGGTGGAAGCGTCCCGCAACGCCCAGATGGCCATAGCGGCCCTGGACTGCACCGGACTCTGCCTGTTCGCCGGTTTCCCTCTCGCTACGCCGGAAGGCGGCGAGTCCTTCCTGCGGGCCGCCAACGCCAAGATGGGAACCCAGCTCGGACCGGAAGATCTTCCCGCTCTCGGCAAGAGAGTTCTCCGCGAGGAGCGGGAGTTCAACCGCAAGGCGGGGTTCACCAACAAGGACGACCGCCTGCCGAGGTTTTTCTACGAAGAACCGCTGCCGCCCCACGACGTTACGGTTCGAATAACCGAGGAGGATCTGGACTCCACGTTCGACTTCTGAGCGGCGACATGAGGCTCCACGTCAGGCTTTACGGGACCTTGAGACCTTCAGGGAACGAAGGCGAATCAAAAAAAGGCCTCTGGATCGAGCTTCCGGATGGAGCTCTCGTCAAAGACCTCCTCGAGGCCAGGGCCCTGGCGGCCGAAACGATGGCCGGCCTGGAACGGATCTTCCCCCTCCTCGATGCCCTCTGCCGCGATACCTGCCCCCGGTGCCCGGACCCCTGCTGTTTGCACGCCGCGGTCTACGCGGACTTTCGGGATCTCCTCTTCTTCTCCCTCACCAACACCGAGCCCCTTGAAATGCAGCTCCGCATGGCGGATGGGGACACCTGCCGGTGTCTTTCGAGCCAAGGCTGTATGCTCCCCCGCCTGCAAAGACCCTGGATCTGCACCTGGTACCTGTGCCCGGCCCAGCGGGCCCTTCTCAAAACCTGGTCGAACGGCCCACAGCAGGATCTCCTGGAGGGACTGGAACGGGTTCGAGCGGGACGAAAGCGGATGGAAGAGGCGTTCCTGCTTGTCGTGATCTGAATGGGAGGAAAGGGGGTACCGTCGGGGGCAGAGCCGGGCCGTGAGCATGCCCGCCGGCATCGTCAATTGGGCCTTTGCGTTGACGCAGATAGACTCGGAGCGCTTCGGCGGCGACATCCACGCCGATCTTGTTACGGTATTTGAAGCAATCCGCAACGGTCTTGGAGGCAGAGAATATATTGACATGGCTGATTGTGATGATAGAATTACCAATATTAATCAATTAATATAGGTAATTCTATCATGAGATTTCAAAACACACATGCTCCCGATTCCCGGTTCGCTAGGGCTGTAAAAATTTTTGAGCAACATGGCGGTATCCTCCGAACATCGCAAGCGCTTCAAGCTGGCATTCATCCAGGAACGCTTTACGCCATGAGAGACTCAGGGCAACTGGAAGTGATCAGTCGCGGTGTGTTTCGTCTTTCAGATATCCCGCCGCTGGGAAATCCGGACCTGGTAACTGTTGCAACCCGGGTCTCACATGGTGTTATCTGCCTGATTTCTGCCCTATCTTTTTATGAATTGACCACCCAGATACCCCACGAAGTTCACGTAGCGCTGCAGCGAGGTGCGGAAGAACCCCGCCTGGGTTATCCGCCTATCAGGACCTATCGCTTCACAGGCGAAGCCTTCACGGCAGGCGTGGATATTCATGATCTCGACGGTGTCAGTGTTCGTATTTATAGCCCGGAAAAAACCCTCGCCGACTGTTTCAAGTTCCGGAATAAGATCGGTCTCGATACCGTAATAGAGGCTATCCGTTTTTACCGTGAACGAAGAAAAATCAAAGTCGAAGATCTCATGCGTTATGCCAATGTCTGCCGCGTGAATAAAATCATGCGCCCCTACCTTGAGGCAATCCTGTAATGGCAGGAAAAGCCAAAAATATCGCCGCTTCAGTGCATCAGCGTCTTCTTAACAAGGCCAGAGAATCTTCACGCCCATTTAATGAAATCCTCCAACATTTTGCTATCGAAAGATTCATATATCGGCTTTCTAAAAGCCCACATGCTGACAAATTTGTATTAAAAGGAGCCTTGATGCTTTCAGCATGGACTGGATTCATGTCTCGCCCCACCATGGATATTGATCTTCTCGGAAAGATCGAGAACAGCATCGATTTAGTTGTCGCTGTTTTCAAAGATACTTGTGAAATGGAAGTCGAAAACGATGGCATTGTTTTCCATCAGAACACAGTAACCGCTACCAGGATTACCGAAGATGCGGATTACAAAGGGGTGCGTGTCTTACTCCGTGGCAGTCTCGGCACCATACGGCTCTTCCTTCAGATAGACATCGGCTTTGGCGATGTGATTATCCCTAAACCCAGCAGAGTCAAATATCCTGTGCTCCTTGATTTTCCACCACCTGAACTGGACGGATATACCATGGAGAGCACCGTCGCGGAAAAATTTCAAGCCATGGTGAAACTCGACTTGCTGAACAGCCGAATGAAGGATTTCTATGATATCTGGTTTTTGTCCGGCATGTTTGATTTCAAGGGTGAAACGCTTATCGAAGCAATTGAGAAAACGTTTGCGAAACGCAAAACACCACTCATTACCGAACCATCGATATTGAATCCAACGTTCATGAAGGATGACACCAAACAAGCTCAATGGCTTGGATTCATAAATAAAGCCAAGCTTAGCGATGCCCCGGCATCCTTCGAGAATGTCACAGCAGGGCTCAAAATTTTTTTACAACCGGTAGTGGCCTCAATAATCAATCGGCAGCCATTTCAGTTATTTTGGGCAGCACCAGGATCCTGGCACATATAGGCCACATCCATTCATTATTTGTAAAAGCCATTGTAGTATATACGCTATGGATTATCGGAAATTACTCGAAAAATATAATGCCCTGTTGGAACAGGTAGACCGACTAACAAGAGAAAACATCCAGTTGAAGGCCCAACTTGGGTTGACAGAATCAGAACTTTCCTAAAATATTGCCTCGGGAATAATAGCGAAAAACAGTATATTCGCCGATGAATTGATTTATAAAGGGTGTTTCAAAGCATTGGGACCATCGCTCCAGACGTCGAATGGGCTTTGCGTTGTCATCCCGTGAAACCGCAGTTCATGGAATATGAATGCATTAAAAGATCTTTGATGATCCATTCAGCAGTTCTGGCGCAACTATGCACCATGCCGGCATCCAAGATCTGCCCTCTCGTCGGCGCTCCCATCACGTAAATTCGGGAGGAGACCCCGGGTGAGCCGGCTGGTCCTGCCTGCCTCACACGGTGGGTCTCAGGCTCAATCCACACGGCTCCGGTCTTGTAGGCGTCTCCATCCCTTTCTTTTCCTTGCAGGCGATATGGAATGATAAGGCTTTCGATTTTCAGAGTTCCCGATTGAATAAGATTTCTTGCAAGAGCACTTCGGTTTGTTTCAAAGGATTGCTTTTGTCCACGAGCGTCCACTACAAAATCATACCGGCTCTGTGTGCGGCCGTTAGCATCTTCGCGCGTGAAGACAAAGACGTTTAGGTTTTTTTCCATTATATAGTCTCTACCCAAACGTTCTACCTTCAGGACACCGGCCCGCATGAGGGCCAGCATTTTTTCGCCGTTGACTGGAGGCATGGGAGAGGCAAAAGTAAAAAAAAGGGTTTTCATGTTACGATCAAAAAGCACTCGTTCTGCAGGCGTCAGTTTGAGATAGATTTCTCGGGCGAGAGGAAACGTCTGATGGAGAACGGTCTGCCACCCTAAACCCCCATCATCTAGATCTCCATTGATGGCCTCTTTCAGATACCGCTTGAGTAGCTTTTCTGTCGCCGGGGACTGCCCTATATAGTCATCCCAATCCACTGGACGCCCGTAACATTTCCTCAGATCTGCGTTCAGTAGCCCGTAGAGGTCCTGCAGAGAAAGGCCGCCCGTGTTGCCCTGCAGCCTATTATCAAGATTTTCCCTTGTGAAGTGGGTATTCCTGTACCGACCGTGCTGACCGCGAATCCTTTGGAAAAGTCCGTTGCGAGAGAGAAGGGTCACAGTTCGAAGCTTTTGAGGGGGCTTATAGGCCAGCTCACCTGAATCTCTTCGAAAGAAAACCCCGTCCGAGGTGAGGGTCAGGGCGGTATCTACGGCGGAGAGGCTGGTGCCGAGGACTCCCACCGAGGCCCCGGGAGGGATAATGGAGGTCAACATCTTTGGCGGCCAGGGAGAAGGAAAATAGCCGTCAAGCATACCATCCTCGTACCCCCAGTGGCCTGTGGCCAGCAGCAATCGCTCCGTGTTTATTTCGAGATGTTCGCCTGTTTTCGTGTTTCTCAGGGAAACCAGAATTTTTCTAGTTTGTTCCTTGAGGTCCACGGCTTCCCAACCGGAAAACAAATCCACCATGAGGCCCGTTTGCCTGAGGTTTTCGACGGCATGATCGAACCGGTCTCTCAGGTACTCGCCCACAACCCCGCGCGGCACATATTCCAATGGGCTCACACCAGGCGAACATGCTTCAAGGTAATGGCGGTATTCGGGAAAATGCCGATGAAGCCGGTCCAAATGGTTTTTAATCCATACCCGGAAGTCCTCGGTAAATCCGGCCAGGATGCTCATATCTCGCGTAGGCATGTTGGTGAGGTGAAAGGGCAGGGCGTTTCGCTTAGAGTGCGGAAATCCCGGACCAAATGTATCCTGTTTCTCCACCACCCTGATATGCCCGCGGTTCATGTCAGGGCTGCGAGGAAAATCCCAGCCTTGCAGCACCTTCGCAAGCTGACACAAAACAGCCGTCGCGCTTGCTCCACCTCCGATAATGGTGAAATCCAAAGCTTCCACGCCCAAAGTCCCTCTTGATGAACCTACATGCGGTGGGCGATGCGCACGAGTCGCGGCTTTTGAAAGAGTTGCAAACTTTCAGTCAGCCATGTCCAGAAAGAAAAAAAGAATTACAGGACCATGGTTTTCACCCTGCAGGCCTCTTCTCAATCCTTTTCGCCAACCTCGATATCCCCTGCATAGCGACCGACCACATCGCCTTCCACGCAATCTTCAAGTTCTTCTTCCGTGGCATCCTTGACGTCTTTAAGTGCGTCTAGGGGGCACAAAAACTCATTGCCGGCCTTGTCCTTCACCCTGAGGTACCTGAGCTTTTTTTCTCCGGATTCCATGAACAATTCCTCCACAGGGCCTCGCGTCGGTCGTCGTTGGGTCATGCCTTTTGCAAACGATAAATAATGGAGAAGCCCCTTTCAAGGGAATAACTCTCAGTGAAAAGTGGTTTTTTTCCAGATCGGGTGATAAATTACTGCAGGAGCTTTCCAAAGGGCGAATCGCGCGTTATATAGCAACAAGACGTACTAAACTCACGCTCGCGATTATTTGCACACCGAGAGTGATCGACCGGAGGAAGGAGAATCCTCCCAGAGAAGGCGAAAAACTCAGGAGTTTCTTGTGCGCTACGGTTTGGGGTTGTTGGGTATACTGTTGGGTACAAAAAAAACGGCTCAGAGAACGGTTTCTCTAAGCCGTTGAATTTTCTGGCTCCCCGTGTGCAACCCTCTTCATAACCGTTCTCCTTCTCCCGCAGTTAACCGAAAACCTTATATCAATGGGTTATCAAAGATCAGGATGCCCCTTGTGGGGCGGAAACGGTGTCAAACCGGGTTTCCTTCAATGCGGTTAATCCGACCAGCGGAAAAACACCTTGAGGCCGTTTCCGTGGGAGTTGGGCAGCAGCTTGTCATGCTGCAGCCGTCCGACAACAATACCCGGAGCGATGTTTATTTTTTGGGCAAAGATTTCAATCGATGCCAAGGATCGACCATCCCATGATTGAAGGAACTTGCGCAATGCCGCTGGCGGA
>CAZQCK010000125.1:0-9377 GCA_964591925.1 uncultured Desulfobacterales bacterium
ACGATGAGATTGGCAAAAAAGACCCTTTCTGGATGGAAACTAGTTTGAGTGAGAGTTGGCTGCCTTGACGCCGCAAATCGATTCCGGAAAGACTTGGAAAGAGGCTGTCGCCGCTTTTCTGCATCCACGCGTCATTGCCATGCTGTTCCTGGGGTTTTCCGCCGGCCTCCCCATCCTGATGATCTTTTCCTCCCTTTCCCTGTGGCTGCGGGAAGCCGGTGTGGACCGCGCGTCGGTCACCTTTTTCAGCTGGGCGGCCCTGGGATATTCGTTCAAATTCGTCTGGGCCCCGCTGGTGGACAAGCTTCCGGTGCCGATTCTGACCTCCCGAATGGGCCGCCGGCGGGCCTGGATGCTCCTTTCTCAACTCGCCGTGATTTCGGCCATCTTGTGGATGGCCTTCACCAATCCCGCCGAGGGGTCCTCCCGATTGTTCCTGATGGCCCTGGCGGCAGTCCTGCTCGGATTTTCCTCCGCCACCCAGGACATAGTCATCGACGCCTATCGCATCGAGTCGGCCGACACCGAGCTGCAGGCCATGATGGCATCGACCTATATCGCGGGCTACCGGATCGCCATGATCGTGTCCGGTGCAGGGGCCCTCTACCTTGCGAGCCGTTTCGGCAGCGCCAGAGGAGCGTACCTGTACAGCGCGTGGCAGTGGACCTATGTGGTGATGGCGGGTGTCATGCTGGTGGGTGTCGTGACCACCCTGATCATTTCCGAAAGGCCGGCCAGAGGAGAGGTTTCCTACACCTACCCCACTCGGGACTATGTCGGTTTCTTAGGGTTTTTTCTGATTTGCGCCGCAGGGTTCGTCGCAGTCTTCATGCTGACTTCAGGCGTAACCGCAGAGCTGAAAAGCAGGCTGACGGATTTCACCGGGAATCGCCACCTGGCACAATTTACCATGGAAGCGGCCCGGCTGGGCTGCGCCCTGCTGGCCGCCGCCGTTCTCGGGCGCTTGACCATGATGACGGGCCTGTTCAACCGGAAGATGGTGCGGGAAGGGTATATCGAGCCGGCCCGCGATTTCTTCAGCCGATACGGCGTCGGCGTGGCCCTGCTGCTTCTTTCCCTGGTAGGCCTTTATCGCATCTCGGACATTGTCCTGGGCGTCATCTCCAATGTCTTCTACCAGGATCTGGGTTTCACCAAGGTACAGATCGCCGGTGTGGTCAAGACGTTCGGCGTGGTCATGACCATTGCCGGCGGTTTTGTGGGGGGAATCCTCTCGGTCCGTTTCGGCGTCATGCGGATCCTCTTTCTGGGGGGGCTGCTGGCCGCCGCCACCAATCTCCTCTTTATGTTGCTTGCCGGAATGGGCAACAACATGACCATGCTCTACGTAGTCATCTCCGCCGACAACCTGGCTGCTGGACTGGCCAGCGCGGCGTTTGTGGCCTTTCTCTCCAGTCTGACCAGCATCCGCTTCACAGCCGTGCAATACGCGGTTTTCAGCTCCCTCATGACCCTGATACCCAAGATGCTGGGCGGCTACTCCGGTTCCATGGTGGACAGCGTGGGCTATCCCGCCTTTTTTCTGATCACCTTCCTGCTCGGCATTCCGGTCCTGGCGCTCATTTGGCTGGCGGCTGCACGGTTCGAGCTGGAGACCCCTGCTTCGTAGGAAACGGTCCTTGCCCCTTGCACTGCCCTCACATAGGTGACATGATATGCCCTGCGGCCGGCACAATGTCCGGCTGATGATTTTTGTTCGGGAACGCGAGCCGATTGATGAACAAGGTGGGAAGAAACGATCCCTGCCCCTGCGGGAGCGGGAAAAAGTACAAGAAGTGCTGTCTGGGAAAGGTGCCACCTCCCACGCCGGACCTCGAGGAAACCTATTGGCGTGAGCACGGGATCCGTATCAAAAAGGAGAAGGACGTCGCCGGCATACGCGAGGCGGGCCGCCTTGCCCTGGCCACCCTTGATCTGGTGGAGGAGCGCATTCGACCGGGGACCAGCACAGAGGAGATCAACACGCTGGTACACGATTTTACCCTTCAACACGGGGCCGTGCCTGCACCTCTTCACTACCGCGGGTACCCCAAGAGTGTGTGCGTGTCCGTGAACGACGTGGTCTGCCACGGAATCCCCGGAGACAGTCTTCTGGAGGAGGGGGACATTGTGAATGTGGATGTAACACCCATCCTCAACGGGTATTACGCGGACACGAGCAAGACCTTTTTTGTGGGCGAACCCGGTCCGGACGCCCTCAAGATCGTGCGCGTGGCGCGGGAATGCCTTGCCGCCGGAATCAACATGGTCAAACCCGGCAACCGCATCGGAGACATCGGGTGGGGGATTCAGGATTTGGCCGAACGCGAGGGATGCTCGGTGGTACGCGAGTTCGTGGGGCACGGAGTGGGGTTCGATTTTCACGAACCTCCCCAGATTCCGCACTATGGGCGAAAAGGCCGGGGCCTGGCCCTGATCCCCGGCATGGTCTTCACCATCGAGCCCATGATCAACCTCGGGCAAAGACACCTCCATGTGCTGGAGGACGACTGGACCGCAGTGACGGATGACAGCTCCCTGTCCGCCCAGTTCGAGCAGACGATCCTGGTCACCGAGGACGGGTGCGAGAGCCTCACCCCGTATGAGCTGTAGGTGTAGAGGCCGTGCTCTCCGCGCTCACCCAAAAGGCCCGGGAAATGGGCTTCGTGGCGGTGGGGTTGTCCCGCCCTCATCGGCCGCCTCACATGGACGCCTTCCTGCAATGGCTGCGGGAAGGGCGGCACGGGGACATGGCCTGGCTGGAACGAAACCTGGACGTGCGTGAAGACCCGCGGCGTCTCCTGCCCGATTGCCGGACCATCATCAGCCTGGCCTGGCCCTATTCCTGGGAAAAGCCCGCCACACCGGACGGCTTGACGGTTTCCCGTTACGCACGGCCCGACTCCGAGGACTACCACCGGGAGCTCAAGCGTTTGGGCCGAGGTCTGGCGGCCTGGATCGAGCAGGCGTATTCGGGCAGCCGGTCCCGCGTGTGTGTGGACTCCGCCCCCATTCCGGAGCGTAGCTTCGCCTTAGCGGCCGGCCTGGGCTTCATCGGAAAGAACGGTATGCTCATTGTTCCGGGTACAGGGTCCCGGGTGTTCCTGGCCGAGATCCTGACCACGGCGGACATGCCGTGCCCCGGCCCCGGTCCTGTGGAGTGCCTTTGCGGGGAGTGCACCCGCTGCATGGACGCCTGCCCCACGGGTGCATTGGAGGCCCCTTGTTTGGTGAATGCTTCCCTGTGCCTTTCCTATCGAACCGTGGAGTGGAAAGGAAAGGTGGATGCGGCTATTGCAGCGAACATGGGCGAGTGCTTTCTGGGTTGCGACCGCTGCCAGGAGGTGTGCCCGTTCAACCCGCCCCCAGGGGCCCGGAGGGTTGTACTTCCTTCGTCACGGGCGTTTCTCCGCATGGATGCGAGGGAGTTTGAAGAGCGATTCAGCCGAACGGCCCTGGCCCGCCCAGGGCTGGAGAAGATTCGTTCCAACTTGCAGGCCCTGGGGCGGGGGTGAGCCGCTTTGCCTAGGGTGAAGGCGCATCGGAGCTAACGGCGCCCAGTCCCAGGTTGAACGCCTCCTCCAGGGTTTCCGGGTTTTCCCGGACCGCATTTTTGTGCTCGAGCCGGCGAAAGAACACACCCCCTTCGTAGGACATGTCCAGGGCGTCGAAAAAATACCTGGCCTCCAGTTGAACGCATTCGAACAGGTTCTTTCCTCGAGTGGCTCCCGCGGCGATGAGGTATCCCCGCCCGCTTTCGTAGTCCTTCCAGGCCTCGAAAGGCTTGTTCAGCTTTCGCTTCGACCACAGGGCCTGGGACCGGTCCACCACGGCCTTGGCCTGGGCGGTGAGCCCGTAAAAAAAGATGGGAGAGGCCAGGAAGATGACGCGGGCTTCTTCCAGCAGGGGATACACGGTCTGCATGTCGTCCTGAACCACGCACACACCGGTGTCGTCACACCCTCCGCATTCGAGACAGCCGGACATTTTGAGGCGGCGGGCGTACACCGCCTCGGTCTCGGCCCCGGCCCGGCGGGCGCCTTCCAGGGCCTTGTCCAGGAGTTGATCCGTGTTGCCGCCCTTTCTGGGGCTGCCGTAGATGCCTAAGACCTTCATGGGGTCTCCTTCGGGTTCGAGGGCACTGGGTCGTGCCGTTCCAGGAAGGCTCGAATCGCAGTGGGATACTGCGGGGTCAGGCTGGAACTGCTGTGATCCGAGCCGGGAGCCACGAACAGCTCCGCACGGCCGGCCGGAAAGGCGTCCCTGAGCTCCCGCGCATAGTCCAGCGGAAAGGCTGCGTCCCTCGCGCCGTGAATCAGGAGAACGGGAACATCCAAATCAGACGCCAGCCGCACCGGATCCACCGTGTCCATCCGGCCGAGATAGAACAGATGCATCCAGGCCACGATGGCAGGGGCGAAGGCCTTTCCCACCACCGGAATGTGGTGTGCGTAGAGGCTCGCCAGGGCCTTGCGGGTGCGGGCATAGCAGCCTTCCAGAAAGAGCAGGCGGACCGCCCGGCGGTTGCGGTGGGCGGCGATGATTGCGCCGGCCGCGCCGGCGGAGTGGCCGTAGAGGCACATGGGTCCGCCTTCCCAAGCCATCACCGTTTCTATGTCCTCGGCAAAGCGAAAGGCGTTCATGAACCGGTAGGGTGTTGACCCTCCATGGTCCCGGGCGCTGTGAATGAGGGTGGTGTATCCCAGCCCTCCGAACACGCGTGCCCGTCCCACCATGCGGTCCCGGTTGCGGCTCCACCCGTGGGCGAGCAGTACGGTCCCCCGGGAAGGTCCTTCAGGCTCCACCCGCCAGACCTCCAGTTCCCCTCCGTCGACAGCCGGGATGCGGGTGTCTGTTACGTGCCCCCAGTCCGGGGGCTCCTGTACGGGGCTTCGAGGAAACCGATGCACACCGTAGGCCATGGCCAGGGAAAGGGAGAGATATGCGGCTGTGCTTCCTGCGATGAGACCGAAAAATGGCATTTTTGTCTTGTCTTTTCGTGCGTTTTTGTTTATGAAAACACGCACACGGTAACCCGGGTGACTGCCTTCCTTGTGAACCCCTTTAAGGCAGGTTCTTGACCATGGAGCATGTCCTACTCTTGAATCTGAGCTATGAGCCTCTCAAGGTCATTGACTGGAGAAAGGCCGTCACCCTCCTTTGCCTGGGCAAAGTGGAGGTCATCGAGGAGTCCGGCCGGAACATTCATTCGGTCAGCCTCACTATTCGGCTTCCCTCTGTGGTTCGCCTTCTCCGTCTGGTCAAACGGCCGCACAAGCCGGTCCGCTTTTCCCGCCAGAACATTTATGCGCGGGACCGGCATCGCTGTCAGTACTGCGGCCGGCGGTTCCCCACGGAGGAGCTCACCTACGACCACGTTCTTCCCCGTTCCCGAGGGGGGAGGACCGAGTGGAAAAACATTGTGACCTGCTGCGTGAGGTGTAATCGGAAAAAGGGAGGAAAGACACCCGAGGAGGCGCGCATGCGCCTGATTCGAAAGCCGTCCCGTCCCGCCTGGGTCCCCGCCGTCCGCATCACCATCGGTGTCAAGGAGATTCCCTCTGCCTGGAGGGATTATCTCTATTGGAACGTGGAACTCGTCCAGTAATCCTCACGCAAAAGCCGGACCTGATCCATGGCGTCTCGGCCGTCGCCTCGGCAGGTTGTGTGCTTCAGGCAAACCATCATAGTTGCTAGAGAAGGCAATGTCGAGGGCTTTTGCAGGGGGTTGCGTTTGACACCAGCGCCTGCGCCGTCTATCCTCGAGAAAACTTCTTCGCAGGAAACGGTGATCATTCATGTTCCGACGATTATTCGAGACCCTCGCGTTTTTCAAAACCTTCATCGTAGACATTGTAAGGTTTCTCATTCCGGTCACCCTTCCCATCGTGCTCCTGGAGACGTTCGTCGCTTTCCGGGCCATGGAGACCGAAGCCGCAGGCCTGATCCACTGGCTTCCCCTGGGCATCAATTTTCTGTTTCGCCCCGTGTATACCGGGGGTTTGATCTGGTTGATCTCGGGGCTGGCGGCGGGGCGGGAACGGCCCTTCAGGGAGTGCCTTGCGGTGGGATTTCGGTTCTGGGCGGACCTGCTGTCTGTTTACCTCATCAGCACGGTGATCATCTTCGCCGGGTTGCTGGCCCTGGTGGTCCCGGGGTTGATTTTTTTCGCGCGGCTTTCCCTGGCGGAGTTCGGTGTGGTGCTCGAGGGAATGAATCCCAAGCAGGCCCTGCTCAAGAGCAATGCACGGGCCCGGGGGTTCACGGGAGAGATCATCGCCTGCACCATGATCCTGTCGTTTCTGCTCATCGGAGCGGATATCATCTCGGGATACGTGCTCGTGAAGCTCTCTCTTCGGGGTTTTGTGGTGGGCGTCATTACATCCCTGGTGTTTATGGTCCTCTCCTCCACCTTGACGATCCTTTTCTACCGGTTTTACGACCTGGCCGTTAAAAAGGAGGCGGAGGTCGAGAAAGAGGATCAGGATTTGGTATGACAGTTGATGGACTCGTGAAAAACCAAAATTTCGCGCCAAGACGCAAAGACGCAAAGTGAAATGATTGCTATCAATGGAATTTTTTCTTAGCGTCTTGGCGTCTTTGCGAGAGAATACAGTTTTTACGAATTGGTCACAGTTCGAGAAAAGGGAGTTTTTTGCCTGCAGAACGCAAAACAGAAAGGCTGAACAAGGCGAGGGCCGGGCCATGAACAAGAAAGGCTGGAGGGACGCCTCCTTTGATTCGCTGTTGGAGCACACGGTTGGTTGTGCAAGGGACCTTTGGCTCAAGGGGTGGGCCGAGGGCGGGGCCGGAAACCTGAGTGTCCGTGTGGCTCCGGCCCTGCTTCAAGGTATGTCCGGCATACACAAGGACCCGGCGTGGATCGAAACCGGTTGGAAGGTCCCGGAGCTGGGAGGAGTGAGCTTTCTGGTCAGCGCCGGGGGCAGCCTGTTTCGGTGCATGCAGGACCGCCCTTGTGAGAGCTGCGGTGTGATCGAGCTGGACCGAGAAGGCGCACATTACCGCAAGGTGTGGGGATTCGAGCCCGACGGCGTCCCGTCTTCGGAGCTTCCATCCCACCTGGCAGCCCATGCGGCGGAGGCCGGGAGGGGCGGGGGTGAGAGAGGGGGTTCGGCCGTGGTGCACGTTCACGCCACCAACCTGGTCGCCTTGACTTGTGCGCGGCGTCTGGACACGGTCTCTCTTACCCGGCTTCTCTGGTCGTGTCACGCTGAGTGCGTGGCCTTGTTTCCGGAAGGGATCGAAGTGGCGGCCTGGTGCCTTCCGGGTTCAGCGGAGCTTTGCGCAGCCACGGCCCGAGGGTTGGAAAAGAGGCGGTTGGTGTTGTGGCCCTTTCACGGGGTGATAGCCGTGGGATGCCGGCTGGATGAGGCCGTGGGTTTGATCGAGACCGCGGAAAAGGCCTCGGAAATGTATCTCAAAGCCTGTGTGGCGGGCGGCATGAGTAATAGGTTGACGGATGAGACCCTGCGGAACATCGCAGCGCATTTCCGTGTTGTACCGGATCAGGGAATTCTTGAAGGACCGGCTCCGGATGGAGGCGGTACCGAGCTCGAGTGAAAATGATCAGGCCCCCTTGTGCGTCTTGAATTCAGAAAGGAGCATTCCTACATGAAAACCTCCCTCGGACCCAGGCCCGTGCTCTACCCTGCACCGGCCGTGATTGTGGGCACCTACGACAAGGTCATGAAACCCAACGGCATGACCGCCGCCTGGGTAGGAATATGTTGCTCCAAACCACCCTGCGTGGGGGTTTCCATCAGAAAAGAGACCTATTCCTACAGGCACATTCTGGATCGCAAGGCCTTTACACTGAGCATTCCGTCCGAAGATATGGTGGAGAAGCTGGATTACCTGGGCATGGCCTCGGGCCGCGATGAAGACAAGTTCGCCGTGACCAATCTGACACCGATTCATGGCGCTCTTGTCGAGGCCCCCTATGTGGACGAGTGCCCCCTGGTGCTGGAGTGCCGGCTGTTCGAGGTGGTGGAGCTGGGTCTGCACACGCAGTTCGTGGGGGAGATCCTGGATGCCAAGGCCGAGGAGGGCGTGCTGGGCGAGGACGGGGTCCCGGACATGGGTAAGGTTCGGCCCGTGGTGTTTGCTCCGGAGAGCCGCGGATATTATGGGCTGGGAGCCTTTCTGGGGCGCGCCTTTTCACTGGGCAAGCGCCTGCGCTGAGGGGATTCCGCTGTTTTCTTCGCAGGAGCGGCCCGCCTGGTTCACGCGGTTTCCCACAGATCGCGTGTGGACTTTACCACCCGTCCCAGGGGGCGCAGCCCCGGGTCTTCCGACGCCTCCACCAGGTGGAGAAGCGACCGGGCCGCCGCAGGGATGAAGGATTCAAAGAACACCTTTCCACGGTTACGGCTCAGGAAGGCGAAGGCCCCCAGGATCTGGAGGTTCCGCTGGATCGCCAGGTACTGGTAAGTCTCTTCGAAGGGGCCCACCAGGGAGGGGTGGTGGTCGTGGAGCAGGTTCAGGTAAAAGCGGTACAGCCTTTCCTGTGCGGCTGCAGGCAGCTTCAGGTAGGGATCGATCAAAAAGGAAGCCAGGTCGTAACCCGGAGGTCCGAGCCGCCCTCCCTGCCAGTCGATGAATCCGAATCCCGAGTCGCTGACCAGGATGTTCCGGCTCTGGAAATCGCGATGGAGGAAAAACCGGGCATCGGCCCTGGAGGCCGTGGCTGCCAGATGCTCAAAGGGGCCCTCCAGCTCCCGCCAGGTGCGGTCCAGGCCCAGATACCCCCTCAAAAAGGCGTCCCGAAAGTAATTGGATTCATGCCGCCGCATGAGGTCCCGGTCATAGCGTGGGGTCTGGCAGCACCATGCCGGGTCGAATCCTTCGGCCCCTTGCACCTGCATGTGGAAGAGGGCCGCAAGAATCCCTTGTGCCTGGTCAAGGGAACCGTCGTGTTCGGCCCATCGCTCCTGGAACCGGACGCCCCCCAAGTCCTCCATGAGAAACCATCCCTTGTCCAGGTCCCATGAAAGCAGCTCCGGAATGGGTGCCCCTCGATTGCGCAGGTGACGCCCGATGTTCAGGTAAGCGGCATTTTCCCGTCGAAAAAAGGGGGTGGTGGGCGGATTCTCAACAGCGATCCAGGAGCGCCCGGATCCTCGAGGCTGAATGCGGAAAAAGGCGCGCTGCGAGCCGTCCGCCGGGATGGGAACGGCATGAAACGCCCAAGGTCGGCCTTGTCCACGGGTTTTCAGGAAATCCGCCACAAATGCGAAGAGCGCCTCATCAGGCGTCTGATTCAATCCATGGTTCTGCATCGGCGTGTTTCTGCCCCTGTAGCGTAGTTTCCATCCGGAAAGGGTCTTTTTTGCCAATCTCATCGTCGATCAGCGAGG
>CAZQCK010000126.1:0-9306 GCA_964591925.1 uncultured Desulfobacterales bacterium
TTGACAACGATACAGCCGGACGATAAAATCATGTTATTTCTGTAAGCATGGAGGCACCTATGCTGCGAACCCAAATTCAGCTCTCCGAGGAACAAGCTCGGGCCATCCGTTCCGCTGCAACGGCCGAAGGCGTGTCCATGGCGGAGATCATTCGGCGGGCCGTTGATGCGTTTGTCGCCAAACCTTCCGAGCCGGACATGGCCCAAAAACGAAGAGACGCCCTCTCGGTTATCGGGGCGTTTCGATCCGGCGCCGGCGACATCAGCGACCATCACGACGCCTACCTGGAGGAGGCGTTCTCGTGAATTGCTTCGTGGACACCTCCGCCCTCTTCGCCTTGCTGGATGGGGACGACCGCAACCATGCCTCGGCCAGGAGAACCTTTTTCGAGCTCATGGAAGACCACACCACCCTGGTGACCAGCAACTATGTGCTGGTCGAGTCCTTTGCCCTGCTGCAGCGCCGCATGGGAATGGAGGCGGCCGAAGCGCTGCAACACCGGCTCGTGCCGATTCTTCACGTGAAGTGTGTTTCTCCGGATGTCCACCGCCTGGGTGTGGCCGCCTTGCTTGGTGCATCCAAGCGGTCTCTGAGCCTGGTGGATTGCGTGAGCTTCGAGCTGATGCGCTCCTTCGGGATCGCCTACGCCTTCGCCTTTGACCGGCATTTTCAAGAACACGGATTCGAGACCCCGAAATTGCGAGGACACCATACGTAAATTCCAAGCACATGAAGGAAGGCATTCCTGTTTTGGAGGGTTCCCCCAGTGTCAGAATCATTATCACCTGCCAAGGCCCAGCGTTATAACTGAAAGAGAGTAAAATGAAAATCCAAGCAAAGAAACTCACCAAGAAATCAGTGTTCAAGTTAATTCTAATAAGTACATCAATACCATTTTTCATCTTTTTCTTATTATGTGGTATTGATGCAGATGTTATAACAAAATAGTAAACTCGACCGGGCGATAAAACGCGCCTGGCCGGTTATTTTTCAGTTAGGACGAATTCGTAAAAACCGTTTCCTCTCGCAAAGACGCCAAGACGCTAAGAAAAAAACCTGTCGATATCAATCATTTCACTTTGCGACTTTGCGACTTTGCGTCTTGGCGCGAAAATTTGATTTTTTGCGAGTCCATCAGTTAGGTGTGCTGAATCACTACCGGGAGGTTCCCGTGTCAGAGTGCGGATGTGAAATGAAGGCGATAAACACTCAGGAGCGAAAGACGCTTATAATTGTTCTCGTCATTAACGCCTTCATGTTTGTTTTTGAGCTTGTGCTTGGCCTGATAGCCGAATCCACGGGGCTTATTGCCGATTCACTGGATATGTTAGCGGATGCTTCTGTGTACTCTATAAGCCTTTATGTCGTTGGTAAGAGTGCTACACTCAAGGGAAATGCCGCTAAATTTAGTGGCATTCTTCAATCAATACTCGCCTTTTTCGTGCTCTTCGATGTTTTTCGGCGATTCATATTTGGCAGCGAGCCTGTAAGCGTTCTAATGATAGGCATAGGTATCATTGCCTTGATTGCCAATTCCATATGTCTCGCTCTGATCTCAAAGCACAGAGATGGTGGGGTTCATATGCGCGCATCCGTTATCTTTTCGGCAAATGACGTTATTGCAAATATCGGCGTCATCATTTCTGGTGCTTTAGTATGGGTTATGGGTAGTCGGTATCCTGACCTCGTCATTGGTTTCATCATTGCAGCCGTTGTGCTGCGTGGCGGCATTCGCATCCTGAGAGAAGCAGCGGAACATCAGGGGGCCTTATCCAATGACTCGTGCAAGAACACCTAACAATAGCGGCGGCTGATTTCCCATGCCTGGTGTTAAGGATTGAATTGCCTACCAACCACTATATTCGGCCACCAGGAAGGTGTGGTCGGAGGGCTTGGGAAGGTTGCGGGCCGCTGTGTCGATGCGCGCCCCGGTGCAGGCATCCGCAAGGGGCGGGGTGGCGAGGATATAGTCGATTCGCCATCCCATGTTCCGCTTCACGGCATTGGGAATCCGGTAATCCCAAAAGGTGTAATGGCCGGGATCCGGCTGGTGTTTGCGGAACACGTCCACAAGACCCCAATCGAGGATCTCCTGCATGAGCTTTCGCTCCTCAGGATGAAAGCACACCCGGCCTTCGAGACCTTCAGGATCATGGACGTCCCGGGCATCCAGCGCCACGTTGAAGTCCCCCGTCACCAGAAGGGATGATTGCGGATCATAACCGGCCCGCAGATGCGCCCCCAGATCCCGAAGCCACTGAAGCTTTTTCTCGAAGTTGTCCGTGCCCACTGCGGTTCCTTGCGGAACGTAAACATTGATAAAACGCACAGACCCGATCTTCAGACCGATGAACCGGGCCTGAGCGTCCGGTCCGGAATCGCTGAGGTCCACCCGCACCTCGGACGCCGGAACCCGGGACAGAGCGGCGACGCCGTTGTAGGATTTTTGTCCCCTGTACGCGACATGGTATCCCGCCTCCTCGAACGCGGCGACCGGAAAATCCTTGTCCTGCACCTTGGTCTCCTGAATGCCGAGGAAGTCCGGGGATTCCTGCTCCAGCCATTGCAGGATTATTCCCAGGCGGGCGCGGATGGAATTGGCGTTGAAGGTGGCGACTTTCAAGGTCATGAGAAACAGTTCTAACGGAAACCTCAGCGAATACGGCTTCCCGGTGTGGTGACAACATCCGGCTTCAAGAGGTGAACCCCGGTTTCGTCCTCTGCGGCGAGCACCATCCCCTGGGACTCCACCCCCATGAGCTTCGCAGGCTTGAGATTGGCCAGGAGCACCACCTGCCTCCCCAGGAGCTCGGATAACACGTACTGTCCCTTTATGCCCGCCACCACGGTGCGCTCCTCGCCGATATCCACGGTGAGCTTGATCAACTTGTTGGATTCGGGAAGGTCTTCCGCCCGCGTCACAGTCCCCACTCGAAGATCGAGGCCCTGGAAATCCTGGAAATCTATGCGGCCTTCGGCTTTGCGCGCCTTGGACTTATCTGAAGGCGGCTTTTTGTTTTCTTTTCCCGTATCCACTCTCGGGAACAGCTGTACCGGTTTGCCGAAACCGGACCTGACTCCTGTGCCTTCCCACCGCCTCAGGACGCCCAGCGTCAACTCGCTTCCCCCGGCCTCCATCCCCAGCAGGCCCTGCATGGTCTCGGCCGTCCGGGGCATGAAAGGCCAGAGCAGACCGGACACGATTCGCAGGGGAGCGATCACGTGGTGCATGACCGTGGCCAGACGGTTTGAATCGGTTTTGGCCAGGACCCACGGTGCATTAGAGTCAATATACTTATTGAGACGCCCGATCACCTCCCACACAGCCATCAGGGCCTTGTGGAAACCCAGCGACTCCATATGGCCGACATACGAATCGATGAGTGCCAGCGAAGTGGCTCGAAGCTCGTCGTCTTCCTCAGTGGGTGTTCCCGGTGCGGGCAGTTCTCCCTTGAAGTACTTTCCCACCATGGTCAGGCTTCGGCTCACCAGATTGCCCAGGTCATTGGCCAAATCGGCGTTCAGTCGTCCCACCAGGGCCTCTTCGCTGAACTCGGAATCCAGACCGAACACCATTTCCCGCAAGAGAAAGTAGCGGAATGCATCCAGGCCGTACACGTCCACCAGATCCAGGGGGCGCACCACGTTTCCCAGGCTCTTGGACATCTTGCCGGTGTTCACCTGCCACCACCCGTGTACGTTCAAGTGCCGGTAAGGCTCGATTCCAGCGGCCTTCAGCATACAGGGCCAGTAGATACCATGCGGTTTCAGAATATCCTTGGCGATGAAATGCCGGGCGGAAGGCCAGAAGCGTTTGAACAAATCCCCATTGGGATATCCCAGTGCGGACACATAATTGATGAGTGCGTCGAACCAGACATAGGTCACATAATTGTCATCAAAAGGAAGGGTTATGCCCCAGGTGAGACGAGACTTGGGCCTCGAGATGCAGAGGTCCTCCAGCGGCTCCTTGAGAAAGGAGAGGATCTCGTTGCGATACCTTTCCGGCCGAATGAAATCAGGGTTTTTCTGAATATGATCGATGAGCCAGTCCTGGTACCGGCTCATTCGAAAGAAGTAGTTGGCTTCCCGAATCTCCTCCGGCGCGGTCTGATGATCCGGACATTTGCCGTCCTCGAGCTCCCGCTCGTTATAGAACCGCTCGCAGCCGAAGCAGTAGAGGCCGGTATACTCGCTGAAGTAGATGTCGCCCTTGTCGTTGACCGTGCTGAGGATCCTCTGCACACATTCCTTGTGCTCCGGGTCCGTGGTCCGAATGAACAGGTCGTTTCCTATGTTCAGCTTGGGCCACAGCGCCCGAAACAGACCACTGATCTCGTCCACATAGGCATCGGGGGTCATCCCGGCCTTTTCCGCGGCTGTCACGATCTTGTCGCCGTGCTCGTCAGTCCCCGTGAGAAAGAACGTTTCCCGGCCGGCGATTCGATTGTAACGGCTGACCACATCCGCCACAATGGTGGTGTACGCGTGACCGATATGTGGTTCGGCGTTCACATAGTAAATCGGGGTCGTCACATAGAAACTCTCGCTCAATGTCCACCTCTTTTCGGCCGTGGAAACACGGCCCGCTCAAACTACCGGGCGTAGATCAACATTGCACCCGCCGTGAAGATCTGTGGGGTTCTGCAAAACACCTCGGTCATTCACAGGGGCTATCATGTCCCGGTCATGTTTTTTTAGGGCGTTTTTGGTGTCTGCGGTTCTTCAACACATCGTCCGTGGAAAGCTCCACCTCTTCCCCTGAGTCCAGCACCACGTTCAACAACCCTTTCAGGAGGTTCTGACGAATCACTTTTCCCTCGCCCTGAGTCGTCTTCACCCGCTTGCCTACCTTGGGGACGTTCTTGCCCATCTCCTCGTAATAGTCGAACTCATAGGTCAGGCAGCACATGAGCCGGCCACACATGCCGGAGATCTTGGAGGGGTTCAGGGAGAGGTTCTGCTCCTTGGCCATCTTGATGGAAACGGGTGAAAACGTCTGAAGAAATGAGGCGCAACACAGTTGCCGGCCACAACTGCCGAGTCCTCCGAACATCTTGGCCTCGTGACGAACCCCGATCTGGCGCATCTCGATTCGCGTGCGAAAGCGGCGGACCAGATCCTTGACCAACTCGCGAAAGTCCACTCGCCCATCCGCGGTGAAGTAGACCATGATCTTACCGCCGTCGAACAGGCGTTCCACAGTTACTAAACACATGGGAATGGAACGCGCCTCGATTCGCTCCTGGCAGTACTCATGAACCTCCGCCTCCACGTGACGTTTTTTGTGGAACTTTTCCAAATCGCCTTTGTTGGCCAGACGGTGGATTTGCATCAGATGTCTCGGGGGCAAGGACTCCGCTCGCGGCCGAGGCTCCGTACATACCATACCGAGGGCCGAGCCGTTGTCCGTCTCCACAAGAACATGGTCACCCTTGTGCAGGACAAAATGCCCGGAGTCGAAATCATAAACCCGGCCGTGTTTCTCGAATTGAACGCCGATAACTTTGCCCACTACTCTATCCCTTTTCGCCACGTTCGGCCCGCCCTGTTTCAGCGGCCCTTTTGAGAGAAAGCAAGGTGGTCTCCATCAAGAGATCCAGGTTCCGGGACCTGGAAAGTTCTCTCTGGGCCCGATCCAGAACGGCGACGCTTTCCACTAAGGCATTGATTGTATAGAATTGGGACGCCCTTTTCAACGCGCCGTCATCATCCCCGAGCACGAGGAGGTCTCGCGCCCCCCGGGATTTGAGAACCAGCATGTCTCGAAAGCACGTCTTCCAGAGGGCCAGCACACCGTTGAGCCCCCTTTCCTCGGATTCCTCTGTCCCACCACTCCGTTTCTTCTCTTCCCCGGAATAACCCACGGCGTCACTCAGGATCTTTGAAAAAGACCTGCCGGGAAGACCTGTGATCACCTGCATGTGCGCCGAACGGCGCTCGCTGAACTCGCTGCTCTGCGCCATGCCGAGGGCGCGGCCCACGCTGCCTTCGGAGAGCCTGGCCAGTACCCCCGCCGTTTCCACGGAAACGCCGGTCTCCTCGCAAAGCAACGCAGACAAGGCCTCCGCAGGCACCGGATGGAAGGGGACCTTCTGGCAGCGGGAGAGGATGGTGGGCAACAGGTCCTTCTTTTCCAGTGCCTCCAGAATAAGAATGTTGCCCGGCGGCGGCTCCTCCAATGTCTTGAGAAACGCGTTCGCCGCCTCCACGGTCATGGCGTCGGCCCGCTGGATCACGCTCACCCTGTACCGCCCCGATACGGTCTTGAAACCGACACGACGGGTGAGTTCGCGAACCTGTTCGACCCCAATGACCCGGCGGACCGGCCGCATAATGTCCAGGTCCGGAAAGTTGCCCCCTGCCATCTGCCGGCAGGTAGCACACCGCCCGCACCCTTCACCCTCCACCGAATGCATACAGTTCAACGCCCGGGCAAACGCAAGCGCCGCGGTCGTCTTACCTATGCCGGGAATGCCGGTGAAGAGATAGGCATGAGGGATCTTGGATCCTTCCAGAACATGCTTGAGAAAATCGACAGCGGATTCCTGGCCGACGATCTCGAAAAAGCCCTTGATGCGGGTCCCTTCCCCCTCGTTGTTCTCCAGGGCCATGTCTGCTTCTCCCTTCGTGTTCACGAAGGTTTCAAAAAGGGAACAATGGATTCAAACACGGCCGCTTCGATCCCGTCCGGCCCCTGGGAGGCATCGATGACCACGTACCGATCCGGTTCCTGTCTCGCGATCTCCAGGTAGCCCTCTCGAACAACCCGGTGGAACTCCAGGTCTTCGCGTTCAAACCGATCCTGACGCTCAGCCGCCCCGGAACGGTCCCTTTGAAACGCCCGGCTCAGCCCTTGCTCCACTGGACAATCCAGAAGAAACGTGCGGTCCGGTCGAATGCCCCCGGTGACGGTGTGGTTCAATGTGCGGATCAACTCCGGATCCTGTCTACGCGCCATCCCCTGGTACACCACCGTGGCATCGCAGAAACGATCACAGACGACCCAGTCGCCCCTTTCCAGAGCGGGCCGAATGACCCTGGTCACGTGCTGGGCCCGGTCGGCCTCGTAAAGGCACAACTCGGCCGTGGGAACCAGGTCGCTGTTGTCGCGATCCAGGAGGATACGGCGGATCTTCTCTCCGGCGGGAGTCCCTCCCGGCTCAAAGGTCCGTACAACCCGAATGCCTCTGGAGGCCAAGGACTCTGCCAGGCGATGCACCTGGGTGGTCTTACCGCAGCCTTCCATGCCCTCGAAGGTAATGAACACGAATCGCTCTCCACACCTTGTGCTGCAGCGATGAAAAAGGACGTATCTTAGTCGATTTTCCCGGTGAGTTCAAGCTGCAATGCGGAGAGCAAGGCGAACGAAGGACACAGTCCGTACACCTGAAGCTTTCCGCGTCGCCCCTGGAGAGACGCCTCTACGGTTTGCAGCCGGGCCGAACCGCCGCCTCCCATTCCGCCACGGACGGAAAGAGAGAGCGATCCGTGTGGGGAATAAACTTGGCCGCGCTGAAAAGATTCATAAACGCCTGATTGACGTTGAGCTCGATATAGGTGATCCGCTCACGGATCTCCTCGATTCCGGTTGGCGCGTCTTCATCCAAAAGGGCCTTCGTAGCCCCTTCCAGGGAAGTGTTGCCAAGGGACACATATCGGTCCAGAGGCAGGTCCGGGATCATACCCAGGGTCACCGCGGACTTCGGATCGATGTACGACCCGAAGGTTCCGGCAATGAAGAACCGGTCCAGGTCCTGCATGGAAAGCCCGACCATGTCTGTGACGGTCGTCAGAATCGTGTACATGGCCGCCTTGGAGCGCATCAAAGAGTCTACATCCGGCTGACTCAGGTAAAGGGCTTCGCCGGTGCCCGAATCCGAGGCCGGCACCACCTCAAAAACTCTAACACCGTCCTCTTCCCGCAAACGATCTCCGCACACATCGGGGACAAACTTGCCGCGCATGTCGATCATGCCGGCGAGAAACAATCGGCCGGCCAGGTCAATCAGCCCGGAGCCGCAGATACCGATCGGCCGTTGATCGCCGATGGTGTGGATGACCGGTTTTCCCCCTTCAGAATCCCATTGCACACGATCAATCACCCCCGGAGCGGCCATCATGCCCATTTGCGCCACCCCGCCTTCCAGAGCCGGTCCGGCTGCCCCTGCGCAAGCCATGAGCCATTGCCGATTTCCCAAAACGACCTCGGCGTTCGTGCCCACGTCCACCAGAATACCCGTAAAATCGGAGCGGTCCATGCCCGAGGCCAGGACTCCGGCGATCAGGTCGCCCCCGAAGTAGCTTCCCACGTTGGGAAACACAAGCACAGGGGCCTGCTCGTGGATTTCGAGGCCCGCCTCAAAGGCCCTGAGGAAATCCGGTCGGTTCACCGCCGGAATATAGGGTTCGCGGCAGAGCCAGAAAGGATTCAGCCCCAGAAGGAAATGGGTCATGGTGGTGTTGCCGGCCAGGGAGGCGCCGAGGACCCGGCTCGGGGAGATCCCCTGCGTCTCAGCCAACCGTGCGATCTCGGCGTTGAGGGCCTTCAGAAGGACACGCCTGAGGGTATCCAGGCCTCCCTCCTGTGAAGCGAAGTGAATGCGGGTGAGAATGTCCTCTCCATAGCCGGTTTGCGGATTGAGGAATCCGCTTTCGGCAACCACATCACCCCTCTCCAGGTCCACAAGCCGCACCACCACCGTGGAGGTTCCTACGTCCACGGGGGTTCCGAAGAGACCGGAGCGATCCTCTGCGGGAAGCACCTCCAGAAGACGCCATACGCCTCCTGACTTTGCCACTACGGCTTGCACCCGATACTCACAATCCCTCAACACTCCGGGGATCCGCCTCATAAGGGGCAGATCCACACGGACATCCTCCCCGCTCAACTGTTTTCGGATCCCCTTGACAAGCCTGTCCACATCGGCCGTGTTGTCTTCCAGGCTGGGCTTCTGCAGCTCCGGCGTACATGCTCGTATCCAGCTTTGCTCTTGTTTCATGGATTTTGGACCGATCCCTTTCCGCGCGGCCTCCCCTCCGTGGAGAGGCCTTTGAACACATACCTGATATTCATCCACGGGGTCAACCATTCCTGCGACCATTCTTCCGACCGGGTTCAGGGTCCGTCTGTCAGCCCGGCTACAAGGGACCGTGGGACCTCCACTACCGCGAACCTGAAGCCGCCCGGCCCAGGCTGCTTCCAGCAAAAGAACATGCTGGAATTCTGCCGGAGTTCTTGCGATGCTGGTCAATGTAGCGTATCATGAGCAACGTTTTCACCGTATCCTGTTACATAGGAGGCCG
>CAZQCK010000127.1:0-9246 GCA_964591925.1 uncultured Desulfobacterales bacterium
GGCGTACTGTCGTACGCCGCACAAGGAACCTCGCTGATCGACGATGAGATTGGCAAAAAAGACCCTTTCTGGATGGAAACCAGTTAGGGGGCCTATCTCGGCTTATGGCGAAGAGTCTGCGCAGAAGCTCAAAGCCGGCTCCGATCGTTTCAGTCGATGGGAAGATTGCCCAAAAACTTCAAAAAAATCGAAGAA
Source organism: uncultured Desulfobacterales bacterium (assembly GCA_964591925.1). Lineage (GTDB taxonomy): Bacteria > Desulfobacterota > DSM-4660 > Desulfatiglandales > HGW-15 > JAIPEI01. The sequence continues at coordinate 196 of CAZQCK010000127.1, forward strand.
TTGGGCTGCTTGCTAATTTGTGAGTACTAATGATGCTTTCTTCTATTTTCGAGATTCTGTTTATATCGTTGTTGGGCGTTGGGCTGCTGGTTAATATCGTCGGGCTGCCCGGCAACTGGGTCAACATCGGGCTGCTGGGATTATGGAGATGGTTCCACCCGGACATGCCTGCCGGCTTGTGGTTTTTCCTGCTTCTCCTGGCCTTGGCCGGTGTGGCCGAACTCATCGAGTTTTGGAGCCAGTTGGTGGGCGCACGGCGTTACGGCGGGACCAGGGGAGGAGCCTGGGGTGCCTTCCTGGGCGGCATTGCAGGATCCATTTTGATGGCCCCTCTTTTTCTGGGGGTGGGGGTTCTGTTGGGTGCCGTGATCGGGGCCTTTCTGGGTTGCCTGGCCCTGGAGATTCTTTCCGGGCGGAGCTTGGCCGAGTCCCTCCACGCCTCCAGGGGTGCGTTGTGGGGCAGGGTCTTCGGGCTGGTGGCCAAGTTCGGCGCAGGGGCCTACATTTTGGTGACCGGGGCCGCCCGGGTGTGGACGTAAACAGGTTCGAACCTATCTTTGACGGCCTCGTAAAAAGTCAAAATTCCGCGTTTCAGGTTGCCGCCTATCTGAAAAAATCCAAAATATCTAACCCGTCATTCGACGGACCATTTTGTAGTGAAGACTGACACTGTCATAGCTGTAAAGGCCCAGTGCCGCCCAGATGACGGCGAAGGCAAGGGCCTTGGCCGTAGAAAAGGGCTCATGGTAAATGAACACAGCCAGCACAAACGTGCAGCTGGGAGCGATATACTGCAGAAAACCGATGGTGGCCAGATGCAGGCGGCGGGCCCCGAGATTAAAAAGCAACAGGGGTACGGCCGTGGCCAGGGCGGTGCCCATCAGCAACAGATCGATGTGCCCGCTCACCCGTAAAAAGGCTCCGTCGGCATGCCCGTCCAGCCACCATAGGTAGAGGACCGCCGGAACGAACATGAGCATGGTTTCAATCGCCAATCCTTCCAGAGCCTCCACAGGTGCGGTCTTTCGAATCAGGCCGTAGAACCCGAAGCTGAAGGCCAGGGTTAATGAGACCCACGGAAATGCACCCAGGGTGAACGTAAGGTAGAATACAGAGGCAGCTGCAAACATGACCGCGGCCCATTGCAGTCGGCGCAGATGCTCCCGCAGGATCAACGCCCCCAGGCTGACATTGACCAGCGGGCAAATGAAATAGCCCAGGCTGGCATCCAGAATCCGGTTGTTGTTGATCGCCCAGATGAACAAAAACCAGTTGAGTCCGACAATAAGGGTCGTGCCCACCAGAATCCCCATGGCCTGCAGGTTTTTCAAGGTCGTCAGAAGGGTGTGTGTACGCCCGAAAACCCATACCAGCATGAGCAGCAGGATGAACGACCAGACCATGCGATGCATCAGGATCTCAAAGGGGGGCACCTGTTTCAAGGTTTTGAAATAGAGGGGAGTAAACCCCCAGATCATGTAGGCGCTCAGGGCGCTGATCAGCCCTCCCACCGACTTATCCACTAAAGCGGTTTGTTTCATTCTGATTTGAACCTGTTACAGGTGTAAGTGCTCTTTCTCCTCTTTTCTCACATGAGAAAATCGCCTTTGGTCCATATAGATCAGGCCTCTTGAGATGTCCACCCTTTCGTGGTGGCTTCACCTTATCGGAATCCACAATAAGGGGGATATTGTTTTCTCTGCGGCCAAGGAATCGGACCCGGGGGGGCAACCCGGTGACGGGCCTGCTCCTTAATTCAGGCTCCTGCAACTCCGTTGTTTTTCTGATTGCTCGGAAGGGCTTCAATCTATATAACAGGTCATAAGGACAAAAAAGATCGGATGACCTTTTCAAACGGGAAACCGTGGTGCTTCAGCTGTTCGTGGCCGGTGGTGAGCTGCATTCCCTAAGGGCCGACAACAATATCAGGTCCGTGTGCGAGACCCACCTGGCCGGACGTCATACCATAGAGGTGGTGAATGTGTTTGAATGCCCGCACGCCGCCCTGGATAAAAAGATCTTCCTGACGCCCGCCCTCGTCAAGGTGTCACCCCCGCCGCAGTCCACCATCTATGGAAACCTGCAGGATAGGGAAAAAGTGCTCCAAGCACTCGAATTGCGGAGCGAGCAATAGTGGAAAGACAACGGCCCACCTATGAAGAGCTGGAGCGAAGGCTCTCTCGGGCGGAGAAAGCGCTGGACGCCCTGCGAGACGGACAGGTGGATGCCGTTCTTGGCAAGGACAGTATTTTCCTGCTCCGCATGCAGGAGGTAGAAAAGGCATCCCGCCGTCAGAAGGCCGTCATTGAGGGCATCAACCGTATATTTCAGAAAGCGCTGACCTGCGAGACCGAAGAGGAACTGGGCGGGACCTGCCTGGCTGTGGCCGAAGAGATCACCCGAAGCAAGCTCGGTTTCATTGGAGAGCTCGACCGCCACAGCGGGATGACGGAAGGCGTGGTGGTATTTGATCCGGCGGGCAATCTCATCGATATAAACCCCGCGGCCTTGGCCATTCACAGAGAGGAAAACGTCGCAAACCTCCGGAGGCACATTGAAGAGCTTGCAGACATCTTCGAGCTGTTCGACGTTCAGGATCGTCTCTTGCCCGGCGACGAATGGCCCATAGGAAGGGCACTTCGGGGAGAGACCTTTCGAGATTTCGAGGTCCGCGTGCGGCGCAAGGATTCCAGCCGGACCTGGTTCGCTTCGTACGGGGGCACCCCGGTGCTGGATGATCAGGGCGACCCGCTTTGTTTTATTGTGACCCTGCGTGACATCACCAGGCGCAAGCGGACCGAGGAAGAACTCGAGCTGCGGGTGAAAGAACGGACTGCAGAGTTGGTGGAATCGGAGAGCAGGGCGCAGACCGAAGCCGAAAAGAGGCGCTATCTGGCCAAACGGCTCGTAAGCAGCTTGGAAGAGGATCGCCGCCAAACAGCCATGATGCTCCACGATGAGGTGGGACAGACCATTGCCGGAGCCAAGCTGCGGATTGAAAACTTCCACAGGCATCTGAAAGAGCTTGACTCCGTCCAGGCGAAGCAATTGCAGCATATTGTGGGCTCTTTGCAGAGAGCGATTGCCTGCCTGCGGGACAGGAGCCGTCAGCTTCACCCCAGTGTTCTGAGAAGCCTTGGGGTGGTGCCCGCCCTTCATTCCATCCGTGAGAAGGTTTCATCGGATGGTTGCCGAATGCATCTGTTTTTTCGGGGAGTACCCGAACCTCTGGATCATGATCTGGGGCTTGCCATATTCCGTATCGCTCAAGAGGCCGTACTCAACGCAGTTAAACACTCCGGATGTGATGAGATCCACTTGACCCTGTCGGCTCGAAACAATGCCTTGTATCTTACCGTGGAGGATGACGGCTGCGGGTTCGTGTGGGACGAAGCAGTTTCCGGTCTCTCTGCAGAAGGGCCTCTGGGTTTGATGATTATGCGGGAGCGCGCCATTTACGTGGGTGGAGTGCTGTATGTGGATTCAATACCCGGCAAGGGAACCACCGTGATGGCGGAGTTTCCGCTGGGGGCGGCATACGGGAAGGATCCGTACCAGAGAGAACAGGTAGACCCTGAATGAAGATTGAACCCTTCGCCCTCGAGCGGTTTTTCGCCAGGCATGAGTTTTCGGCCCGTTACCTGCTGTCCAGTTCGGATTGCGAGGCCCTGTCCATGTCGGAGCTGCTGGACATGGCGGATATGGAGTCGCGCAGGTTGTGGAGGGATTTGAGGCTGGGATACACCGAGACCCTTGGGCATCCGGTCCTTCGAGAGGCTGTCGCCGGGCTCTATGAAGGGGCGGAGCGGGAGGATGTCCTGGTGGTGGTTCCGGAGGAAGGGATCTTCATCTTGATGCAGGCGCTCCTGGAGCCTGGGGACCACGTGGTGTGCACGTTTCCAGGGTATCAGTCCCTGTATGAGGTGGCGCGGTCCATCGGGTGTGATGTCTCCATGTGGAAACCGGATGAGGGACAAGGTTGGCGATTCGACTTGCAGGAGCTGAGATCCCTGGTTCATGAACACACCAAGCTGGTGGTCGTCAATTTTCCCCACAACCCGACCGGAGGCCTTCCGGACCGGGAGACCTTTGATGAACTCTTGGTATGGTTGAGTCAACGCGGTATCTATCTCCTGTCGGACGAGATGTACCGGTTTCTGGAGCTTGACCCCGAAGACCGTCTGCCGGCGGCCTTTGAATCATATACCGCCGCCGTCTCCCTGGGAGGGCTCTCCAAGTCCTTCGGCCTTCCAGGGCTTCGAATAGGGTGGATCGCCACGCGGGATCATGACGTCCTTGCGAAGACGGCTCTCCTCAAGGACTACACGACCATCTGCAACAGCGCCCCGAGTGAGATCCTGGCCCTGGCGGCCTTGCGCAGCCGGGAGCGGATTCTTGCCTTACAGCGGTCCCGGATTCAGAAAAACCTTCAGCTGCTGGATCGCTTTTTTCATGAGCACAGCCGGCATTTTCGCTGGATCCGCCCGCAGAGCGGTACCATATGCTTTCCTCGAATGGAGGAGATCGAGGATACGTTGGCGTTTTGTGAACAACTCGTTCAGGAGACCGGGGTCCTGCTGGTTCCCTCGCGTGTGTTTCATTACGGCGATCGCCACGTTCGGTTCGGGTTCGGCCGCGAGGACCTTGCCGCGGGCCTGGATCGGCTTTCCGACTGCCTCCGGAGTCTTTGACCACGGTGAAACCCTTGTCCGGGAGGGGTCACTTCAGGTCAGGGCTTTTGACGAATAGAAATATTTGTGTGGAAGAAGTTGAGTAGTGCCTATCCATACACGAATTCGTCAAGGGTGGAGTCCGAGCGAAGCGCGAACAAAAAGGAGAATGCCGTTCGAGCCGGCGCGTGGGACGCCTTCCTTGACCCGGGCCTTGCAATATGCGGTTCCGGAGAGGGAATTCAGGAATGTCCGGTCCTGATCCCCTGCTCGGTGTTGAGCACGGACTTCTTCATGATGGCCTTCTGGTAGGCGCCGATGATGTCCCGGCGGGTGAGCACGCCTACCAGCAGGGCGGAGTTGTCCGAGGCCACAACGGGCAGCAGAGAGAAATCGTCCACAGTGATCTTGTCGAGGGCATTGTAGAGATCATCTTCCGGTGTCACCGTCACCACTTCCGGAGTGGCAAGCTCCTTGGCCACCACCAGGTCGCGGAGGTTTTGATCAAAAGCCAGGTCGCGATAGTCCAGAAGTGAAAGAATCCCCGTGAGCGTTCCTTTCTCATTGACCACGGGGAACGTGTTGTACTTGCTTCGGGTCAGCCGTTCGGTGAGCTTTCCGAGGGGCAGGCTTTCAGCCACGGCCTCCACATCTGGGTTCATCACATCCCCCACCCGGATGGATTTGAGGACGTTCACCTCCTTGCCTTCGTACAGGTTGATTCCGCGACGCGCGAGCTTCAGTGTGTAGATTGACTCCTTGAGAAGCTGTCGAGCTCCGAGCGAGCTCATGATGCAGGCGATCATGAGGGGCAGGATGATTTTGTAGTCTCCGGTGAGCTCGAAAAGAATGAGGATGGCGCTCATGGGTGCGTGGGTTGTTCCGCTCACCACGGCGCCCATGCCTACGATGCTGTAAGCGCCTGGAGAGGCCGTGATGGCGGGAAAAATCGTGTGGCAGGCCGTACCGAACACACCGCCGGCCATGGCGCCGATGAAAAGGGAGGGGGCGAAGATGCCTCCTGACCCGCCGGATCCCAGCGTAATGGAGGTGGCCACAAGCTTGAAGGCCACAAGGCCCAGCATGAGTTGCCAGGTGAGGTTTTCCAAGAGGGCCAGGTCTATGGACCCATAACCGACGCCCAGGACCTGGGGAAACGGAACGGCGATCAGTCCCAGTGCGAGACCTCCCAGACCGGCCTTAAGGTAGGGTGGAAAGCTAAAATACTCGAACCCGTCCTCCATCCTGTATAGAAACCGCGTGAACCCTACGGCCACAAACGCGCAGGCCAGTCCCAGAATCATGTATAAGGGGAGCTCCCAGGCGCTGATGAGGCGGTACTCGGGGACGATAAAGGCCGGTGTGTTGCCCAGGAAATGCCGGCTCACGGCGGTGGAGACCACGGCGGAAATTACAATCGGACTGAAGGTGGCCAGACCGAAGTCGCCGAGAACAACCTCCAGGGCGAACATGCTGCCTGCAATAGGGGCATTGAAGGTTGCAGCGATTCCGGCCGCCGCCCCACAACCCACAAGGGTCCGGATTCGGTCGGCTGAGACACGGAGGACCTGCCCCAGGGTGGAGCCGATGGCCGATCCGATCTGAACGATGGGCCCTTCCCGTCCCACCGATCCTCCCGTAGCAATGCACACGGCGGAGACCAGTGATTTGATCAGAACCACACGCTTGCGGATCATACCGCTTCGAAGCGCTACCGCTTCCATGACCTCGGGTACGCCGTGCCCTTTGGCCTCGTTGGCCAGGAAATACACCACAGGGCCCACGATGAGGCCGCCTAAGGTGGGGATGATCACACGGAGATACCAGGGAGTGGCCAGGGCGAGATCGAGCAGATTGTCACCCGCTCCATAAAAGAGCAGTTGCAAATACTGGATCAGATATCGAAAGCCCACTGCGCCATAGCCGCCTAGAAGCCCCACGAGAATGGCGAGCAGGGTCATGGTGGTATGTTCATTGGTCCGAAGACGACCCAAAGCCCGGACCTTCTGGCGGAAACCGGATTGCGGCATGGCAGACAACCTTCGACCTCCTATCATGTCACCCTGCGGGCGGTCAAGAAATGGTTTGTGTGGGTATCCCGGACACCGCGTTCTCAGCAAAAGCGCCACACTCGACACGGTGAGGCTATGGTCGTTTTCGCCTGGCGGCCTTGGAACTGCTTCGTTGCCTGTACCTTGTTGTCAAGGCGATCGCCAGCCCTGCAGCAAATCCCCCCAGGTGGGCGAACCATGCCACACCGCCGTGGCCGCCCTGCTGAGACAGGCCTGCCAGGAACTGAAGCGCCAACCAGGTGCCGAGAAAGACCAGCACAGGGATGCGGAGCACCTGAAAGAAGACGAACCGGAAGACCAGGGTCTTGATGCGCGCCGTCGGATGGAACACCAGGTAGGCCGCCATGACGGCGGAGACGGCTCCGCTCGCCCCGACAACCGGAATGTGCGACTCAGGTTGAAAGGCCACCTGGCTCAGGGAGGCCGCCATACCGCAGAAAAGAAAGAAGACGGCGTATTGCAGATGGCCGAACCTGGACTCCACCCCGTTTCCGAACACCCACAGGAAGAGCAGGTTGGCGGCAAGGTGGATCCAGCCTCCGTGAAGAAACAAGGCCGTTATGAGGGTCAACGGCAGTGGAACCAGAGCGGTGGGACCGGTATCGGTCAGGTGGGTGATTTCGTATGGAATGCAGCCCAGGCTGAAATAGAGCTGTTCCGCGTTCGACGGGGACAGCGTCCGGTGGTAGAGAAAAACTCCCAGGTTGGCCGCGAGCAGAAGGACGTTTATCAGCGGTTTCCGGGTCCGTGGTGCGTCATCGGCAAGTGGGATCATACCGCACTCCGTTCGTAGTGTTCGCGTTGCCGCCTGGAAGGCAGGGACCGGCTTGACGCCGAAGAGGCTCAAGGATAGGGTGCCTGCCGGGTGAGCCGATTTTGGATGTATACCCAAGGATGCACCGGGGCACAAGGGGGTTGCGCTGGGTGCAGGTCCTTGAAATCGGCACGCCTGCCTGATTCACCTTGTTTCATGCGATGGAGCGAACATGCCCGGCTACCGAGGTCATGTGGCGGGAGGAGCTGTTTTGTGGGGAGGCTGCTTTGCAGGAGCCTTATGGCTGGGTCTGCCCCAGCCTAGCCCGGAGACGGCGGTGGTCCTGGGCGTGGCTGCCCTCATGGGGGCCCTGTTTCCGGATACCGACACGGATTCCAGGGGGCAGAACCTGTTCTATCTAATCCTGGTCCTCCTGGATATCGCATTCATGATCAAGGGGTTATACCGGTGGGCTGCGGTTCTGGGCTTCTGTGCCATGTTGCCGGCCCTGGGCCGGCACCGGGGATGGACCCATACCTGGTGGGCCATGTTGCTCGTTCCCCTTCCTGTCCTGTTGCTACCGGTCGTTTTCTACGGCCAATCCTTGGAGCGGCTTCTGCCTTTTTATCTTTCGGTGGTGGTTGGATACTTCTCTCACCTCCTGCTGGACCGAACCTTTTGAAAGGGCTTTACTATGAAAACCGCTTCTTATGTCACGGCGAGGATCGTAAATGCTTTTGGTTCGTATCATGCGGGCTTCTTCGCGTCTCCTTTCTGCGACGTTTCCTGTCCCCGCCCGCACGGGCGATTCACGGTCGTTCCGAGCAACATGCCTGTCGTCCTGACCTATCCACGCGGGATACCAGCTTTTTACGGACAAAACCGAGGACCTGCCTGATAGCTTGGTCGGGTTCACTTGCAAGCCGACTGGCGACAACGTGGTTCGCTGCACTGTCGTGAAAATGGGCTGGAAAGCTCTCGAGAGACCGCCATCGTTCATGAGGGGCATTATCATATCTGTAGATGTCCCCCGCGGGTGTCATGCGACGCTCCCAATGGTAGGAATAACGACCGCTTAAAGAGATATAGATGTCCAGGAGGGACCCATCCACGATGTCGAGCCGAAGCTTCAGGGGATCGCCAGTCGGTAACCGCAGGATTTGGGCGCCTATTGCCACATCGCTGAATTCACTGAGCGCTATGGTCTCCATGGTCCTGTAAATTCTCGATATAGGCATCGATGTCCTTTAGGCTTGAAGATAGATTTTCTATAACGATCAGGTCCTCCCATGCCGGATGTTCAGGGATGCGCCCCCGTGCAATCCCTTCCTCCAGCTCCGAAAGCGTTGAAACCCCGTAGCGGGACAGGATTTCCAACCGTTCTCGCAAAGCGAGCCGTTTTTTATCTTTTAACAGGCTTTCAAGCGCCTCTCGAAAGAGTTCATCGGTTTCCAACCCCAGTGCTGTTGCCATCCCTGGGGGGATGACATCCTCAAATCTGGCGGTGCGACCGGTTTCCATCGTTGCCTCCGATCCAATGGGTTATGGATGGCTT
>CAZQCK010000128.1:0-8256 GCA_964591925.1 uncultured Desulfobacterales bacterium
ACGTCCGACAGGTGCGCACTCACCCGCCCGCTGATGTCCGGTCCCAGGGTGAGCCTCACTCCGGCCTTGCGGCAGAGGGCCTTCAAGACTTGAGCGAGCTCCGCATCCTGCACCTTCAGGGTCACGCGTCCTTCCCGGACGCTGATGTCCAGGTCCTCGGCATCAGCGGAGGCGGGACCCGAAGCGGACGGCGCCGTCGCATCCACATCCCAGTCCCCGTCCAGGTCGCCCCGTACCACGCTCCCGCCTTCCGCGGGCAGCATCACGTCCACGAACGCCTGGCGCGACGAGAACACGCTCACCGTCGGGGACTCCGAAGCATACCCCTCCGCCGCAACCGCCTCCAGCCCTCCCTGCGTGCCGGCGATCACCATCCGCTCCTTCCCCGAACGAGGCGTGAGCGCGGGAAGATATCTCCCGGAGCAGGCCGCGTCATAGACCAGGGTCACCTCTCCCGATATCAAGCCCTGGAGCTCGTCCAGCCAGGCGTCCAAGTCCCCGGCCGAAAGGGACTCGTCCTCGTTCAGCCCGAAACGCCCGTAATTCCCCCGCCCGATCAGGTGCATCACCAGATCCTGGCAGCCTGGCGGGGCCCAGGTTCGAAGGGCGTACTGGACGTTGCTCCACACCGCTTCGCCGCCCACCCCGGGCGAGACCGCGTCCGATCCCGAAGCATCCCGGGCCCAAGCCTTTCCGGCGTGGACACTCGGGACCGTGTACAACAGGAGCGCCGTCAGGAGGAGCCACAGAATCGTCCCCCCCCTTGTGCGATGTTCGGTGTTCCACATGCCCATCATCCTCTCCTGCACGGACGTGAACGGATCAAGCGCCGGCCTCGAGCGAGGCTGTGTCCAACAACAACGTCTCGAACAGCTCATCGACGATCAGCTCCGCCCACAAGGCATGACCGCTTTTGCTGAGATGAATACCGTCATGAAACAACGGATGGATTGGGAAAAAATCTCGTCATTGGCAATATAAGAGTTCCCATACGTCACTGAATCACCGACAAAAAGGATCTTGTTGCTCCGGTCCCTGTCCCAATCCTCGCTGAATCGAAGCCCCAGGTTGTTGAAAGCAATCCTGGATCCGTGAAACCTTTGGTAATGCTTGTTGGGCAAGGGGCGATAGCCGTAGAGGGGGGGACGAGTCGTAGACGACGGGATGGCCAAGTCCAATCACATTTCGCAACAGGAGTTCGCAAAGGAGAAGCAACCCGAGGATCGAGACCACGATGATCAAAGAGATCATCCCCCCTGGCGTGGCCTTCAAAGATGCGCCGGACCAAGTGTGCCCCCATGATCTCTCCACGAGCTCAAACCGATCAGGCCCGGATTGCCTCCTCGATGGTCGTGCCCTCCAAGTAGTGTTTTCCCACCACCTGGTCCAAGAAACCGATGCGAACGCCGGCCTGCTTCATTCGCCGCCACATGTTCCAGTCCGCCGGTTCGCCGTACCGCCAGGAATGAATATCGTACTGAAAGAACCGAAGTGAGGCGTGATAGAGCACCGCGAGGTGGGAAATGCCTCCCAGCCTCAAAGGCCAGGCCCCCACGGTTTTCCAACGTGCGGGTGCCTTCTCCATGGCCACCTGACCGTAGACCATCTCGTACCGGCCGCGCGCGGCAAAATCCAGGAGCCGTTCGACGTGGTCCTCGGCCAAGGCGTCGTCGTCGTCCAGGCAGGTGAACCAGTCCCCGGAGGCGAGGCGGATGGCCTGATTGGCGGGCTTGGTCCCGGCCACCATCCAACGGTCCTGGGGGACCTCAGGGTAGTCGCCCCGCTGCGCCAGGTTCAGGAAACGAACACGCGCGTCCCGAATCCGCCCCATGGCCTCTGCGGTGTCGTCCGTGCAATGGTCCCCCACCACCACCACCTCGATGTTCGCGTGGGTCTGTCGGAGCACCGAGGGAAGGGCCCTTTCCGTCAAGAGCGTCCTTCGATTGTAGGTGGGGATCAGGACCGACACCTTGGGGTTTGCCTTGGAAAAGATGTCGCCCCGGGCGGCCCGCACCTCCGACAGCCGTTTCCGGTTCTTCAAAAGCTCCCTGGTGTTGTGGAGATGGTACCCATTGCGGACGTGCCGGCGGAAGGCGGTCCCAATGCGCTGATGGACCCTCTCGAAAAGGCCTTGAACAAAGCGGCTGCCCTCTGCCAATCCCGCTCCCCCGCTTTCGAAGATCCGCGCCCAACCCCGGCTTTACAAAACCCACCCTGAATACTAAACTGCACGCGCAAGAGGTAGCATAACACAGGCCTTTCACGTGTCAATATCGGTCCGGCGGGGCCGCCCGATTGTTTCCGACCTCTCGAACCCGCCTTTTCGGTGTTCGAACGAACCAGCCGGCCCTGCCCCATAATCCGGCCGCGGCGCCCGGACTCGGGCACAACCTGTTGAGCAACCCTCGGAGAGCAAGCGGCAACGATGACTTCCACCAAGGACAAGGCCGTTCGTGGCGTACTCTGGAACTTGATCGACAAGATCGGGGCTCGCGTGGTGGGATTTCTTCTCGGGGTCGTGCTTGCCCGGCTGCTGATGCCTGAGGACTACGGCCTGATCGGCATGATGATCGTCTTCTTCAACATCGCGCACGTGATAATCGCAGGGGGCTTCGGCGTCGCCTACGTCCAGCAGTCCACCGTCAGCGAGCGCGACGCGAACACCATGTTTTACTGCAACCTCGTGCTGAGCTTTTTTGCGTACGGAGTGCTCTGGTTTTGCGCGCCCCTAGTCGCCGGTTTTTACGACCAGCCCGGCTTGTCCCAGCTCATTCGCGTAGCGGCCCTCGCGTTGATCGCCAACTCACTGGGCATCATCCAAACGGCCAAGTTCGTCCGGGACATCCAGTTCAAGGCCAAGAGCATTGTCAGCGTAACGGCAACGGCCCTGGGGGGCGTTTTGGGCATCCTGGCGGCCTATGCCGGTCTCGGGGTATGGGCCCTGGTCACCCAGAACATGACCATCCAAGTCGTGAACACGGCCGGGTTGTGGCTCGCATCCGACTGGCGGCCTTCCTGGCAGTTTTCCATACCCTCGTTCAAGCGGTTGTTCTCGTTCGGCTTCTGGATTCTCCTCGCCAACATGATCCAAAAGGCGTTTGACGACATCTACGTACTGACCATCGGCAAGCTCTTTCCCATGGCGCAGCTGGGGTTCTTTACCAAGGCCCGGAACTTCCAAGTGCTGGCCTCCGAGCAGGTCCCCGGAGCCGTGAGCTCGGTCGTGTTCCCTATCCTGAGCCGGCGACAGCATGACAAGGCCGGGCTCAGAGAGGTGATTCAAAGCTTCCTGAGCCACTCCTTTTTCATCATGATGCCCCTTCTGGTCACCCTCATCGTGATCGCGGACCCGCTGATCGTGTTCCTCCTGACCGAGAAGTGGGCGCCCATGACCCCGTACTTCCAACTCCTCTGCATCGCGGGCATTCTCTACCCCATCCATCTGATCAACGTCCAGGTGCTCCTTGCGCAGGGAAAGAGCAACCTGAGCTTTCACCTGACGCTGATCAAAAACGCCTTGCGGATTGCCAATGTGGCCGTGATGTACCGATTCGGGGTGATGCAAATCATCCAGGGGGAGATCGCCGTTTCCTTCCTCGCGCTGATCATCAATGCCTACTACACGAACAAGCTCGTTCGCTTCAGTCTGATCCGGCAGTTGAACGGCATCCGACCTCAGATCCTGGGCGGCGCCTTGGCGTTTCTCGCGGGGTCGGCGGCCAGACAATGGACTGCGGGGACCATTCAGCCGATGATTTCGGGAACGGCCGCCTGCCTGGGAGTATTTGTGGGCTTTCAAGCGCTCTTCAATCGAGACGACTTCAGGAGCATGATCCGGTTGAAGGACTCTATCCTGCCGGGGGGGAAGCATTAGCCGGACTCTCCAGGGAACCGGAAGGCCCGAGGGCGCACGCTTCAGTCCCTTATCAGGTACGGCTCCCAGAAATCCGGATCGGCTGTCCACTTGTGGCAGCCAAACGGAAGCCGCCTCTGGTTCCGCTCGAAGCAGAACCGGGGATCAAGCTCAAAGGCGAACGACAGGCCTTCCTGCGCCCCGGGAATGCGAAAGCCCGGAACGTGCCTCGGCACCTCGAATGACCAGAACCGGTCCTCGAACCACATCGTCCGGTGAGGCGCCGATTGGGTCCAAGACTGGATAAGAGTGTAGAGGAAGGGCTCGCCCCGCACCAGCTTTTTGGGTAGGGTCAGGACGAGCCGGCGCAGGGTCTCGGACCAGGGCATGCGGAGATCTCGGAGCACCCTGCGGGCGCTTTTCACATGCCTAAGGGAAAACCCGCCATTGCCGCACGCGTCCCGAAACGGGTAGGTGGGGCCGAGGACCTGTCGAAACCAGGGGGCCCCGATGTAGTCGTACCCTTGAGCGCACCACGCGAGCAGCTGATCGGAGAAAACCAGGGCGTCGGTGTGATAGATCAGAATATACTCGTAGTCCTGAAAGGCCGCATAGAGCTTGTCCATCAGCATCAGCTGGGAGTAGGCCATCAGGCTTCTGAAGTGGCGATTGGGAAAGTGCAGGACCCGAAAACCCTCCCGGGCAGGGTTCAACCAGGCGGGTGCCACGATGTACCGGTCGTAAGGTCCCAGGAACCGGTCCAGGTGCTTGAGCGAGATCCTCTCCTCGGGGGACAGCCGCTCCTTGTACATGGGCACGACAACGGCCACATCCCGCCTTGCACGATCGGATCCCATGGGGTTTCGTCCTTGATGATGAGACCGGGCCGGCGGCGCCGGCAACGGCAGCGAATCAATCCTCGGGCGGCAGCACGTCCTCGAGGGTCTGTTTGTCCTTGTCCAGGCGCCGGAGAGGCTCGATATCCTGCCCCTCGCGGGTCCGGTCGATCATCTCCTGGAGTTCCTTTCGCTTGCCCTCGTATATCTTCCGCCCTTCCTCCGGCGTCAGAATGATGTGGGGGGTCAGAAACACCAGGAGGTTCGTCTTCTCGCTCCGGTCCGATGTGTTCTTGAACAGCCACCCCAGCCCCGTGACGTTTCCGAGGCACGGCGTCTGGTCCTTGCTCCGGTCCATACGGTCCCGATCAGGCCGCCGATGACCGCGGTCTCGCCGTCCCGCACCGTGAGGGTGGTCTGGGCGGTCCGAAACGTGGTGGTGGGGGCCAGCACGCTTCCGCCCAGGGCGGTCCGCTCCACCACGGACTTGGTGCTCTGCTCCACCTCCAACCGGACCATGCGGTTTCGATTGATGTGGGGGGTCACCTTGAGGGACACCCCAACGTCCTTGTACTCGAAGTTCTGAATGGCCCGGGAGGTCACCTCGGTGCCCTGGTCCACCTGGGTCAAAAAGGGAATGTTCTGACCCACCTCGATGGTGGCCTCCTCGTTGTCCAGGGTGAGAATCTGGGGTGTGGACAGGATGTTGAAGTCCGAGTCCGCCTCGGCCGCGCGAATGAACGCCCCCAGGGATGGAAACACCAAATCTCCCAGGGTTATGGCCCGCCCGATCACGCCGGCGGAAAACCCCGCGGGGATCTTGCCCTTGGACGCCAGCTCGGAGATAAGCGCGTCCGGTCCCCGGGATGCCCCCAGCCAGGCCCCCCCTTGCTCGGCCGATTCTTCGTTGTTATAGCCGCCGTCATAGGCGTTGCCCACCTGCCACTCCACGCCCAGATCCAGGGCCCGGGTGCTGGTCGCCTCCACGATCAAGGCCTCCACGTACACCATGATCCGGGGCACGTCCAGCTTCTGGATCACCTGTTCGAGCACCTGGTACTCCTCAGGGTCGGCGATGATCACCAAAGTGTTCGTGGCTTTGTCCGCCGTGATCTGCACACCCCGGGACACGATGGGGGCCCGCTTTGCGCCCTCCTCGCCCTGCTCTCCCCCTTTGCCGGGGATCTCCATGAGCACGCCGGCCAGGTCCTCGGCCACAGCGTTCTCCAAGGCGTAGATGTGGATCCCGCCTCGAGAGCGCACCGTCTCCCGGTCCAGCTGCTTGACGAGACCGCGGACCTCCTTGATGCGCTCGGCCTCTGCGCGCACCACAAGGCTGTTGGTACGCCGGTCCGGAATGATGACGAACGACTCGACCGCGGGCGCCTTTTTTCCACGCTGCTGCATCAGGCGCGTCAGGTCCCGAGCCAGGGTCTCGGCGTCCGCGTGCTGCAGATCCAGAATGCGGATCTCCTCATCGCCCGGGCGGTCCAGGGCCTCGATGATGCCGAGAAGGCGCTGAATGTTGGAGGCTGTATCCGTGACGATCAAGGTGTTGGTCTGATCATAGGGGATCACCAAGCCCTGCTTGGGGATCAAAGGCCGCAGCAGCCTGGACAGGACCTGCACCCCCGCGTGCTCGAGCGGCACCAGCCGGGTGATCATACGATCGGTCCGATCACCCCTTCCATCCGGGCCCACGGTGTCCAGAGCCCGCGCGCTGGCCCCCACCATGGGCACGATCTTCGTGATCCGTCCGGCCTCCACGGTGGCGAACCCATGCACCTCGAGCACGGAGAGGAACACCTCGTAGGCCTCCTCCACGCTCACCTTTTTGGGGGAGATCACCGTCACCTGCCCGCGCACCGCAGGATCCACGAGAAAGTTCCGGCCGGTGAGGTCGCTGATGAACTTGATGAGCACTTCCAGCTCCACGTCCTCGAAGTTCATCGTAACATACGCGGCGCTCGATCGGCCATCCCCGGGCTCCCGGTCCTCGGCCCGAACCGGAACCGAGGACCAGCAAGCCGGTCCGATCAATCCCAGCAGAAACATCACATAGAGCCATGGTCTCAGGTGGGTCTTCATGCGCTTCTTCGGTTCTCCTTGACAAGAAGCCCGCGGCTCAGGGGATGCCTTGGTTTTTGCTCCGCGGTTTTTCGGGTCGCCCGGTACCGGTGCGGCCCGTTTGTTCCACACCTACGCCCGGCTTCCCGCCGGAACCGGACTCCGGGTGCAGCAGCAGAGCCTGTCGCTCGCCGCTCCGGTCGATGATCACACGGTCCGGAAGAATGCGAAGAATTCGAGCGTCATTCACGTAGTCGTCCTCGAAGTAAAGCTCCTGCTGCTTCTCTCTCTCCCTGCCGATGATCGCGTAGGATGGCCGGTCCCGGCCGATCACCGTCCCATGAAGCCGGAGGTTCAGGTCTGTGGCCCGAACCTCCTCCCTCTCAGGCGTGGCGATCGGGTTGCTCGAGGCCCTAACCGGGGTCGTTCCGAAGATGTCCTGCTGCATCAACCGGCGAACATCCTTGTGGGCCTCGTCCTTGCCTCTCCTGCGATCATCAAGCTCCCCGGATGGAGAGAAACCACTCGAGACCTCGGGCGCAACTCGCTCCACAGCCCTCCAGTCCTGAATGACCCAATATCCCGCCCACAGGATCCCGGCAAAAACCAGGAGGTTCAGCATCAGCAGCATCCGTTGGTACGCTCGGCCCATAACCCCGAATCCTCGCGGCTCAAGTCGCCCGAATCAGACGCCTGGTCGGTCCCGGTTTGGGTCTCAGTAGAAACTGCGGCAGCTTGGAGACGTTTTTCAGCAGGACAGCACACGCGCCGCCGGGCAAGCCGTTCACCCGCCATGCGCGAATGTCCTCAAGCGTCTTTCGAATGATCGTTCTCGGATTTCGGTTGCTCACCCCGCCGGTACGCATATGCACGAGCACGTCCTGGATGTAATGGGTCGACATGCCGTGAACCTCCAGAAACCTCAGCATGAGCTCGTAGTCCGCAGCAATGCGAAATCGCGTATCAAAGCCCCCACAACGCTCATAGGCTGCCTTTCGAACAAAAAACGTAGGGTTGGGCGGCATCCAGCCCCTGCTAAACCGCCCGGGGGCGTACGCCGACGACCGCCAGTAGCGAATGACCTGCTGTGGGTTCTTCCTCCGCACGTACTGCAGATCCCCGTAGCAGCTGTTCACGGACCGGTCTCGCAACACCCCGCTCACGCACTCCAGCACGTGACGGTGCGCGTACAGGTCGTCCGAGTGAAGAAAACCCACCACCTCGCCCGTGGCCAAGTCGAGCCCCTTGTTCATGGCGTGGTAGAGGCCCTTGTCAGGGCCGCTCACGATCCGGGAGACCCGCGGCCGGTGCCGCAACAGGATGTCCTGGGTACCGTCACACGAGCCGCCGTCCACGACGATGTGCTCCACATCGTCGTAGGTCTGGTCCTGGACGCTTCGCAGGCAGTCCGAGATCACCTCCGCTCCGTTGTACACCACCGTGATGATGGAGATCCTCATACAGGCATGTTCCGTTCTCGAGCATTATCCCGCTGAAGCG
>CAZQCK010000128.1:8266-8937 GCA_964591925.1 uncultured Desulfobacterales bacterium
GCCATCGGCCACCCCTTCCAGGATCCGGCCGACGGCGCGCGTGAAGCTCGGCGTCCGATAGCGACGCCAGGCCGTCTCGCGGTTGTGAAGGGCCATGGGCAGAAGAACGTGCTGTGCGCCCAGGACCCCCTCCAGCATCCGGCGCAGGGACACCCCACCTGTGCCGGCCCGAACGTGAAACCCGTTCACACCGTCCTGGAACACGTCCGGGATCCCTCCCTGGTCCGTGGTGGCCACCACGCAGCCCGAGGCATAGGCCTCCAGAATGCTGATGGGCTGGCCCTCGTAAGGGTTCGAGGTGGGCAGGCAGAACAGGTGGCTTCGAAAAAACAAGTCCCGCTTCGCAGCCCCGTAAACCACCCCATGATAATGCACGCCCGAAAGCCCGTGGGTCCGTTCGAGGAATCGCGCCCGGTCCCCTTCGCGCTCGAACCCCCCGGCATAGTCGATGCGGATCCTCGCCCGAGCCTCCGACCCGAGCCCTCGATAGGCCTCCAGAAGCTCCTCGATCTCTTTCTGGAAGCGTTCCAGCGGTACCCGGACCTGGTGCTGGAACTCGTCGCGGATCATCTGCTGGTATTCCTGCGCGGCCTTCAAAAGCACCTCCGCATTGTGCTCCAGCGTCCGGTAATCATCTTCACGCTGCCCGCCGCCGATGATCTCACCATACC
>CAZQCK010000128.1:8947-9163 GCA_964591925.1 uncultured Desulfobacterales bacterium
TCCAGAAGCTCCTCGTGGCCCTTACCGGGAATCAGGTTGCTCAAAAAGAGCACCCGCAGCGGGTCCGTGCGCTGGAATTTATCCTCGATCCCCACCCGGTCCAGGAACAGGTCGTCCTCGGCAAAGTTCGGCACCACGTGCAGCAGCTCCTCCCGGATCATCCCCTCGAATACGGGCTTCAACGACGCGGCCAGCACGATGCCCGCGCCCACACGC
>CAZQCK010000129.1:0-9116 GCA_964591925.1 uncultured Desulfobacterales bacterium
TTCTCCTTTGAATCGTCGATCACGTGCTCTCAGAGGCTTTGAAGCCATGGTGACTCTCCACTTTGGAAGGGTGGACAAACGGCGGCGATTCACGTTATACCGAAAACCCGAATGTTAACCGCAGTCGTGGATCCGGATCGCTGAAACCAGGGGCGAAATCGGATCGGTTTGCACCTGAATTGAGCGATTGTCGAATTTGCCGAAGATGCAAGGAAGATGGTGCTTCGCTATACTCTGGTATGCGAAGCACCTGATGACGCCGCAGATTCGGTAAAATCGGCAATCCCGAAGGGTTTTAAATTGCAGTTTTTTTCGAAGAAGCGCTTTCATGCAAAAGGTGATACTCAAACCGGCCCCCTTTAATGACAAACCTTTGATATATTGAGTGTTTTTTCGATAGAATGCAATTTGAAACGCTCAATTCAGGTTACAGAAAGGAGACCCTTGGACATCACCCTCCTGACCAAAGAATATCCCCCTCATATTTATGGCGGGGCCGGTGTTCATGTTTCACACCTGGCCGAAGCACTGGCCGGCCTGGACCAAGACGTGCAGATTCGTGTGGCCTGTTTCGGCGACCAACGCGCCCGCACTCGAAACCTGCAGGTCGTGGGTGTGCCCTCTTGCGCTCCGTCCGGTGGAAACGCCGGTTCGAAAAAGATCGTGGAGACCCTCGGCCATGTGGCCTTTATGGCCGGCATTTCCGGTCCCACGGATCTTGTTCATGCGCACACCTGGTACACCCACCTGGCCGGGTGCCTTCTTCGAAGCATGCTCGTAGCCCCTCTGGTTCTGACCACCCACTCCCTGGAGCCCCGTCGACCGTGGAAGGCGGAGCAGCTCGGGCGGGGATATGAGGCCTCCTGTTGGATCGAGCGCACGGCCTTTCACGAGGCCGACGGCGTAATCGCGGTGTCGAGCGCCATGAAGGAGGACGTACGCCGTCTTTATGGCGTGCCCGAGGACCGGATCGAGGTCATCCCCAACGGGGTGGACCACACTCACTTCCATCCCTGCAACGCGCCCTCGGTGCTCGAGTCGTATGGAATCGATCCGGATCAACCCTATATCCTTATGGTGGCCCGCATGACCCGCCAGAAGGGAATCGCTCACTTTCTTCGAATGGCCGTCCATATCCAGCTCCCCATTCAGGTTGTGTTGTGCGCAGGCTCTCCGGATACCGAGGCGGTCCGGCAGGAGACCGCTCGCGGGGTGGATGCGCTCCGCCGTCATTCCCTCCACCGGGTGATCTGGAAGGAGGAGACGGTGCCGCCGGAGGACCTTCCGGTCCTGTACAGCCATGCCGCCGTCTTTGTGTGCCCTTCGGTGTACGAGCCCTTCGGCATCATCAACCTGGAGGCCATGGCCTGCGGCACGCCGGTAGTGGCCTCGTCGGTCGGCGGAATCCCTGATGCCGTGGCCCAGGATGAGACCGGAATCCTCGTCCCCTTCGAACCTCTGGGGCCTTCTCGGCCGGAGCCCCGGGACCCGGACCGGTTCGCCCGGGACTTGGCCCGGGCGGTGGAAAGTCTGATGCGAGAACCGGAAACCCGCAGGGCGATGGCTGAAAAGGCGAGACGCCGGGTGGAGGAACGCTTTAGCTGGCCTGCAGTGGCCGCGGATACGCTCTCGTTTTATGAGCGCGTGATCCATCGATTCCGGCGCCCTTGAAACGCCACGAACCCGCCGGGACCAAGCCTAAACTTTTTTCTCTACAACCCAAACATCTTACCTCTTTGGAGCATATGGGGGAATGGGGTCCTTCAGGTATATTTTTCCGTGAAATCCATCACGTACGGGACGTGATGTTCCGCACCAGGAGCCCGGCGCTGTAAGCGGAGAAGCGCTTCTGCAGGAGGTTGGCGCTGGGGTAGGAGACCACCGGCAGGGTCCACTGGAGCAGGGCCAGCCAGTAAGGTGTCATGTCTGTTTCGAAAATCGTTGCGCGGTCGGCGAAAGAGCGCAGCAGGCTGATCAGCTCATAGGCCTTGGGCACCATGGGATCTGTACCGTGGTAAAGAAAAGAAGCGGTTCTGCCTAGGGCGGAAGCGGCTTCCAAGGCCTCTTCGAATTCCATCAATGCCCTCAGGTCTGTTTCGTTCTCGAGACGGGTCATTTCGATTTTCAGGATGGCCTCCAAACGGGCAAAATCAGAAACCACGTTCCGGAGGCCGGTCTCGGAGTAGTCGATAACGTAGAGGTTGTCCCGTTCATCCACCAGAACATTCTGCATGTTCAGGTCCCCGTGACAGATGGAGCGGTACCAGAGGCGGGCCTCGCGCTTCCGTAGGGGAAACTCCTCCCTCAAGAAGCGGTAGGGGTTGGGGAGCGAGCCCTCCCGAGGGGCGCAGGAGATGCTCTCGTCATGGGGGTCAATGGAAAGGTCTCTTCGGGCGTCCTCCGGGATGCGGGAGAACAGAGGCGCAGGATCGTGCTCATCGAACAAATAGGTTTCCTCCCACCGGGGCTGGCCATACCAGGGCTTGAGAACCCCGGTGAAAAGTTGTTTAAAAAGGGGAATCAGGGCCTCGACCGGACGGCTTCGAACGTGCTCTCCGAGCCAGGTCAATCGGCTGCCCGGACCTCCGATTCCCACGAAGTTGTACCGCAGCCCCATCCACTCACCATGACCTGCAGATCCCATGATGGACGTGCTGTTGTTCAGAATCGTCTTTTCCACGTGGCGCCGGAACGCCGCCTCCTCCCGCCTGGAGATTTCGGCGCGGGCGATTTTGAGCACCGTGGGGATCCACCGCCGGCCGTCCCTGCCGTAGCTGTCCACCTCAAAGGTCTTGGCCGTGTATCCTCCGTGAATGGGGCGGAGGATGACCCGGCCTGCGTCTGCATACAGCCGCCGCGTAATGATCTCCCAGGGCTCGATGAACTCCTCATCCGTTTCCACGTCCACCTGCAGAAGCTTCTCCTCGCCCCCGCGGATTCTGGACGGCCGGAACACCCACATTCGAGTGCCCCGAATCCGGCTATCGGCCTCGATTCGAAAGACGGTCCGGACCTGGTTCAGGTCGGCCAGCTCTTTAAGGCATTCCTCTATGGACCCGCCATTTTCACAGAGGGCGGCATCGGCCAGGCCGATTCCGTGGCCCAAAAAGGCCAGTCCCTGTCCGATAGGGTGGGTCTCAAGCACTGAGTTCAAATGGGGCGCTCGGGGGGGATTGTCCTTTCGCTTCTCATCCATTCTCGTCACCACACCCATGAGCAGAGCGCCCTTTCCCCCTTCCATTTGCAGGGGCTCGAGTCTGCCTGCGGGGATGTCACTGATTCCCTTATACCAAGAGCCGCAAAGGTCGTCTCCTTCAGCCACAATGACCACGCCCAGGAGAGGTGCACCGGGTCCATCGATCTGATCCACGCCTTCTAGGGCGTCACCCAGAACCTCGACCAGTGCGTGTCCTTCATTATCGAGGGTTTTCATGAAAAGGAGTGGCTCCCCGGAAAAACCCACACCGGAGGCCACGTGGACAAAGGCTTCGGATGGACGCCTGACGATCATGAAATCGGCCGAACCACGCCCGTCCGCCGGCATCAGCCCGGCCAGCCGCATGGCACTGAAAAACAGGCCGGGGCACTCTGCAGCCTGGGCCCTGGAACGGCCGAAGCCTCCCAGTCCGAAGCAGAAACCGAGGTCCTCCATGGAAACGGGGAACAGCCCGTCTTTGGACACTTCTGAATCCACGGTGTCCGGCGGTGAGCCCCACACTTCCATGTCCGCACTCGGTCCTGTTCCCTTGGTGACCTCGTAGGATCGGTCGCCGAAGGTCATCTTCCCCAGATTTTCCCGCAAGCCGTATTCCAGTGCCGACTGAACGGCCTGTTCCAGGGTCTCCCGGCAGGAAAACCGGTTCAACAGTCCTGAAAGGTCCAGCACCTGGGATACAAAAGGGTTCAGGCCCGTCAGAATCAACCCGCCGGATAAGGCCTTCAGGCTTTTCTCCATGGCGATAAGGGACCGAATACCCATACTGGAGAGGTATTCCACGTTCGACAGATCCACGACAATGCAGGGGTTCTCCTCGACCATGGCACCGGATTCCTTATCCAGCAGGGACGCGCCATTGCTGTCCAATCTACCGCTCAAGGTCAGCACGGGCACTCCACTTAACATCTGCCGGACGATGTTCAGCATTCCCTATATCCTCTACATTGCCGCCGCCCCCCTGATAATTCAGCTGAGGGGGAGCATGTAATCCGCCAACCTGCTCGAGGTCTTGCGCAGGTTCTGACTCAAAAGGCGGGCGAGCCCTTTGAGAATCTTGACTCCTGTCCGGGGATGGTCGTCAAGGATGCTCTCGAAGCCTTCCCGGGTGAGAATGAGCAGTGTGGTCGGTTTCTGCGCGCGGACCGTGGCGGATCGGGGAAAATCGTCTATCACCGCCATTTCCCCGATGGAACGATTTTTCCCCAGAGTGGCTATGACCACCTGGTGGCCGGTGTCCGCCCCTTTGATGACCTCTAGGGCGCCGTCCACCACAAAACAGACATAACTCCCCTTGTCGCCCTCCTTGAACAGAACTTCTCCGGAGGCTGCGTCCGTGAGGTTCATATACTGAGTCGCCAGCCGGAGCTCTTCCGGTTTCAGTGAATCGAACATGGGAATGCTGATCAGAAGATCGAGGATCGCCTTGGATGTCTTTCTATGGGGCTCTCTATTCACAGTGGGCATGAAGGTCCTCCCTGTCGAGGCGGCGTCGAATAGAGCCGCCCGTGAGATGTGCCCATGCATAAACGAATTTTGGGCACTGCTGAGTTTCCGCAGGGTGATGCGGAGAGGAATCCCTTTACAAATAAGTTCAAATCCCGCTATGATAGACGAAACTTCGCAGAAACGCACGGAAAAATATGATCTGCGAGCGCCGGCCTTTCAGGCGGCGGCGCAGAGGCTTTTCAACCCGATATTCAGCGGATCCCCGGCGCATTGAGGTTGCTCCCGTAAGAGCGCTGCGGAAACGCTTATTCGGAGGAGATCCATGCCTGAAAAGACACCGGCCCGCCTGGAAGAGCTGCTCGGCCGTCCCGAGGTCCGGGAAGTAGTTTCCAGTGTCAGCCGGGAGCTCGTGGAGAGAAGAGGCTTCCAACCCCAGCAGTGCGAGGCCTTTAAAGGAAAATATACGGCTCTTCGAGAAAACGATCAGTGTGTGTTCGACAAGGACTCCCATGCCGCCGCGCAACTCCCCTCCATCATAGAAAACCGTGTTCAGGAGATCGTCAGGGAGGATGCGCCGGACCCGGAAGCCGAGGCCTCGTACACCCGGCGGAGGAACATCGGCATCGTGTTTTCCGGCGGTCCTGCGCCGGGCGGGCACAATGTCATCGCCGGCCTTTACGAGGCGGCCAAGGCGGCCAATCCGGAATCCCGGGTCTTTGGCTTTATTATGGGGCCTGACGGCATCATCGAGAACGAGGCCGTGGAGATCACGGGGGAGATGGTCGAAGCCTACCGCAACCTGGGAGGCTTTACCATGATCAAGACCGGTCGCACCAAGATCGACACGAAGGAAAAGATGGCCCTGTCACGGGAGACCAGCAGGCAGCTGGGCCTGGACGCACTGGTCATAGTGGGCGGGGACGATTCAAACACCAACGCCGCGTTTCTCGCTCAGGAACTCTACGATGACGGCATCCAGGTCATCGGGGTGCCCAAGACCATCGACGGCGACATTCAGGTCCGCGACGCCCGCAACAATGTTCTCTGCGCCATGTCCTTCGGCTTTCACACGGCTGCCAGGGCGTTCAGCAACAACATCGCCAACCTCTGCACGGACAGCAGCTCGGATGTGAAGTACTGGCACATCTGCAAGGTTATGGGGCGGGTGGCCAGCCACCTGGCCCTGGAAACGGCCCTGCAAACCCACGCAAACATCACCCTGATCGGTGAGGATCTCTGCAACTACGTGGATGAGGAGCGGCTGGAAAGGGCCCGAAGAGAGGGGAAAGAGGATTACAGCGCCTACGGGCTGACCATGAGGCATCTGTCGCGGGTGGTGTGCAAGGCCATTGTAAGGCGCGCAGCCGCCGGCAAGAACTACGGGGTGATAGTCATTCCCGAAGGCGTGCTGGAGTTCATAAACGAGATTCAGACCTTTATCATCAAGCTGAGCAAAGTCATCTCAGAGTACAACGAAACCCATGACCGGGATTTTCATACCCGCCATCCGCGGCTGGAGGACAAGCTGGAGTATCTGAAAATCCTGGCCCGGCGTTCCCGCGAGGAGGGACTTATTCCGGTGTGGAGCGACCACGACGACGAACTCTTCAATGATTTACCGGATTTTTTTCAAGAGGGTCTTCTGACGGAAAGAGACAGCCACGGGAACTTCCAGTTCTCCCTGGTGGAGACGGACAAGGTGATCATGGGTATGGTCAGGGATTACCTCGGTTGGCTGAAAGAGCGGGGAGAGTACAGTATAGGTATTGATCCGACCTACTATCGTAAGGTTATGGACAAGGAAGGGCTGGATCCCCTCCGGTTCGGTCCCGCTCTGTTCTCGAACTGGGGGGATGGGGTCCCTCTGATGGTGCGGCGGGAGATCATCTCGCGCAAGACCCTGCGCCAGGAGCTGGCGCGCGCAGGCGTGATCGCCGAGGACGAGCCCGTGCCTTCAGCGGTGGAAAAGGTGTTCAACAAGTCAGTAGCCAAGTTCAAGACCCAGACGCATTTTTACGGTTACGACGGCAGGGGGAACGACCCCACGAGATTCGACTGCACGTATACCTACAATCTGGGGCTGTGCGTGTTCAGCCTGATCGCCCATGGCGCCACCGGCCAGATGGCCGCCATTCGCAATCTGGAGCACGATTTCTCCCGCTGGCAGCCCATCGGCATCCCCATCGCACCGCTCATGCGCCTGGAAGAGCGCAAAGGCAGGCTTACCCTGGTCCTGGAGAAAAGCGTGGTGGATGTAGAGGCCCCGGCCTTTCGCGTGGCCGAAGCCCTGCGGGAAAAGTGGCTGGCCGCCCACCCGGGAGAGGACGAGTTTCGACGTCCCGGGCCAATCAGGTTTTCGGGAAAGGCCGAGGAGGACCGGCCCATCACCCTGGTCCTGAATGCCGGGGAAAGGGATGACGGCTAAGGTGCAGGGGCACAGGAAAGGGGCGATGCCGGGTGTTTCCGTGGCCGTGATCACCTGCAACGAAGAGAGGCGCCTTTCCGCCTGCCTGCGCAGCGCCTCGTTCGCAGGCGAGATCGTGGTGCTGGATTCCGGCAGCACGGACAAAACGGTCGAGATCGCTACTTCCATGGGGGCCCGGGTCTTTGAAGAATCGTGGCGGGGCTTTTCCGGACAGAAGCAGCTGGCGGTGGAGCTTTGCTCGAACCACTGGGTCCTGATCCTGGATGCGGACGAGCGCGTTCCCCCGGAAACCGCCCGGGCCATCAGGGAAGCGCTGTCCTCCCGTGAGGAGGCGGTGGCCGCCTTCAGCTTTCCCAGAAAAAATGTATTCCACGGACGCTGGATCCGTCACTGCGGTTGGTGGCCTGATCGCATCGTCCGGCTGGTGGACCGCCGCCGAGGAAGCTTCGATGGCCGCGCGGTGCATGAGCGCTGGGTGACAGGGGGGCGGGAAATCCCACTCGATGCACCCCTGGAGCATCACAGCTTTCAGTGTTACTCCGACCTTGTGACCAAGATGGAACGCTACTCCGACCTGACGGCCCGCGCCATGTATGAGGCGGGCGGAAACGCCTCTCCCTGGACCCCACCGCTCCATGCCTTGTGGATGTTTTTTCGAGCTTATGTATTGGAACGCGGCGCCCTGGACGGATTGGACGGGTTGGTCATTTCCCTCATGAACGCGGGCGGGTCTTTTTTCAAGTATGCCAAGCTGAGGGAGCTCGTGCAGGACCAGGCCGGGTGCAACAGGCTGAGGCCGGAATAGGGTCCTTGGAGCGGCGGGAAAAGATCGTGGATCTCAATGGCAAGCGCATACTGATCGTCAAGCTCCGATATATCGGAGATACCCTGAGCATCCTTCCGGTGGTGGAAAACCTCAAACATCTTGTCCCCGACTCCCATGTGGACGTCCTGGTGAACCGGGGGACCGAACCAGTGGTGGTTCATCACCCGTCCATTGAGCGGACGTGGGTCTATGATTATGGCCTTTCGAAAAAAAAGAATTTCACTTCAGCAGCTTATCAATTAAAATTAATGTTAAGCTTGAGATCCAGACGGTACCATGTGGTCATGGATTTTACGCACGGTGATCGAGCGGCGGTACTGTGTTTTTTGACAGGCGCACCGGTCCGCGTCACCCACGACCACGCCGGGAGGCTGTCGAGACTGCTCATGAACCGGTTGGTGGATTCGGATCGATATGCCCGTCACATTGTGGATCATCAGCTTGCCGCCCTGGGGGCCCTGGGTTTGAGCGGGTTCGAGCGGAACCTTCGCCTGTACGTACCCGAGTCGGTCAGGCGCGCCGTTGATCACCGGGTCGGACGGATCCCTCTGGATGAAGCCCGTCCCTGGGTGGCCGTGCACCCCGGTGCCCGCGGGGATCTGCGGCGGTGGCGGAGTGAGCGCTTTGCAGCACTTATTCAAAGGATACAACAGAAAACAGATGCAGTCGTGCTCCTTCTGGGCGGTCCCGGAGAAGAAGCCGTAGTGGAGGAAGTGCAGGCGGGGGTCCAACGGCCTGTGGATTTGTGTGCGTGCGATCTGAGCCTTCTCGAAACAGGCGAGCTCCTTCGCCGCTGTGCACTTTTTATAGGAAACGACTCCGCCCCCGGTCATCTGGCGGCTGCGGTGGGTTGCCCCACCTTGTCGCTTTTCGGCCCCACCTTCCCCCACATGTGGCGCCCACTCAGTTCCCGGGGGGAGGTGATCTTCAAGGACGTCTCCTGCTGCGGCTGCCGCCAGGAATCCTGCATTCGACCCGGCTCCTCGTGCATGGATTTGATCGAGGTGGACGAGGTGTGGAATGCAGTGTTGCGGCTCCTGGGGCCGTCAAATTAGGTTGAACTATTTGAAATGGTCCTTATAATCCTGCCATCAGAAACGCTCAATTCAGGAATCTTGATGAATTCGTAAAGACCGTATTTTCTCGCAAAGACGCCAAGAAAAAACCTTTAATATTCATCAGTTCACTTTGCGGTCTTTGCG
>CAZQCK010000130.1:0-9040 GCA_964591925.1 uncultured Desulfobacterales bacterium
CTCGCTAAGACGCAAAGACGCCAAGAAAAGACCTTTTGACATCAATCAGTTCGCTTTGCGGTCTTTGCGTCTTGGCGCGAAATTTCGACTTTTTGGGAGTCCATCAGAATTGGGTTCACGTAGTGTTCCCGTAAGGGCTCTAAAGGAAAAAACAGAGCCTCCCGATACCTAACGCTGAAACCCGGCTACTCCTTTGGTCATATCCACATGATTTCCACGAGATGTTTAACCTTGAGGAATTCAGGGTCCCCGGTGACAATGGATGAGCGGGTCTTAAGGGCGGTTGCGAGGGCAAAGCAGTCGGCATAGGATATGGCGTGCTCAGCCTTTAGTTCCGATGCGGATACGATGATGTCGGAAGAGGGATGGACACATTCAATCGGCAGCTCCGAGAACTGCTCCAATTGTTCTCGTGCGGCATCCAATCCCATCCTTCTTACGGTTTTGTAATGGATCTCACCCAGGTTGATCTCACTGATAAATGCCCGGCATTCTCCCTGACGGGAGGTGATGAGAAGCCTTTCTACCTCATCCGCGCCCTTTTCGTCTTGGTAAAAGCAGAGGATCGCATAGGAGTCAAAAAGGATTTTTTTCATCGATTGCATTGTCCTTTTTTCTCTCTTTAAGGAGTTCCTCGGCAAGAGACGGCCCACCCTTGAGTATTCCCCTTAGGGCTTTGATGGGGTCGTCCGGGAGCGGCGCGATCTGAGCATTTTGTCCCATTAACCGGAAAAGCATCTTTTGACCGGGTTTTATACCGAGTGCTTCTCTAATTTGCTTTGGTATGACGACCTGGCCTTTGGATGAGATTTTAACAATTGGCATTGGTTATACCCCAAAAAAGGTTTACTAAATTATGATGGTAAGAAATTTTTCTGTCAATAAAAAATTTTTATGACGGTAGCACGTAATTTCAAAATTCGTGACCTTGCCCTGCTCCTGCCTGATGCGAACAAACCATTCTTTTTCCTAAATACCCCGGTTCATGCTCCCTGAGACATATCCCTCGAGGTCGAGGGCCACGTTCTGAAACCCCAAGTCCCTCAGTCTCTTGATGGTACTTTCTCGAAACCCGGTTTCCAGGATGCGGTGGAGATCGCCGACCGGGATCTCCACTCGGGCCAGTTGCCCGTGACAGCGCACGCGGACCTGGCGGAACCCCGCCTCCTCCAAAAACCTCTCTGCCCGGTCGATTCGTTCCAGGGCCGATTGGGTGATCGGCTCACCATAGGGGATCCTCGAGGCCAGGCAGGCCCGGCTGGGAAGGTCCCAGGTCGGGAGTCCCATTTCTCTGGAAAGAAATCGAATCTCTTCCTTTTCAAGTCCGGCGTCCACGAGAGGGGATGCGATGCCGGCTTCCCGGGCCGCCTGGAGCCCCGGGCGGTGGTCACCCAGGTCGTCCAGGTTCGCTCCGTGGACGATGCGCCTGGAGCCGGTTGCCCGGGCGATCTCCAGCAGGCGGCCGGCCATAGCCTTTTTGCAGTGAAAGCAGCGGTCGGGTGGGTTGCGGCAAAAGGCATCCAGGGCAAGGGGATCAAAGGGGAAGACCTCCTGGGGTATGTGGCGTTCCCCGCAGAATCGCAAGGCCGGCCCGAGCTCCCGCTCCGGAAAGACCGGGCCCCGGGCCGTGGCCGCGACCACGCCTTCTCCGAGGGCCTGCCTGGCCGCTTCCAGCAGAAAGGCGCTGTCCACCCCTCCGGAGAAGGCCACGAGCACGGGTCCTCCGGCCGCCAGTCCCTTTTTGAGTCTCTCGAGCTTGTCCTGGAGCGATTCATGCGTCATGATTCACTGTCTTTGACACCTTTCGAGGCCGCCGCCGTCGCTGTTCGCTCGGCCGGCATGGTCTTTCTCGCGAACATGGTGGGAGTCTTTACCTTAATTCGCAGACCTTCAAAATGCAACCTGCCTGCTCCAGGAGAAAAAACTCATTTGAACTGCCTGTTTTTCTCTGATAAATTCTAGTATATTACTGGAAGCTACAGGCTGATCACCGCGGCGTCGGAGGCCAGGTGAATGAGCTCGGCTGCGCCGGCCATTCGGGCGCCTTCGATGAGCTCGTCTTCTCGGACTCTTCGTGCTTTGGCGCAGGGGGTGCAGGCGAGAATGGGTACCTCGTGGGCCTGAAGGTAAGTCATGAGGTCGTCCGCCACATCACCTGTGGCTGCGCGGAGGTTGTCCAGCAAGCCTTCACGGGCCAGATACACGGCCTCGTCCAGCAGGAACAGGGTGACGTCTTTCCCTTCCTTGTGGGCCACGGTGGCCAGATGAATGGCCCGGGTCGCCCGGTTGGGGTTGTTGGTCCCGCACGATACGGTAATGACCATTTTGTTGCTCATTGTCGACTCCTTATGCTTTCAGGGTGCAGGGGTGGACGTTTGTTTTCGATTTGAAAGCCCGCTAACCTGCAGTCGGTTGTGTCCCTAAAGAGCCTTCACAGTCCAGGAGGTTTCAGAGAGGACCCTGCATTTTGCGGTTACCTTGGCAAAGAGTTTTGTGGATCGCCGGCAACGGGAACCGGGCGGTTCGACCCGCCCTCAAGACTGGAGGAAAGATGATGGATGATCTGTGGACTCGTCGAGACGTTATGAAGGGATTGGGCGCGGCGGCCGTGACTGCAGCCGGTGTCGGCGGTCTTTGGGGCACGGCCCGGGCGGCTTCCAGCGGCGGCTCAAAGACCGGGAGTGCCGGATTGGCAGGGGGCTGCCGGCTCCCTCCGCTCCCCTACGCCTACGACGCACTGGAGCCTTACGTGGACAAGGAGACCTTGACCATTCACCACGACAAGCATCACGCCGGTTATGTCAAAGGGTTCAACAAGGCCCTGGAGGCCCTGGCCTCGGCCCGGGCCGCAGGGGACCATCCCATGATCAAGCACTGGTCCAGGGAACTGGCCTTTCACGGGTCCGGGCACGTGCTCCACACCCTATACTGGGGGAGCATGTCGCCGAACGGCGGAGAGCCCGAAGGAGCGCTTTTGAGGGCTCTGGAACTGAGCTTTGGGAGCGTTCAGGCCTTTGAGGAGCAGTTTGCCGCGGCCACGAGCGCTGTGGAAGGAAGCGGATGGGGCGTTCTGGCTCACGAGCCTTACATGGGCCATCTGGTCGTGCTTCAGGCCGAAAAACACCAGGACCTGGCCATCTGGGGCGTCCATCCCCTTCTGGTCTGCGACGTGTGGGAACACGCCTACTACCTTCGGTATCAGAATCGCCGCGGGGAGTATGTGCGAAACTTCCTCAAGATCGCCGACTGGTCGGAGGCGGCCAGGCGGTACGAGCAGGTCAAGGCCCTGGTCGGTTACCGATAAAGGCGTGTGCCGAGGACCGGTTTGCCGGCTCATTCACCCCATGGATCCACCGATTCTTTGCAGTTCCTGGTCCACCCGGCATTTGAGGGCGCGGGCCTCCTTTAGATTGATTCGGCGGATGCCGGCTGCGAGTCTCAGAAAGTCCAGAAAGGATCGGTCCATGGGCAGGCGGTGGGTGAGAGGGGCCTCCTGTGTGTGTATGGAGACCTCCTGCGGGTTCATTCGCTCCAGCAGATCGCAAAGGCCTCTCTCCAGGTAGGCGGTGCGGCCGGGTTGCCGGTACAACCCCGCGCCCTGCATGACCGCCAGCCGCGTGACCGGGTAAGACCAACCACGGGGTGAGAGGCGGGTTACAAAAAAGGGAAACGCCTCCAGCAGGGAGTCTACGGAGCGAAACGTGGCCGGTGCCTCCGCCGCGATCAAGTCCAGGATCTCAGGTCCCCAGTTCAGGAAATGGAACAGGGGATTCTTGTCCCTGCTGGAGTAAGAAAAGCTGTCCAGTCCGTCGGCCAGGTGAATCCAAAAGGCCTGCGTCTTTTCCTGCAGCCGGTCAAAGACCCCTGCCTCAGGACAGGTTTCCCTGCGGCACTTCTCCCCGTAATCAACGCGGAAGCGAAGGTCTTTTCCCTTGTTGCGGGCGGGGTGGAGCAGGCAACCCACGAGCCTGAATCCCGGATCCAGGTACCCCAGTGCCCAGCAGCTGAATCCCGTGATGGGTCGGACGCGTCGTTCCTCGAGCCGATAGGCCTGAGTGTTGTCGCGCAGGAGCCGCTTGATCGCGCCTTGGTGCTGAATGTGCTCGTAACCGGCCGGCCGAATAGGGGGACAGCAGGCAAAGCAGCTCTTCTCCCCGTCCGGAAGACAAAGGGTCAGGCCTTTTTTCATCACCCCATCACTTTTTCTGTTTGTCGTGTAAGTGTTGCATGGAAAGCCGGAGCTCATCCGGTCGGTTGACGTTCACAAAGGCGTCCAGCTCCGGTTCGAACATTCGGACCTCGCTTTCTTCCAGGTACCGGATTCGAATGTGCGGATAAAAAGAAGCGATACCTCGCTCGCCCCTTTGAATGGCCTGCTCCACCGCATTGATGCAGGTTTTTCGATACACGGCGTGAAGGGGCTCTATGTGGGGCCCCACTCGAGGAACCACGGCATCCGATTCCGAGGGCAGGCGGGACATATGGCGGATCAGTGCAGGGTTTAGAAAAGGCATGTCACAAGCCACGAAAAAACCCGCCTCATCGAATATTTCGGTCAGCGCGGCATGAACGCCTGCCAGGGGACCAACCCCGGAGAAGACATCCTGGATCATGGTAAGGTTAAGAAAACGATAAGGTGCGGGCTCATTAACGCTTATGACCACTCGCTCGAAGACCTGCTGAAGGATGGACACCACCCGCTCGATCAATGGGACGCCGTTAAAGTGGACCAGGGCCTTGTTTTGCCCGTAGCGACGGCTGCTCCCGCCGGCGAGCACCACCCCGGTCACGTCCGGAATCCTTTTCAGCCGGGGCGCGCCTGAACCACTCCGCTTTTGGCCAACACGTTCCAGGGGGTCGATTTCTTCGGGTTTCCTCGATTTTGGAGGCATGGGTGTTCGCTTCGGTTGGCGGCCTCATTCCCGCTCGCAGAGTTCCACGAGCACGCCGTTCGTTTCCTTGGGGTGGATGAAGGCGATACGGGCGCCGCCCGCCCCTTTTCTCGCTTCCTGGTCGATCAGACGAATGCCCTTGTCCTTAAGCTCGGCCAGGGCCTCGTCGAGGTTTTCCACACGATAGGCGATGTGCTGGATTCCTTCCCCTCGGGCTTCGATGTACTTGGCCACCGGCCCGTCCGGCTCAGTGGATTCCAGGAGTTCCACCTCGCTGTCCGTAATGGGAATAAAGGCCACTGTGACCTTCTGGTCCGCCACGGTCTCAGTGGCCTGAATCGGCAGGCCGAGCACGTCGGTGTAAAACCGCCCGGCCTGGTCGAGGCTCTTGACTGCAATGCCGATGTGATCGATGTGTTTGATCTTCATGGTATTCTCCTTGGGGCGCGATTTTTCGAAACCGGTCTGTTTCTCGCCAAGGCGCAAAGCCGCCAAGAATGTATCGCTGTCGCCCCCCTTTCCTGAGGCCGATTCGGCCCGTGCCTATGATAGCATATTTACATCGGCCGCACTCTCGTTCCGGGCGGACGTCCGATCCTTGCTTTTGGAGGAAAGGATGCCTATAGTAAAGGTTCAGTTCAGGAGCATAAAATAGCATACAGATCTGTCAAAAACCAGAGGTTTCAACCATGACATACGGACCTTATGATTTCGAGCCTTCCGGAGGACATTCCGGAGGCGGCCAGGATCCCAACCGGGACTTTGATCAACTGGAGGCGACCGAGCTCTACTGCCCCACATGCAGGGCGGCGGTGCCTGTGAGGAAGTTTCTTTTGCTGGTCCTGCCGGAAGGGGAAAAGTACGAGTACCGGTGTCAGGTCTGCGGCACCCCTGTGGGAGACAAGATGGACAAGACCGGCGATTTTTACGACGTGCTGCGCACATGATGGGGGATTCGCGAAACGGGTGGAGGGCGAACCGGAGCTCGAACCGCGTGGTCTTCATTGCCATGGACCATCCCCTGGACGAGGACGCTCATCTCAGGGAGCGCATGGCCGGGGCTGAGAGGCGGGCGGAGCGGCAGGCGGGCCGGTATCCCGGACTCGACCTGCCCTCACTGCAGCGGGGCGTGCACCGGATCCTCCGGTCCATGCTGCTCGAGGTGGACGGCCGGTTCATGGACCTCCTGGACCTTATGAACTACGTTCGCAACGGCCGCCGGCCGGTCCGGCTGACACCTGAGAACGTCCATTCCTATGATTCCCTTGCCACCTCCGTGACCCTGAACGGGATTTACATGTACCAGTTCCTTCGGGCGGAGGGGTTCGAGCCCCACATAGTTCAGAACTACTCCCTGGCCGACCTTTCAGCCATCCTGGATGAAACCCCGCTTGCAGTGTGCATTTCCTCGAACTTTGTCTTCATGGAGGACATCAAGCGGATGGCCCGGGAGATCAAGGCCTGCGATCCTAACATCCCGGTCATTGCGGGGGGCATGCTCGTCAAGAAGGTGCTGGAGGAAGGGGACGGTCTGAGTCCTGAGGCCCTGGGCTATTTGGAGACCTTTTCGGGCCTGGTGGACGCCTTTGTGGTGGAGGCCCAGGGAGAGCAGACCCTGGTTCACGCGCTTCGGGCCCTTAAAAGCGAAAACGGGCTCGAAGGTGTACCCAACCTGGGCGTGTTCCACGGGGCCGGCCATATACGGTTCAGCGAACGGCGTGCCGAAACCCTCGACATGGACGCAACCGCCGTGGCCTGGGACGAGATTCCCGGCAGCATCCTGCGCTCCACCCTCCCTGTAACCACCAGCCGGGGGTGTGCTTACCGGTGCCGGTTCTGTACCTACCACTGGCTTTTCCCCCGGGTCAGCTTCAAGTCCCTGGAGGTCCTTCGAGACGAGCTGATGCGCATCGCCCGCCTGGGCTTTGTTCGCCACATTCGGTTCACGGACGACAACTTTACAGCCAATCGAAAGAGGCTCGTGAGCGTCCTGGAGATGATGATCCGGGAAGGCTTTCCCTTTACCTGGTCCTCCTTTGCGCGGGCCGGCGCCCTGGATCCGGAGCTGGTGGCCCTCATGCGGGAGGCGGGGTGCGAATTCGTGGATATGGGTATCGAGTCCGGCAGCCAGAGCATCCTGGACAACATGGACAAGCGGCTCGAGCGGGACCAGTCCCTGGCGGCCGTTCGGATGCTGAACGAGCACGGCATCATAGGCCGGGGCAGCTTCATTGTGGGGTATCCCGGAGAGACCCGGAAGACGTTCATGGAGACCGTGGATCTGATCCGCGAAAGCCGCCTGCCCTACTACCACCCCTACCTCTTTTACTACTCCCGCAACACCTTGATCCATAGGGAGCGGGAGGCTTACGGACTGGAGGGCCTGGGTCTGGCGTGGCGGCACCACACCATGGACTCGGTGGAGGCCTCAGCACTCGTGGCCCGAATGCCCGGCCTGATCGAGCCCGGTCTCACCGACGGCCAGACCTACATCGAGGAGATTTACAAGCTGCTTCGAGGAAAGGGGTATGCCCGCGAAACCATTCAGGAGCTGTTTCGTCTCAAGCGGGAGATGATGATCGCCCCCACCATGACCGATCCGTCGGCCAAAGCGGCCCTGCATCGCATGGAGGCCCTGGTGTTATCTTGATGTTCCCGCCTTGTTGTCTTTTGCCTCTCGAAAAAACCCTTCCACCATCTGAATCTTTTCCAGCAGCAGAAGATGCCTTTCCAGCACGGGCAGGTCCCCGGATGCGAGGGCCGTGCGGATTTCCGGCTTCATGACCGGGGCGAAGACACGGGGGGGGTGGTGGCAGAGTGCTTGCAACCGGGCCTGCTTGCGTTTTTTTCGCCCTCGAAGGGTGTCCTGGGGAAGGGTTTCGGTGAGAAAGGATGCCAGGCGGGCCGTGTCCTTGTCATTGGTGGAAGGAATGCCGGAGAGCCCCGGCCGCACTCGTTCCAGAAGACGGCGGTAGATGGAGCCGTCCCGGCGTTTTTCAAGAGGCAGGGACAGGGCCAACCGAAGGAAGCCGGGATCGCAGAAGGGTAGATGAACATCCCCCTTTCGACCGAACACCAGCCTGGGGAGTGGGGCGATGGCCCTGCGGCTGCGGTTTCTGAGAAAGAACATGGTGGCCGTCTCCTGGTGGTCGATTCCCCCGAGCTCCTCTCCCAGGTCCTCCCACAACCGGGCGCTGAACGAGTGGAGGATTTCGGGCCGTATGATAGCGCCCCAGGCCTCGAGCCCCGGGATGTACGTGTTGAAACCCTCCACAAAGCGGCGGTGAAGGACCCCCTGCATGGCCCTGCGATCCCGCGCTTTCTGGGCCGCGGCAAGCTCGTGGTCCAGGAACAGGCCGCGAATGAGAATGTCTCCCAGGAGCCCGTCCAGCAGCAGTACCCGGCCTGCAGGCACCGCTTCGGCCATGGCAAAGGCCCAGTCGTGGAACCAGGTGGAGTAGTCCAAGAGGGCCGCCCGCCGATGAAGCGTGGAGGGGTCCCGGTAGCACGGGGCTATGAACCGGTTTTCTACGCCCAGGAGCTCGGCCGCCGCCCGGGCGATGCGTTCCTCGGACACATAGTAGCGGCCCAGCCTGACCCGTTGCTGGGTGGTGAGGGTTTTGTTGATCCGGCCGGCGTCTGCAAACAGGGCCACCAGCAAACGGCTGTCCCACCCGCCGCTCAGAAATCCGATCACCGGGTCCTTGGAGAGCTCGCTGTATCGGTCCCGCTTGTGGACGAGAAAATCGTACAGCCGCTCTGCGGCCCGGGAGGCGGAATCGGATTCACCGGACTCCCCCTGGCGGGCTTTCTCTTGGGCATAGGGAGAGATTCGAATTCCGCCGTTGCGGCAGATCAGGCGGTTTCCCGGAGGAAGCAGGCGCACACCGTCCAGGAGGGTCTTGTCTCCCAGGGAATGACCGGCCACCAGGAATTCCATGGCGGCCTGCAGGTCCGGCCGTGCGTTTGGGCCCAGGAGTAAGCGAAGGAACGTCTGGTGGCTGGAAAAGAAGAGCACCCCGCGTTCCACCGCGTAGCACAGGGGAAACAGGCCCACAGGGTCCGTGGCCAGGACCGCAGTCCCGCCCGACCTGGGCACAAGGGCGCAGCTAAAGCCGTCAAAGGCCTCTGGAGGGTGAGGCTCAGGC
>CAZQCK010000131.1:0-9036 GCA_964591925.1 uncultured Desulfobacterales bacterium
TCGCTGATCGACGATGAGATTGGCAAAAAAGACCCTTTCCGGATGGAAACTAGCTTACGGGAACGCGCGAAGAGTTATGAACATTCAGGGGCCGTTTTCAGGGACCCATTCCCTCGGTAGGCGTTTTACCATCAGATAGAGGTTGTGAAAATTCCCTTCCCTGTCCTTGACAAACTCCTTGAGCACGGCTTCCCGGGAGAACCTAAGCTTTTCCACGCCCCGCATGATGGTGTCATCCCGGCCTTCGACCAGACGCATGACAAGGCGCTCGACTCCCATGGACATGGCCGCATTGATCAGGTCCAGGAGCATCCAGGTACCCAGCCTCCTCTCCCGGTATTCGGCGGCCACGGAAATCAGGATATTTGCCACATGGCCTTCAAAGCCGGTCCGTTCGCGGACCAGGGCGGCCACAGCGACCATGTGCCCTTCCAGCACGGCGGCGATACAAAATGTCCGCTCGGAGCCTGCAAACCGAACCCAGGTCTGCACAAAGGCGGAAACCTGATCCTCCAAGCCCAGGAACCAAAGGTCCTCCTCGCTCAACCTGCTCAACATACGCTCCAGCAGGGGTCCGTCGTCCGCTGAGAGCGGTCTCAGGGTCACGCCGCTCCCGTCGCGGAGAATGATCTCCTTGGGATAGTCCTTCATGACGTGAAGAAGCGGGCATTCGGTGTTCAATCTTCTCTCCCCTTTGGCCCGACCGGTGGGGGCCGGTGAATGTGGAGTTCACTCTGCCCGGCGGTTTCTGTTTCTGCATCCTGGAACCTGCCATGGCACAGCGGGAAACCCCCAAGCAGGCAGGCGATGCGTGCCGGCACCCGCTCCGTTTTCCGGGTTGCACCGTTTCAGAGTAAGTGATAGGAAAGAAACCAGTCAAGCGAATAGTCCCTGTCCGGCGTGGCCGGATTCCTCGAATATCCCGGGCGACGACACGGCGATCTAATTTGGAAGAACCCGACATGATCCGATTCCATCTCCATAGCTCTGTTCCGTTCCTACTGGTACTTGCCCTGCTCGCGGGTTGCGCCCCTTCACGACCCAAGCCGGCCCCGACGGCGGAGATCCGCGGCGCAAAAGGCCGGTACAGCCTGGGAGAGATCATCGACCTTCATAAGGCCGGATCACTGGACTTCCCTTCATTCGTCGAGCGAATGGCCTCCAATGACCTCGTGTTCGTGGGCGAGGTCCACAACAATGCCGAGCACCACCTCATGCAGGTTCAGATCCTTCAGGCCCTCATGGACTGCTGCGGGCCTGTGACCGTGGCCATGGAGGTCTTCCGAAGCCCTCAGCAAGCTGTTCTGGACCGATACATCGCCGGAGGCTTGACCGAGCAGGAGTTCCTCGATGCCATCGATTGGGACGAAAACTGGGGCTTCCCGTATCATCTCTATCGCCCTCTGCTGGCCCTGGCCAGAGAGAGCGAAAGCCGCGTGCTGGCCCTCAACGTGCCGATCGATCTGGTTCGAAAAGTGGCGCGCGTCGGACTGGAAGGGCTCAGTACGGAGGAGCGTGCCCGCCTCCCCAGACAAATCGATCTCACGGTCGAGCCCCACCGGGATTACGTCCGGAAGGCTTACCTCAAGCACGGCCGTGCCGGCATCCCCAACTTCCAGTTCTTTTACGAAGCCCAGTGTGTGTACGAAGAGGTGATGGCGCAAAACCTCGCCCGTTATTTCGAGAAGGCCGGGCGAAACCACCCCAAGGTCGTGGCGTTCACAGGGAACGGGCATCTCGAGTACCGGTTCGGCATTCCTAATCGGGTGTTGAACCGCGTCCCTGTGTCTGCGGTCACGGTTCTGCCCTACTCCATCTCCAACCATGCTTCCATTCCGACCGAGATCGCTGATTTCGTCTGGCTCACGGCCCCGTGTAAGCGCATGTTTTCCTTCGAATCCTCTATGACAACCAAAGCGAGACCACACACCCCCGAATCTGACGATGATGGATTCTGAAACCTTTCGTTTCTGCCCTTCCTGCGGAGGCAGGCTCGAGACCCTGAAACTGAAACCAGGGGAACCGGAGAGGTTTGTGTGCACGGAATGCAGGTCGCCCTTGTACCTGGATCCCAAGGTAGTGGCCTGCTCCATTGTGGAATCCGACGGATCCATAGTCCTGCTGCGCCGCAGCATTCAGCCCCAGACCGGCCTTTGGGTCATGCCCGGGGGCTTTGTGGATCGAGGAGAGACCGTGGAGGCGGCCGCCCTTCGCGAAACCGAGGAGGAATGCGGACTTAAAACACGCATACACTCCCTCCTGGGGGTCTACTCCTATCCCGGGGAAACCGTTGTCGTGGTGGTGTACACGACCGAGCTGGTTTCCGGAGATCTCGTGGCCGGAGACGAAACCGCCGAGGCCCGTCTGGTTCGGCCCCAGGAGATTCCCTGGAACAAGCTCGCCTTTCCGAGCACCCGGGACGCCCTCACCGATTACTGCATAAGGAGAAAGCCCGCATGAACTTGATCCCCCGTGCCATCGACGACCTGAGCCCGGAGGAACGAACAGCCCTGCTCCGGCGTTCCATGGAGGACGTGTCCTCGGAGTACGACTATATCCGGGGCATCGTGGAAAATGTCCGCGCACAGGGTGACGCCGCCATAATTGAAGGTCATCGCGGGCTTGGTCAGGAACTGGATTCAGGTAATCTGGAGGTCACGCCCGAGGAAATTCAGGCGGCCTATGACCGGGTATCTCCTTCCCTCGTGCAAGCCCTCCGCACTGCGGCCTCGAACATCACCCGGTTCCACAGCGCTCAGCTCGAACGCGAGATGTGGTCCGTGGAGGTGGCAGAGGGCATCCTGGCCGGAAGGATCACCCGTCCCATAGACCGCGTGGGCTGCTACATCCCGGGGGGGAGGGCCGCTTACCCCAGCACCACCCTCATGACCGTGCTCCCGGCCCGGGTGGCCGGCGTTCGGGAGATAGTGGCCACCACACCTCCGGGCGAAAACTCCACCGTAACCCCCGCCACCCTCGTCGCACTGGACATCGCAGGGTGCGATCGGGTATTCCGGATGGGGGGGCCTTGGGGTATAGCCGCCCTGGCCTACGGCACAGAGACCGTCCCGAAAGTGGACAAGATCGTGGGGCCCGGCAACCGGTACGTGACCGCGGCCAAGATGATCGTCTACGGTGAGGTGGGCATAGACTCGCCGGCCGGTCCGAGCGAATCCTTGATTCTGGCCGACGAAACCGGCGAGGTCGAACCCTTGTCCCTGGATTTTCTGAGCCAGACCGAGCATGACCCGGACTCAGCCGCAGTCCTGGTGACGACATCCGGGGAACTGGCCGCCCGCGTCTGCGACTGGATCAACGAGGAGGCGGAGACCCTGCCCAGACGGGAGATCATCGAGGCCTCGGTCAACGCACACAGCCGCGTGCTCGTGGCCCGCGATCTGGACCAGGCCGTGGACTTTGCCAACGAGTACGCCCCCGAGCACCTGCAGATCGTGACCCAAGACCCTTTCATCGTCCTGAACCGGATTCGCCATGCCGGATCCATTTTCCTGGGGCCTTACGCACCCGTGCCGGCCGGGGACTACGCCTCGGGCACCAACCACGTCCTCCCCACCGGACGGGCGGCACGCATGTTCTCAGGCCTTTCGGTGGACGACTTTCTCAAGAAGCCCACCTTTCAATACCTGAGCCGGAAGGGACTGGAGAGCCTGAAGGACACCATCGTCACCCTAGCCGAGGCCGAAGGTCTTCCTCTCCATGCACGTGCGGTCAAGGCTCGGTTCGAGTAGGACGCTTAACTTTCCATACAAGAGCCCGTTTTGACGACCTACGTCTTGAACTGAGCACTCATCCATGCTAAAGAAGGCTTCACGGAAGTCGACCATGCGGACTTCCACATTGAGCGGCCGTTCTGCGGGATGCTCCCGCTCCCGGCCGCCGCATCACACCATATAAAACAGGAGGTTGGAGGCCATGGCGGACATCAAGGGATACAACATGCCGGACGATCTCTACTACCACGAGGAGCACAGCTGGGCCCGCGTGGACGGCAACAAGGCCACTGTGGGTATGAGCGATTTTTTCCAGAAGGAAGCCGGCGACATCGTGTTTGTAGACCTCCCCGAGGAGGAAGACGACGTGAGCCAGGGCGAGGTCTGCGGCAAGATCCAGTCCCGAAAATGGATCGGAAAGCTCGTGGCTCCGGTCTCGGGTGAGATCGTCGAGATCAACGAGGACCTGGAAGACGACACGAGCCTGATCAACACGGACCCTTACGGCAAAGGCTGGATCCTCGTAATCGAGAGCGACGAACTGGAGGATGAACTGGGAAAGCTCATGCAGGGCGACACCCTGGTATCATTCATCGAAAAAGAGATCCAGCGGGCCGAAGAGGAGAAGGCCAAGGCATAGCCCCATGATCGACACCTGGCGTTTGTTCCGGGACACGAGCCGGCCGCTGAGCACAGCCGAAGGCCTGGCTGTGGACGACATGCTGCCCCAGTCCGTGGCCCTCCATGGATCGCGCCCGATCCTGCACCTGTACAATTTCGTTCCCTCGGCCATTGTCGGTAAATACCAGGACATCGAGGCGGCACTGCGCCTGGACCGGTGTAAAGCCCGTGGAATCGAGGTGAACCGCCGGAGCACCGGAGGAGGCACCGTGATCATGGGCCCCAGTGTCATCTCGCTGGGGCTGGGAATCGAGCTGGACCATCCGGGTCTTCAGGGAGGCGGCGTGGGCGGTCTGTTCACCACCATGAGCCGGATCCTGGCCGAGGCCCTGGCGCGCTTCGACGTGCAGGCTTACTTTCAGCCTCGAAACGACCTGGAAGTGGCGGGCCGGAAAATCGCAGGGCTCTCGGCGGCCTCAGAGGTGGGGAAAAGCCTGCTCTTTCACACAAGCCTCCTCGTGGACTTCGACGTGGAGCTCATGCTGGACATCATGAGCACCCCCCTCGTCAAGCTGAACGACAAAGGGTACAGCTGCTTCAGCCAGCGGATGACCACGGTTCAAAGAAACGCCTGTCGACCCGTCGAGGTCGGCGCTGTTATGGACTCGGTGGTTGAAGCCTTTGAGACGGGCTTCGGGATCCGGTTTGAAGAGGACGAACCTGACGCCTGGGAGCGAAAGACCACCCAGGGCTTCGTCAACGACCGCTACACCCGGAAGGAATGGATCTTCTCTCACAAACACCCCCGCGCGCGCATGGGCGTGAGCCGCATCAAGACCAGAGGAGGCCTGCTGGAGATCTATCTTTCGCTCTCCGGCGCGTCCATCGAGAACGTGGTCATCACAGGAGACTTCTTCTCCACATCCGAAAACGTCAACCGCCTGGAAAAGGCCCTCAAGTGGACCAGCGCACGCGAGGACCGCATCGCTGAAAACCTCGGCCGGGTCTGGAAAGAGGACATGATCTACGACCTGGACGTGCCCACGCTCACTCAGGCCGTACTGGAGGCCAAGGAAAACCAG
Organism: uncultured Desulfobacterales bacterium; assembly: GCA_964591925.1. GTDB lineage: Bacteria > Desulfobacterota > DSM-4660 > Desulfatiglandales > HGW-15 > JAIPEI01. The sequence continues at coordinate 5,435 of CAZQCK010000131.1, forward strand.
GAAAGGCTCTGAAAGGGAGTTTCCAGCCAAAACATATGAAACCAATGAAATCAAAAAGCGGGAACAGCAGTCCGGAAGTCGCCAAGATCAGTCAGGCCTCGGCCATCTCCCTCGGGCTGGTCCGTGGGTGGATGTACCGGGGAGCGGTCAACCGCTGCGTCAACCTTCTGGTGCACTATCCGGAGGGGTGTGCGGCCAACTGCGCGTACTGCGGGCTGGCCAAGAAACGGCCCGGAGCCTATCTGGAGAAAAGCTTTATCCATGTGGACTGGCCGGTGTTTCCCATGGACACGCTGATCGAGGCCATCAACCAGGCACCCGGTTATGTGAAGCGCACCTGCATCTCCATGATCACTAACGGCAAATGCCGGAAAGACACCCTGAGCATGGCCCAAAGGCTCTGCCAAAAGACCCGATTGCCCCTGTCCATCTTGTGCAGCCCTACGATCCTCTCAAAAGAGGACTTCGCCGCCATGCAGGAGGCGGGCGTGGACAAGATCGGGGTGGCCCTGGACCTGGCCACGCCTGAGCTCTTCGACCGATACCGGGGAAGCGGCGTCCACGGTCCACACCGCTGGGAAAGGTACTGGAAAGCCCTGGAAGAAAGCCTGGAGATCTTCGGCTCACCCCACGTGGGCGCGCATCTCATGGTGGGCATGGGCGAAACCGAGCAGGAAATGGTCGGACTCATGGACCGGCTCTGGAAGATGGGGGTCGTGAACCACCTCTTTTCTTTCTTTGCCGAGGAGGGATCCCGGCTTGCAGATCGGCCTCAGCCACCATGGCCGACCTACCTGCGCATTCAAACGGCCCGCTACCTGATCGAAGAAGGACTGAGCAGGGCCGAGGACATGGCCTTTGACAGCGCCGGTCGAATTCAAGGCTTCGGCGTACACCCCCGTACCCTCGAGGAGGTTGTAAACCGGGGCCGGGCCTTCATGACCACCGGATGCCTCGGGCCGGACGGGAAGGTGGCCTGCAACCGTCCCTTCGGCAACTGCCTCCCGGACGTGCACCAGTGGAACTATCCCTACCCTCCCAACCACGAGGAGCGCGACCTGATCCGCCGGTACCTCTTTGAGCAGGAAGGCCCTTATCAACGGACTCTCAAATCCAAGGGCGGGGCCTGCTGACGGTCCCTTTTTCCTTTGACATGGTCCCGACCGGGTGATAACAAAATTTTTGTGGGCCGTTAGCTCAGTTAGGTAGAGCAGCGGACTTTTAATCCGTTGGTCACAGGTTCGATTCCTGTACGGCCCACCAATTTCAGCACGAATCCGAACACTGCGCCAGGATCTCGGCTGCCCTGAAGCAGGGCAAACCGGGTTCTGCGAGCTGGACCAGATCCGGTTATTCACAAGGCAGGAATTCCGCTTTCGCACGGAACGCCCGTCTGGCACAGGCCGCATCCGTAGCCCTCGAATCCATGGCTTCCTCCAGGGCGACCTCACGTTGCAAACGCTGCCTTGACCTCCTCCTTTAATACTTTTCCCATGGCGTTCTTGGGAAGCTCGTCTAGGAAAACCACCTGTTTGGGACACTTCCAGTCATGCAGGTGCTGCTTACAGGCTTGCTTAACATCCTCGGCGGACACCTCGGCCCCGGGTTGAAGGACCACTGCCGCAGCCACCATCTCGCCCCAATTTTCGTGCGGGATGCCCACTACAGAGGACTCAACAACCCCGTCCATTCGGTTGATCACCGCCTCGATTTCCTTGGGTGAGACGTTTTCCCCTCCGCTGATGATGATGTGCTTAATTCGGTCCGTCAAGTAGTAGTATCCCTCCTCATCCACACTTCCGAGATCGCCCGTTCGAAACCAGCCGTCGTGAAACGTCCCGGCTGTCTCCTCGGGTTTTTCCCAATAGCCGGGCGTAACACCAGGGCCTCTGAGCCGGATTTCCCCGGTTTCCCCGGAGGCCACATCCTGAAATGTCTCGGGGTTTACGATTCGAACCTCCAACCCGGGGAGAGGCAGGCCGATGGAGCCCGGCTTCCGCGTCCCGCTCAGCGGATTGGAAAAATTCATTCCGGTTTCAGACATGCCTTCCCGCTCTACAGGCTCCTTGCCGAAGGTTTCCCTGATCCTTTCGAAAACCTGCGGCATAAGCGGTGCCGAACCCGATGTCCACAACCGCATGTGAGTGAAATCCGGTCGCTGACTTCCCAGCGTGTCCATCAGCTTGCTGTACATGGCTGGAACCGCCATGAACACAGTGCACACCGGTTTTCGTTCCCGATTTGACAGAAAGTGGAGAACGGTTTCCGGTGTGAACCCGTCCAGCAGCAGCACCTGGGCGCCGGCCATCAATGAGGTGTGTAGGGCGAAACAGAGGCCGTGCACGTGAAAGAGGGGCAGAGCATGGCACAAAACGTCCTCTTTTGAGATCTCCCAGATACGGATGATGTTCCTCGCATCATGGATAAGATTCCTCTGCGTGAGAACAGCGCCCTTGGGTTTTCCCGTGGTGCCGGAGGTGTAAATGATGAGGCCGGCGTCATCAAGGGCGACTTCCGCCTCGACCTTTTCGTCGAAGGCGGACGGGAAGAGGTCCAGGTCCTGATAAGGCCGTCCGGTATCAACGGGCAGAATGTCCATGCCGGGATCGATGGCCTTGATCATCTCCGCCTGGTCCAGGCCGGAGATAACCAACCTGGCCCTCGTGTCATGGAGGAAGTACTCCATTTCCGACTTCTTGAACCCCGGATTCAGTGGAACCGACACCGCGCCCAATCTCTGAAGTCCCAGGTGGGAAATGACAAAGGCCGGAGATTTGGGGAGGAACAGGATCACCCGATCCCCCTTCTCCACCCCTTTCGCCCGGAGGGCATCGGCCATCCGGCTTGCATCCCGATCCATGTCGCGATAGGTGATCTCGCTCTCCAGGCGTCCTTGCCGGTAAAACGTAACGGCTGTTTTCGCCCCGTACGCTGAAAAGACATCCTCAAAACACTGCCCCAATGATGTTGAACCCATATTGCACTCTCCTAGGATCCCGGTAGACCTGGATCGACTATCTCATCCGATCATCTTGTCGGGTAGCCACAACGCCGGCCCCGCCGGATGCACACACATGAGCAGAGACACAGAGGCCTCGGTCTGCCAGTTGGTGAAGACCCCGAAAACCTTTCGAACCTCCCCTGCCTCCGTAACAATGATAGCGGGGGCTAACCAGGCTCAACGCAGCAACCCAGCGGAGATGTTGGTCAAGGTTTCGATCACCCCGGACCTCGATTTTCCCTAAGAATCAGCGTACAAGACAAGCAGTTTTTTTGTTCCCCCCGGGGGGCTAAGAAAAAAAGGTTGAAAAAGCCATAGAGGCCAGCTATAAATGATTGGTTCGGGGGTTGGGTGTTCTTCGACCACCCCCGGGCATCTTTGATCGAGCCGGGGACCTTTTGTAGAACTAAGGCTTCCACGCCACCCGGACGTTCAAAGAGGATTATAGAAAGGGCCCATTTTGGGGCGAATGCCCCGGCGGTGGCCATGAACACGCAATCCGCGCTTACCTGATTGCGTCCCCATCGTCTAGCCAGGTCCAGGACACCGGCCTTTCACGCCGGCGACAGGGGTTCGAATCCCCTTGGGGACGCCATTTTCA
>CAZQCK010000132.1:0-9033 GCA_964591925.1 uncultured Desulfobacterales bacterium
GCGAAATGCTTGGCAGGAATATTGCATAAAATTGATCCGAAATGGTTTGAGTCTTTGGCAATGCCATGAACCCCGCAAAGAAAATCAAACGGTTTTCTTTGCGTGCCGGTATCTTGGCGGGAGATAATGGGACGAGGATGTCCGGAAAAAAGAAAAATCAGGATTCAGCCGATACCGGTTCCTGGATAACGACCTATACCAATCTCGTTCTCCTGCTTCTCGCCTTTTTTGTGGTCCTGGTCGTAGTGTCCGAACCCAGAGAAGAAAAGATGATGGCCGGCATGGGTTCCTTGTTCGGGGCGTTCGGAATAGCCCCGGAGGGACTCTCTCCCATGGGATCGGACCAGGCCTCGGGGATCAGCATGGACAGTGCCCCCATAGCCAAGGCCAAAGACGTCCAGGGACGCCTTCAGAAAATACTGGTTGCAAACGGCCTGCTCTCGGATGCCGAGATAAAACGCGAAGGCGGTCGAGTGGTTTTCTCCCTCAGTGATCGCGTATTATTTGAATTCGGCTCGAGCCGGTTACCGGAACAGAGCGGGGGTTTTCTACAAGATCTTGCAGAGGTGGTTAAAGGGCAGATCGGCCGGGTCGAGTTGCGGGGTTATGCGGATCTCTCGGAGACGGTTTTTTCTCAGGATCCCTTGATGTCCGCCTATGACTTGTCCGTAAGACGGGCCCTTGCAGTTCACCATTTTCTGCTCCGGGAGGGGGGGATCGCGCAGGAACGAATGGTGGCCCACGGTTTAGGCACCCGGACCGGCGGTAAATCCCTTTCCGATCAAAAGGCCTGGAAGGGCAGCCAGGTGGAGATCATTCTGGACTACTCTTCTGAACTCCCATACCGGATGAGGGCTGAAGAAAAGCGCTCCCCGTTTTTGGAATACAAGGGTTTTCTTTTCAGGCGGATAGGTCTCTGAAATGGCTCTTACGTCCAAAAAAACACAGGCCGGTCAAGACAAGGGCATGGACTCCAACGGCTGGATGACCACCTTCTCGGATCTGGTTACGCTCTTGCTTACTTTTTTTGTTCTCCTGTTTTCTTTCAATGCCATGGATGACAAAAAGCTTGAGGCCATGTTCGGAAACTTCAGCGCCGCATCCGGTGTGATGTCATTCAAGGAGTACAGGAAGATTGCAAGGCCCAAGGAGATGCTGATCGAAGAACTTCAAAGCTTTATTAACCGGCGCCTCGAAGAGGTGGAGAAGAAGCGTACGGGAATGGATACGGATGAAATCGTTTCCAGTGAGCTGGAGGGATCAGGCGATTACCTGGATATCCTGCCTCTTAGAGACGGCTTCAAGATGGTGTTCGGCGCTGAGATGTTCTTTCCTTCGGCCGAGGCCGAAATGAGGGAAGAGATGAGACCGGTCTTGCAGAAAATCGCCGATTTTCTTCGCAGCACCAGATCTCAGGTTTACATAGAAGGCCATACGGACAGCATACCCCTGAGGCAAGGGCCGTATGCATCCAACGAAGAGCTATCAACCGCCAGGGCCCTCAGCATCGTAGAGTTCCTGATCAAAGAGGCGGAGGTGCCTTCATCGGCGGTTGCCGCCGTAGGGCTGGGGGATACGAGGCCAAGGGCGTCCAACGCCGATCCGAGCGGAAGAACCCGGAACCGGCGGGTCGAGATAATCTGCAAGAATAAGACGTACTACTAATGGCGCTTAACGCACCACCAGGACGGGACAGGGAGCCGCTTCCAAGACCCTGTGGGTGACGCTTCCCAGCAAAAGGCCCTCCAGGTCGGTCCGGCCCCGCGACCCCATAACCACCATATCGCAGCCCTCTGTCTTTGCCACCTCCAGAATCGCGTCGCCCGCCGGTCGTTCCAGGACTCTTTCGCTGAAAGAAACACCGGCATCTTGAATGATGCGACGAAACGGTTCGAGAAGCTCATTGGCCCCCTCGAGGGTTTTTGTCACCACATTCTGGTAATAAGGTTCGCCCAGCACCGATGGAAAACGGGGGTGGCAATGCATCAAAAGGATCTCGCTTCCCATAGTCTTTGCAAGATCCGCGGCATAGACGGTGGCCCGTTCGGCGTGTTCGGAGCCGTCCACCGGTACCAGAATGGTCTTCAATTGCATGGTTGGCCCTTCCCCTTTGTAATTTCAGGATTACTGCTTGAGAAACTCCAGCTTCGGTTCTCCCGGAGGCAGGTTCGAATCGGCATTCAGTACGATTCTTACGTTATACCTGTTTTCGAGGTCCAGCAGCTCCTTTCTCTTGTTGTTCTGAAGATAAGAGGCCACATCTGCGGAGAGCCTTCCGTTGACGAGAGTCACATCCCCTTTGGACAGTCCCATCCACACCCTGCGCATGACCGATACAGCCGCGGACTCCACTGACATCACCATGCCCCTTCCCTGGCAATGGGAACAAATCTGATAGGTCTTGGACTCGATGGAAGGACGAAGCCGCTGGCGTGAAAGCTCCAAGAGGCCGAACTTGGACAAGGCCGATGTATCCGTCTTGGCCCGGTCCTTCTTCATTTCCTCCCGCAGGGTCTTTTCCACCTCTCGATTGTGTTTCCTGTCCTTCATGTCGATGAAATCAATGACCACGAGCCCGCCGATGTCTCGAAGCCTGAGCTGCCTCGCAATCTCCCGCGCCGCCTCCATGTTGGTCCGGAAAGCCATGCTCTCCACGTCCTTGCCCACCTTGCCCTTTCCGGAGTTCACATCAACGGCGATGAGCGCCTCCGTGGGATCGATGACAATGGTCCCGCCCGCCTTGAGATGGACACGATTGCGATAGATGCTTTCGATTTGGTCCTCTATCTCATAGCGGTCGAAAATAGGGACCGAGTGTTTGTAGAGCTTCACCCTCCGTTGGTGCAGAGGAGAAATGATTTTCATGTACTCCTGGATCTTGCTGTGAGTTTCCTTGTCATCGACCAGCACCTCGGACACGTCGCTCGTGAAGTAATCACGAAGTGTGCGCAGGCACAGGTCCTGCTCCTTGTGGATCAAAGAGAACGGCGGCGCCTTGCCTACGCGCTTTTTGATTTCCCGCCACATGCGGAGCAGGCGATTCAGGTCTTTGGAGAGCTCACGCTTGTTCTGACCGGCGGCCACGGTTCGAACAATATATCCGATCTCCTCGGGCAGCGTCATCTGCCCCATAGTCTCTTTGAGACGCTTGCGCTCCTCTTCGTCCTCGATCTTTCTGGACACGCCGTTGATGGTCCGCCCCGGTGTGAGCACCAGGAATCGGCCGGCTATGGAAATGTACGTGGTAAGATGTGCTCCTTTTCGACCGGGCATCTCTTTGGTGACCTGCACCAAAAGCTCCTGGCCTTTTCGAAGCACCTTTTCGATGGGTGGAACGCCTTTCCCCAGGTCTACCTCGGCACCGCCCTGAAAATACTCGGGGTGGATTTCACCCACCGGGAGAAAGCCGTTCTTTTCAGTGCCGAAATTGACGAAACAGGCCTGAAGACTGGGCTCGATGCGCTCCACAGCGGCCTTGTAGATATTACCGACATGCTGTTCAGCCATGGTGGTCTCAATGTGAAAACCGTCCAGCATGCCGTCTTTGGTAAAGGCGACCCGGAACTCTTCCGGATCCACTGCGTTGATCAACATTTTTGTCGTCATATGCGGTCCTTGTGCTGGTGGGCCTGATACATGAAGGTTCTGATAGCCGCTTCCCGGCCCGGCTGGTAACTCCCGTCGCAGGGCGTGTCCAGATAAGGAAGATGGTGGCGGTTCACTATGGGACGGATGATCGCCGAGGTAATGGTGCTGGGCATGCAGGTGAAGGGATACACATTAACCACTCCGTTGAACCCCTCGTGCATGTATTCCATGATCCCCGCGATGCTCAGACAGGCCTCCGTCCCCACATCGAAGGAAAACAAATCGTTCTTTATCAGGACGTCTTCGAGCTGACCGATGCGATGATCCCCGGGCAGGTCGAGAACAGGCTCCAAACGCCGATAGGCCTGTTTCTGCTTTGATTGCTGGTACAAAAGATCCATGCCATAGGAGATGATTTTCGAGGCATAACCCCGGATTTCACGAAACCTGAGCAGTTTCAGGTTTTGCCGCAGACCGATGCGGGCTTCCCGCATGCGATCATAGGCCGTGTAGTTCACCCACTCCGCAATGGACGCATTGACCACCTCGGCCCCGTAGCGCTCGAGAACCCGAATAACATCCTGATTGGCCTGGGTGTGGGTTCGCAGGTAGATCTCCCCCACGATTCCTATCAGAGGCTTGCGGGGTATGGAAGGGTCCATGAGCTCTTTGCCCTTGCGCACGAAGGCTTCCAATCGATCGAGTATGGTTTCGAACTCCTTTTTCTCCCCATGGCGCACAAAGGCCTCGGACATGCCCTCCACGGCCTCGTCGATCAACGCGTCCGCCATTCCGGGCTCACGTTCATACGGGCGAATTCTCCAAAGAAGACGATCCAGAATATCCGCCGCCACCACCGAAACATAGGCCGCCTTTCGAAAATCCGTTGTCTTGTCCTTTTCAATCATTCCGGCCGGTGAGTATGCGTTGTCCGACGTCAAAGAACCGATTTTGAGGTTCTCCAGGCCCGGTACGGAATCGAGCACTATCCGCTGGAACTTGTTGTACATCCCGAAACGACAAGGTCCTCCGGCCTCCGGCATGAAATATATGTAATCCTCCGGATCGAATGCTTCCCCCTGCCTGCCCTTTTCCTCCTCCATGAAATGAAGGATGTCGCCCATGGTCACCTGGCACGGGAAGCACTCCTTACCCGAGGTAAACTCCCGACCGAGATCGAGACCACGGTAGGTGTCCATGACTTTGGCTCTCACCCCGAAGGCCTGAAACACGGCGGCCAGAAGATGACACCCGATCCGGTTCATCTGGGGAATCAGAAAGGTCTTGTCCTTGACGCTGAACGCACCCACATTGCGGGAAAGGGTGTGAAAGGTAGGCTGAGATTGGGTTTCCATGATTTCCTCAGTTGGACATTTCGCGCTCGCCGGAGAGGTCTCGATTCATTTCCTCCACAGCGTTTCCAATGACGTTCTTATAGGCTTCGAGGCGTGTCATTACGCCCGCCACGGCGCTGTGCTCGTCCAGCTCCAGAATGAGATAGGGCTTGTCACCCATGATGTATCTGAAAAAGTGCTCCACAAAGGAGTCCGCCCCGCAGCTGAAGTTGGTGATGTGAAGCCCGAAGGCCCCGGGATGTTGACGAATAAACTTGGCGGTCCTCAGAATGCGGGCGCCCAGCCCCCAATACATGGAGGGAAAATCGGACAAGTCCACACTGTCCATGTCCACGAAATCCATGGGCATGGCCGATACACCGATTTTGGAGAGATTCCTGCCCAACCGAAGATTCAATCGTTCGTCATAAAGATTATACGGCCGTCCAGTTACGATAACGAGGGGTTCGGTTGAATCGTGGCGGTCCAGTCTCTCCCGGCCGGCACGCTTCAGCTCCGCCTTGAAGGCGGAGTCAGCCTCGAGACCGGCTCGAAGCGCTTCAAGGATCTCGGAGCGCTTTCGCTTGAGCACGGAGGACAGCTGTGATTCGAGCTCCAGGGCGATGGTCTCGGGATCGTTCTTCATGTGGAGAATGGCGTGCAACACATTCTGATTTCCCAAATCCATGGCCATCTGAAGCATGTAGCGGTTCGCCTGGACCAGCGGACAGAAGAAGCCGCGCTCCTCGGGAGCCGGCGTGGGCATGTCCACTATGCTGGGAAGAAACATATACCTCGTGCGGCCCAAAAGCTCCCGTACGTGTCCGTGCGAGATCTTGATGGGGTAGCAGGTCTCCGCTGTTACACTCTCGATTCCGGCACTGGATATGGATCCATTGGTGGGCGGCGTGAGCACCAGGCGATACCCCAACCGATCGAAGAAGTGGGCCCAGATGATTCCGGTCTCAAACAGATACAGGCTTCTCTGCATTCCTACGGTAGGGCGTCCGTCAACTTCGTCGATCACCTCGCCCCGGTCCAGCTCCTGAAAAAGACCGTCCATATAGCGCAGCCAGATGTCTTCGCGAACCTTAAACAGGTTTTCTTTCTTGTCGGCCCCTGCGCCGCTGACCTCATAGCGACCGCATTCGCCGCCCCAGATGGTTTTCTTCCCTCCGAAATCATACACCTTGAGTTTGCACCGATTGTGACAATTGGGGTCGGCCCGGCACACCTTTTCTTCATAGCTCATGCGGTCGGAGATCACACTGTCGAGCCCTCTAAACCGGCTTTTCAGCGTTCCGTCCGCGTGCATTCGTTCCTGGACGCTGATAGCCGCGCCATAGGCGCCCAGAACCTCCCGATGCATGGGAACGGTGACGCTCCGCCCCAAAACGTTCTCAAAGGCACTCACCACCCCTTTGTTCAAGGAGGGGCCGCCCAAAAACATGACCTGTTGCCCGATCTTCCGCTTGCCCACGACCCGGTTCAGATAATTGTGCACCACTGCGTAGCAGAGACCTGCAATGAGGTCCTGTGTGTCCACGCCCTGCTGATGGTAGGAAACCAAATCCGATTCCATGAACACAGTGCACCGCTCGGCCAGCTTCACCGGTCTTTTCGAGGCAAGCGCGATATCCTGGAACTCGTCCACGATAGAAATGCCGTACTTGTTGGCCAATTCGTGAAGGAAACTTCCGGTGCCCGCAGCGCACACCTTGTTCATATCGAAATCCAGAGGATAGCGGTTCTCGATATAGATATATTTGGAATCCTGCCCGCCGATCTCGAAAATGGTGTCCACCTCAGGATCCATCTCCGTAGCTCCCCTGGCATGGGCGGTGATCTCGTCAATGATGAGATCCGCGTTGAGAAAAGTACCCACCACGTTTCGTCCCGAACCGGTAGTGGAGATTCCCTGAATTAGAATCCGATCCTCCAGCTGGTCATGGATCTCCTGAAGAAGCTTTTGGGTCACCTCTATGGGCTTGCCTCGCGTGTGCACGTAGCTCTTGTGAAGGATGGTGCGAGCTTCGTCGATAACGGCGTATTTCGTGGTGGTGGACCCGATGTCGATCCCGATGTAGACACCCGTCCCCTTTGGAATCAATCGATCTTCCAGCTCGTTGGAGGAAGGGAAGCGGGTCTTCTCGAGGATTAGCCGGCGGGCCGGCGGCAAATCCGCAATCGCGGCCTCACCCGCCGTACGGCAGGCCTCAGGGTCCGGAACACATCGTACCCCCTGCCTCAAGGCTTGAAGCGCCACACCGAGGGCCCCCAGCGAGGTGTTGCGGGGCGGAACCTCCACATTGGGAATATAGGCCCTGAGGGCGCGGACCTGCAGTTCGTTCAGTGAAAGCCCGCCTACGAAAAGGACCGGCTCCCGGAGCACCCGGTTGGACACGATGGTGCTCATATAATTGCGGGCATTTCCCACGTGAAGCCCGTAGATGATGTCCTCCAGCTTCTCTCCTTTGTTCTGGAGATGTATCATATCGGACTTGGTGAAGACCGTGCAGCGGCACGCAACGTTTGCCGCCTGCGTGCTCGTGAGACCCAATCGAATGAAGTCATCGAGGATGCGGTCGATCCGGTCCTGGGAAATCATCTTCTCGCGACTGTACAGAGCGGTGGCCAGACGCTGGGCCTGCTGGTCGATAAACGATCCCGTCCCTGAGGCACATGGACCGTTGGTGTTGAAATTTTCGAGTACCCACCCCTCAGGGCCGTGATTGATCTGGAAGAGGGATGTATCCTGTCCACCCATGCTGATCAGGGTGCGTAACTCCGGCCGGATGCGGACAGCGCCCAGTACCTGACCGATGGTTTCGAATTCGTAAAAGGCGTTCAGGTGCTCGCTGAAGCCCCGTGCATGGCTGCCGGTAAAGGCCACCGCCAGGATGTTTTCACGGCCCAGCATTTGATATATGTCCCCCAGTACCCGGCGGATCTCCTTTTCCAGCCTTCCCAGATGACGCCGGTAGGGGAGCTCGTAGATGATTTCTTCCTGCTCGTTGATCACAATGCCGTTCAGGCTGACCGAACCTGCATCGATTCCCACGATGTATCGATTGTCCACCGATTCTTCCGTCATTTCCGCTCTATCCGTAAGGGCGACAATGCCTCACACGGCACTGAAGTAGGTCTCTCCCTCGTGTTCCATTGGGTGAAGCAGATTCCGATTCACCAACTCGAGAATAACAGCCTCCACATCCTTCATGGGCGTGGACAAAGAATCAGCCGCATCCCGCGCCCGGATCGGCCGCCTCTGGGCCATTCCTTGGACCGCTTCCAGCAGATCGGCCTGATCCGCTTGCCCCTTGTCCATTCGAGGCTCGGCGATGATCTCCGCCTTCTTGCCCATGAAACCTCTTATCTCTTCCAGTCGCTTTCTGTCAAGGGGCACGGCCTCGCTGGAGGATGGGGGACGCACCACCGTGTTCAGCTGGATCCGGTCCGGGACAAGTTGTTCGAGGACCTTTGCCAGCCCTTCGACGTGCTTGTCGTCATCGTTGATCCCTTGCAACAGGGGGACTTCCACGGCCAGTTCTCCTGGAAAGCTCTCCCTGAACCGGTGCAAACCGTCGATGATCCGAGGCAATTGAAGGCTCTCATGGGGCCGATGAATACGCTGGAACGTATCCTCGAACACTGTGCTGAGCGTGGGCATGACCTGATCGGCTTCAACAAGGCGCCGGCGCACCTCGGGCTTCCACAGAAGAGAGCCGTTGGTGAGGACCGCCACCCGGCTGTCGGTAAGCTCCTTTACCCGCCGGATGAGGCGGTGAATCTCAAAATGGAGGGTCGGCTCTCCGGACCCGGAAAACGTGACCGCATCCGGAGAAACCTCCTGCAACCGGTTTTCCAGCTCCCCAAGGACCCCTTGTGCAGTATTGAATTCAGCGGGGACGGCGGTCTTGTTCGTTGTCCTGCCCGCCTGACAGTAAATGCAGTCGTAGCTGCAGGTCTTGAGAGGGACCAGATCCACGCCCAGGGAGCGTCCCAGCCTTCTTGAAGGCACCGGTCCGAATACATATGCCATACTTGAACACCCTTTGGAGGCCGGCAAAAATAACTTGAACATCTTGCATCTCATCTTCAGGCCATCTTC
>CAZQCK010000133.1:0-8955 GCA_964591925.1 uncultured Desulfobacterales bacterium
TGGATCTTCTGAAGGCGTCCGGCGCGGTGTCCGTTCTGGCCCATCCCGCGGTGGATCATGGATCCGTGGACAGGGAGACGTTTGATCGATCCGTGACCATGCCGCTCATTCAGGCTGGTTTGGACGGCATAGAGGTGCACTACCCTTATGCCGCATCCCTGCGGGAGGAGGCCCGGCGCCACTACGGCGCGATTGCAAAAAGGCACGGCCTGCTGGTATCCGGTGGAACCGATTTTCACGGAGACAACAGAGCGGAGCTGGGAGACGTACGGCTTCCCATGCGGTGCGCGCAGGAGATCCTCGCCCGCGGAAACGCCGCAGGACAGGAGGAACCCGTCTTTGGGGCGGCCCTAAAAAGCGGTGGCAAGACCTGAAGGATCGTTGTATGCTCGTACGATACGCCAAAAAAGGGAGCATGAGGTGCGTGGAGATTTCAAACCCCTGGAGATCAGCCATCGTAGCACCCTGAGTCGTTTCTTCGAGGAGGAACAACCCAGGGTATCGGAGTTGAATTTCACGAACCTTTTCATGTGGAGTCATAGATACCATCCCGTTTGGAACATAAAGGATGGATGCCTCCTGGTGGTGTGCAGGCCTGAGAACCGCCCCCCCTTCGCCCTCCCCCCTGCAGGCCGTGGGGACAAGCGTTCCGCCCTTTACTCCCTTTGCGAAGAGCTCGCCCGGTGGACGCCGGAGATCAGGATCCGTCGAGTGGATGAACGGGTTGTGGCCGAGCATGCGGACCCGGAGATGTTCCATGCCGTGTATGACCGGGACTACAGCGATTACGTGTATCGCGTGGAGGATCTGATACGGCTTTCCGGCAGGAAGTACCACCGCAAGAAAAACCACCTCAACCGTTTCATGAAGCAGTACAGGTTCGAGTATTGTATCATCGACCTCGAAGTGGTGGAGTGCTTTCTGGACATGCAGGACTCCTGGTGCCGGATTCGTGACTGTGCCGAGGATCCGGGCCTTCTTTCCGAGGACTATGCGGTACGGGTGGCGCTGACACACTTTGAGGAGCTGGGTTTTCAAGGAGGAGCCGTTCGAATTGAAGGAAAGCTGGAGGCCTTCAGCCTGGGGGAGCCCCTGAACAAAGACACGGCGGTAGTGCATGTGGAAAAGGCCAACCCGGAAATCCCGGGGCTCTATGCCGCCATAAACCAGCTCTTCTGCAGTAATGCCTTTTCCCACATGGCCTATGTGAACCGGGAGCAGGACCTGGGGGAGCCGGGACTTCGAAAGGCCAAGAAATCATACCACCCGGATCATTTAGTCAAAAAGTATACACTGATTCCCAGATGATGCCGAAAAAATGCATCTTTTCGCCATGAAGGGCACTCCAGGCTTTGCCATTGTCAAGTGCTTGCGGTACAATTCACGCCCGCCAAAGGATGCAGTGCAATGCCGGAGTCAACAGGCCGCATCTTTGATTGCAACCGGGGCCGCCCGCGACAAGGGCCGGGGCAGGAGGGAGCACAGGATGAACTCGGAGGACCGTTCGGACGGGCAGGTGGAAAGTGGTGAGAGCTGCAGGATCACGGGGCTGCCTATCCTGCAGAAGCCTGCATGGACCGATGTGGATTTCGGCCGGGACTACCGGGTCACCCTGCGCGTACTGGGCGACCGGATCCTTTACAGCCGTCCCTCAGGCTTTGCAACCCGTAGAGATACGCAGCAGGCCCTGGACTTCACTCAAAGCGTGGTCCAGGAGCGGTTCGGCAACCGGCGCTACGTTCAGATCGAGGACTACACCCGGCTTCGAGGGGTCTCTCTGGACGGAAGAAAGGCGTTTATTCAAGGTATGAGGGAGCGCGCCCGAATGGTCGGCGTGGTTTTTATGACCACCTCGCCCGTCTTCAAGGTGAGCATTCAACTCGCCAAAAGGCTCACCTCCTCTGAAAGTCGAATCCACATCGCGGGTGATTACGAGGAAGCCATGCGTTGGGCCGAGGACTGCCTTCGCGGGCACGGCTTGTCCTCAGTCCCGGCTTCGGAAACACCCTCCCGGGAGCCCTCGAGAGTGCAGCATGATTCCGCCGCCGCGCATTCCAGGGCCGAGGAGCCGGAACCGCGGGATCTTCTCTGGACCGGGGTGGAGACACACGATGCGTGGACCCTTCATCTGAAGGGGTTTTCCATTCAATATGAACGGCCGGCGGATGATGTGGTGCACACGGTGTCTGCCGGCAGCTTGGAAGAAAAACACCTCGACCCCCTGTTCAAGCACATGGAGGACGTGTTTTCGTCCATGGGCCTGGAAGGGGTTCCCTTCTTCCTGATGAACAGCCTGGAGAGCGTCTCCACCATCACCTGGCGGGCACGCAGGCTGCTCACGAGGAAGCTTGCTTCCTGTCATGAGAGGTTTCCTTTTCGTCTGAATGTGTTCTACGGAGTAGGCGGACTTCTTATGGCGGCCATTCGCATGGGGCGGTCCATGGTTCCGTTTCAGGTGGCCGTGGCCAAAGACCTGCCCGGCGCATGGGATCTGGTGTCCGAGGCCCGTGAGCAAGGTGAGGGCTCCGATCGACGCCTTTCGTCATTCGAACCCACGCAGGCATCCATAGACGACCTTTTGCGATTTCTCGGCAACCTCAACTGGGAAGTGAACGGAGAGGAAGACTCCACTCCCGTATCCTGGGATGCTTCTCACCCCCTGAGCCCCGTGTTCGAAGCCTTTTCCCTGATCAAGCATGAATTGGATCAACTCCTCGAGGAAAGGGAAGGGGCTTCGAAGGCCCTGCGAGAAAGCGAGGAAAGGCATCGCAGCATTCTGGAGAACATGGACGAGGGCTACTATGAAACGGATACGGCCGGGAACTTCACCTTTGTGAATCAGGCCATGTCCGCGGTGCTGGGGTACACCAGAGAGGAGCTCATCGGCACCAACAATAGGAATTATATGGACCGGGAAACCGCCCGCAACGTGTATGCCATCTTTAACCGGGTCTACGAATCGGGCCGGCCTGAAAAGGGCTTTGAATGGGAGACCATTCGAAAAGACGGATCCAGGCGCGTGGTGGAGACCTCAGTGTCCCTGAAGCTCGATGAGAGGGGCAAGGTCACCGGCTTTCGGGGGCTTGTCCGGGACGTGACGGAACGCGAGCTCGCCGGGAAGGAGAGGGCGAGACTGGAGGCGCAGCTCCAGCACGCCCAGCGGATGGAGGCGGTCGGCACCCTGGCCGGAGGAATCGCCCACAACTTCAACAATCTTTTGATGGGTATTCAGGGCAATGCCTCCTTGATGGCCCTGGATCTGCCCCCGGATCATCCTCATGGCGAGCGGATCAAGACCATTGAAAAGCTGGTGAGGAGCGGCTCGGAGCTGACCCGCCAGCTTCTGGGGTATGCCAGGGAGGGCCGATACGAGGTGCGTCCGGTGGATCTCAATCAGGTGGTGCAGGACACCGCCGGGACCTTTGGCGCCGCCCGGAAAGAGATCCGGGTGTGCACCGAGCTCTGCCCCTCTCTGCATACCGTCCTTGCGGACCCGGGCCAGATCGAGCAGGCCCTGATGAATCTGTTCGTCAATGCGGCGGACGCCATGCCTCGAGGAGGGGACCTCGTTATAAGGACCAAAGACGTGTCCTCCTCGGACATGAAGGGGAAGTCCTACATTCCCAAGGAAGGCGAGTATGCCCTGCTCGAGGTGCAGGACACCGGTTTGGGCATGGACGAGGCCACGCGGGCCAAGGTATTTGAACCCTTTTTTACCACCAAGGGCTTCAGCAAGGGTACGGGGCTGGGGCTGGCCTCGGTCTATGGGATCGTCAAGGCCCACGGAGGATACATCGATGTGGTGTCCGAGGAGGGCCGTGGCACTACGTTCCGGATGTATCTTCCCTCCACTGAGGCGCGCCCCGAGGTCTCCGGCGAGACTGAGATCTCGTTTCACAAGGGAGAGGGGGCGGTCCTGCTTGTGGACGATGAAGAGGCGGTTCTGGACGTGGGTGCGGAGATGCTGTACAGATTGAACTACCTCGTGTACCGGGCAAGGAGCGGTGAGGAGGCTGTGCGTCTGTTTCAGGAAAAACAGGAACTAATCCGGCTTGTCATTCTGGACATGATCATGCCGGGCATGGGGGGCGGCGAGGTGTTCGACCGGCTGAAGGAGATCGATCCGCACGTCAAGGTTCTCCTGGCCAGCGGTTACAGCATGGACGGAAATGCAGCGGAAATCCTGAAGCGGGGATGTGATGATTTCATTCAGAAGCCGTTCGACTTGACCGTGCTGTCGCAGAAGTTGGGCGGGCTGCAACGGGTAAGAAAAGAAGGCGGGGAAGAGGATGCATGATTATCTGTTGAGCGAAGAGCAGTCGGCGCTGCGTGAGGAGGTCCGGGAGCTGGTTCGGTGGGTTCCCAGGGAGATGATCCTGGACATGGACCGGGACCGGATTCAATTTCCAAGGGATTTTTTGGCCGAAGCGGGTCGTCGAAACCTCATGGGCTGCCGCTACCCTGAGAAATGGGGCGGGCGGGGTATGGACTGGGTGACCACCTGCATGATCATGGAGGAGGTGGGCACCCTGGGATATATCTTTGCATGCGTGTTCGGCGTGGGCGCGGAGCTCGTGTGCGACGCCATTGTGCTCCACGGTACGGACGCCCAGAAGGAGGCCTATGTGCGTCCCCTGCTTCGGGGCGAGAAGTTCGCGGCCGAGTGCCTGACCGAGCCCAGGGGGGGGTCGGACTTCTTCGGCACCACCACCCTTGCCCAGGACCGGGGAGACCACTTTCTGCTGAACGGGCAGAAGCGGTTCATTGTGGGCGCCGAGGGGGCGGACTACTTTCTGGTCTACGCCCGGACCGATCCACAGGCCGAGCCGCACAAGGCCCTGACCTGCTTCATCGTGGACCGCTCCGAGGGCGTGAGCACCGAGTACCTCTACGGGCTCATGGGGTGCCGCGGCGGTGGTGCGGGCAGGGTGATTTTCAAGGACGTGCGGGTTCCACGGGAAAACGTGGTGGGCGAGGTGAACGGGGCTTACGCGGTTTTCAACACCATGATGATCCCCGAGCGCCTGGGCACGGCCGCCATGACCGTGGGCGCGGCCCGCCCGGCCCTGGATGTGGCCACGGCATACACGAGCAGAAGAAAGGCCTTTGGTCAGGTCATAGCCCGGTTTCAGGGCGTAAGCTTTCAGGTGGCCGAGGCCGCAACCCTTCTGGATGCATCCCGGTCCATGGTCTACACCACGGCGCGTGCCGTGGATGCGGGCGTGGAGCCCAGGAGAATCCGGAGGCTCGTTTCGGAGACCAAGAAGTTCGTCACCGAGTCCTGCCAGAAGGCCGCCCATCACGCCATGCAGGTCATGGGGGGCATTGGTTACACGAATGTCTTCTCTGTAGAGCGTATCGTGCGCGACCTGCGGCTCGCCGGCATTTGGACGGGTACCAATGAGATCATGGCCGCGGTCACGGCCGCTGAGTGGTATCGGGAGTCGAGTAAGACCCGGTCCCGTAGCCCGCGGGACTTCGAGGAGGACGCGGCCGAGGCCGGGGCCGTGGAGGAGAAGGTGTACGAGTGATGGGGGCGGCCAAGAGTCAGGGGTCGGGTCTGTCGCCCTTTGGTGATAAAGAACCCAGCCAGTGACCGGATGCAGGGACCGCCTCTGCGTGCTCAACAGCGAAGATGTGTGAGTGCAGGTTCGCAATCCACTGCTTTCCCTCCTGAGTGAGCTGGAGGTAACAGATTGCGTCTGCGATGTAAGGGTGGACCGTGTTCCAGAAAAAGCGGGCGTATTTGGAACGCATGTCGCCCGGGTTTCGATATCCGGACCGCCGGTTGGCCCCGGTTTCCTCGAACTCGTAGAACAAGGCCGGCATCTTGCGAAGATGACTGGGGTCCGCCAGCTGGCCGATGAAATCCGCGGCCCTGGTGAGACCGGGAAACTCCTTTGTATCCTCGTGCTCCCCGTCCTCGGGAATGGGATGGCGGGTCATCTCGATGTAGGAGGCGATCCGCTCCGTATCCACGTCCGCGAGGGTGGTCTCGGAAAACCGTTCCCTTACGAACAGCTTGGAGCGGTCCACGTGATAGGGGGTGAGCGCGGCGTCCGTTCCGTTGGTGGGGATGGAAACGGTTTGGTCGTCGACCCCGGTGGCGTACACTCCTATGCGGTCTTTTCGGCACACACCCCGAACGTACCCTATGTCGTGAAACAGGGTCGCCAGCATGTAGTGCAGCCAGTCTTCAGGGCTTACGCCGCCTTCGATCAGATGCTTTCCCCGAAGGATTTCCTGGCCCACCAGCCCCACCATCATGGTGTGCTCTATGTCGTGGTACAGGGCGTCGCAGTTGGCGATGTTCTCCAGGGCCTGATAGCCGCACCAGGCAAGCACATTGGCGTATTCCGGGTGGAGCAGGCCGTAGGTTTTCCGGTAGGTCCTCTCCAGCTCGGCCACGAAGTGGTCGATGAGAATGGTTTGCAGATTCATCATGGCTGGTTCCTTCGTGTGGGAAGCCGCGAATAAAGGGTCGGAAACGTTCTTACAACAGAAATAGCATACCAGGACCGGCAGGCCGGGTCAATCGCATTGCCGCCTCCATTCAGGGCTCGTCTTTTCCTGATCTGAATGGAGCAGCTCAATTCAGGACCATGGAGAGAGAGTCATGATTAATCAGCCCCACACCCCGGCATGTGAGGTGCTCACCATCGGCACGGAGCTGCTGCTCGGCCGCGTAAACGACACCAACTCCGCCTACCTGGCTCGGGTCCTCGGGGGCGTGGGGGTCAGGGTGCGGTTTCGTACGGCTGTAGGGGATCACGCCCAAGACATGGCCGAAAGCCTGGAGCAGGCCCTGAAACGCAACGACCTGGTCATCACCACGGGCGGGCTGGGTCCCACGAAGGACGATTTGACCCGGGAGGTGGTGGCCGGCCTGGCCGGCGTGCCGCTGGAGTTCCGGCAGGACCTCATGGATCGCATCCAAGCCCTTTTTCAAGAGCGGGGCTATAGCATGTCCGAGAACAACCGAAAGCAGGCGTGGATCCCTGCGGGAAGCGAGGCCGTGCACAACCCGGTGGGAACCGCGCCCGGCTTTGTGGCGGAGATTCTGGGAAGACCCGTGATCTGCCTTCCGGGGGTTCCCCGGGAGCTCGAGTACCTGATGGAGAATCACATCCTATCCTGGGTGCGCAACCGGTTCCGGCTGGAGGGAAACCGTATCACCCAACGCATCCTGCGGGTGGTCGGTATGGGGGAGAGTAAGGTGGACGCCGCGGTGGGCGATCTCATGGGGGAGGACCGGAATCCGCAGATGGCGCTTCTGGCGTCGGAAGGTGAAATACGGATCGTGATCACGGCCTATGGAGGGGATGACGCCGGGGCCGAGGAGCGGATTCGACCGCTGGACCGGGAGGTGCGAAGGCGTTTGGGGAACAAGGTGTTCGGCGGCGAGGGGGACACGCTGGAGGGGGTGGTGGATGGACTGCTTCGCGAACAGGGAAAAACCCTGGTGGTGTTGGAAACGTTCACTTCAGGCCTTGCCGCAAAACGCCTCCACGACCTGGGGTCCCCCAGGCTGCTTCAAAGCCACGTTCTTCCCTCCGCCGGGGCCCTTGAAGTGTGGTTGGGCCGGCCGGTTCCCGAGAATGCCGAGGAATCGGCCCGAGCCCTGGCTTCAGAGGGCATGCGCCGGGCGGGAGCGGATTCGGCCCTGGTTGTCCTGGGGTTTCCTGGAGAGGGCAAAGAAGGGGTCTCAGTGCGCGGCACGGCGTTGGCTTTTGGAAAGGGGCTGGACCACATCTACACCTGGAGCGGGGGAGGAGAACGCTCCATGATTCGGCGGACCGGCGCCGTAATCGGGCTGAACTCCCTTCGATTGGGCCTTTTGGCCGTATAAGTACTCCATTCGTTTCGTTACGCTTCTCGGCCCTGCCGGCTTTTCAGTTCGGCTACCATGCGCCCTTGTGCCGGCAGGCGGAATGCAAGGAGAGCGGTTTTTACGTGAAGCAGCAGCAGGAAAAAGGACGGAGCGATCGAATGCGGGCCACCCTGTGCGTCACAGGAGGGGCCTCCCTGATCAGCTTCTCGGCCGTGTTTGCCGCTGTGGCCGATACCGAGCCCACGGTGTCCGCCTTCTATCGCATGGTGATCGGCGGGATCATTCTGGTGATCCTGACTCGCTTGAAGGGCGAGCGGTTGTTTCACGGTTGGCGTCAGCCTGTTCTGTTGGCGGCGGCTTCCTTTTCCCTGGCCGTGGACCTGGCCCTCTGGCACCGGTGCATCCTGCTGGTGGGGCCGGGGCTTGCCACGCTCCTGGCCAACTTCCAGGTCTTTTTTGTGGCGGGCGTGGGCGTGGTGGTGTTCAGGGAACGCTTGACCTGGAAGATCGTGGCGGCCATTCTCCTGGCGGTCACCGGGCTCTACCTCATTGTGGGGCTCGAGTGGGGGTCGTTCAGCGGGGACTATCGTGTGGGAGTGGCCCTGGGTCTGATGGCCGCGCTTTGTTACACCGGCTACCTCCTGTTTCTTCGCATGGCCAAGCAATCCGGGGCCACCTTTGCCACCATCACCCTGGCGACCCTGTTCACCGCCCTGTTTTTGGGGGGCTTGTCAGCTGGACAGGGGGAGTCTTTCGCCGTACCGGGTCTGCGCACCTGGCTCGTGCTGGCGGCTTACGGAGTGGTTTCCCAGGTGCTGGGGTGGCTGCTCATCACCAGCGGCATCGGCCGGATCGAGGCCTCCCGCGTGGGCCTTGCCCTTCTTCTTCAACCCACACTGGCCTTCGTCTGGGACGTGCTCTTTTTCTCCCGGCCCACGAGCCTTGTGGAGATCGCCGGGGCCCTCCTGGCCCTGGGGGCCATTTATCTGGGCACCGTGGGCCGGGTAGCACCCAGGTAGTGACAAACAGATATAGAATACATCATCCGCCCCATGCGGGCCAAGCGGATTTGTGGTAGGGTGATGTATTCGTTTCCGGGCTTGACCTGGTTGAAATACTGCGTA
>CAZQCK010000134.1:0-8950 GCA_964591925.1 uncultured Desulfobacterales bacterium
GGGGCAAGGTTTTCACAGGTGGTGGAGAAATTGCGTATGTCGGAAAAGAGCACTGCAATGTGGCGGTTCTCTGAAGACAGAGACACGTGTTCAGGGTCTTCCAGGATCAGGTCGATCACCTGGGAAGGGACATATCGTTCCAGATGCCCCCGTATCCGCTCCTGGCGCACCTTACGTTCGTGAAGGACGGCGTTTTCAATGGCAGAGGCGGCTTGGGAGGCAAGAGCGGTCAAAAGCTGCAGATCCGCGGCCTTGTACTCAAAGTCCCCTTTGTGACTCATGTTGATCACTCCCCGCACCCGGTCCTTGCCCCGAAGCGGCACGCACATCAAGGCCATGCCTCCTCCTTCAGCCGGTCCGGGCCGGAAACGGGGGTCGGAACAGGCGCGATTGACTATCTCCCCCTGTCCTGAGACCAGAACAGCCCCTGCAATGCCGATACCGGGACGAAAATCCACCTTTTGCTCCTGCTCGTCCCCGAACCCGGCCTTGATTTCAAGAGCTCCGCTCTTGGAATCCAGGAGCATGACCGAAGCCCCGGTAGCGGGGATGGTGCGTCTCGCCTCCTCGAGAACCAGATCTGCCACCTCCGCAACTTCCAGCCGATCCGAGAGCCGTTCGCTCATGCGATAGAAGAGGTGTATTTCCTTGTACCTGTGCAGGGTTTCGCGAGCCAGCTCATACCTTTCCTGCTCGCAGCGCGCAAGCAAGGCCAGGAGCGAGGCCAAGGCATGGGTTCCCCGGTCTCCACATACCCACCCCAGGCGCTCCCCTTCAAGAATGACCGGCACACGTTGCTTTCCACCTCGGTTCTCTTGTCCCACCAGGACCACGCCGTCCGGTGAAAGAACAGACACGCCGTTCCCCATGGTCTCTACGAGGTCACAGACCACCTCTGTCGCTCCCTGTTTGAGAACCTGCTTCAGGCTGATCAGACTCACGTCGCGCTTTCTCTTTCTCCGGCCTGCACGAATCCGGCGCCACCCCCACGACCCTTCCAAAGGCCTTGCGTTGTGGTGAACCCGTATGCACCCGATGCCGGCACGATGAGCATCAATGACGAGAATAGAAACGCTTTTATATTCTGTATTATGAAATGTCAAGGTAACAATAGGGGACGCTTTTAACTTAATAACTTCATTAAAAGCAGACCAAAGACGGCGGCAAGTATCTTTTCTTAGCGCTCTTGGCGTCTTTGCGAGAAACTTCGGTTTTTAAGACCTGGTCAATCTTGATCGGACAGGATACGAAGGATGTCATACAAATCGCGGCGGAGGTCATTCAGGTCAGGAAAGGCCGCTGCTGACGAAGGGGTCTCCATATGTTCCTGCCCGCGAAGCCGCTTTTTGGCTCCTTGGATGGTGAGCTTTTCCACGTAGAGAAGCTGCTTGATTTTCAGGAGAAGCTCCAGCTCGACTTTCTGATAGGTCCGCTGGTTGGAGTCGGCCCGCTTGGGACGGACCTGAGGGAACTCCCCTTCCCAGTACCGCAGGACATGGGGCTCCACGCCGACGATTCGACTCACTTCGCCGATTCGAAAATACCTTTTGCCTTCCGGAATGCGGGAGGCGGGCTCAGCGGTCTCGGAGCCGTCCCCCCACCTGTTCCCGGATCTTTCGTACGATTTTTTCATGGAGGGCATTGACCTCCCGGCCTTTCAGGGTTCGCTTCGGTGAACGGAAGCAGATCCTGAAGGTTAAGGCCTTTTCCGACGGGGCGATCTGATCGCCACGGTAAAGGTCGAACAGCTCCGCGGACTCCACGAGTTTTTCCTCTGCAATGATGCTGCGGACACGCTCGCTCTCAACCCCCGCCTTCACCACCACAGAGAGATCCCGTAAGACCGCCGGGAACCGGGCATAGGGCTCGAAGGTCTTTGTCGCGGGCATGGCGTCCTGCAGGACCGGGATGTCCAGTTCCATGAGGAAAACCCTTTCCGGGCCGAGCTCAAAGCGCTCGACCGCCTCGGGCGCCGCCTCCCCCACCCAACCGCCTGGGGTTCCGGCAGGAAGCACCCGGGCCGTGCGTTCAGGATGATATCCAGGGGGGGGCACGTCGCTTCGCTCAAAACACGGCTCTGTCAATCCCAGGGCCTCCAACAGCACTTCGAGTACGCCCTTGGCGTCGTAGAAGTCCGCTGCGCGACTCTCCTGGTGTATGGTCCGGTGCACCCACACCCCGGTCAACACCGCGGCCAGAGTCAAACGTTCGTGGGGCAGTTCGCCTTCCTCATCCGGCAGAAAAACCTTGCCCCACTCGAAGAGCTTCAGATCGGCTTCGCCGTGGGCCTTGTTGGACTGAGCGGCCTGCAGGAGACCGGGAAGCAGTGTGGTACGCATGACCGACTGCTCCTGAGTGAGCGGCTTGAGCAGCCTCACAGCATTTCGAAGACGGCTGTGCGAAGGTGCGCCCAGCATGTCCGGGGCTTCCTCCGAGACAAAGCTGAAGTTGATGGCTTCGCTGAAACCAGCGCCCGCCATGATCTCCCGAATCCGCTCCCCCAGAGCAACCTCAGCGGGTGCGGGCTCTTCCTCCGGTCGAACGGCCGGTTGAGTGACCGGAATACGGTCATAGCCCTCCATTCGGGCCACCTCCTCCATCAGGTCCACCTCCCGTTCCAGGTCCACCCGGCAAGGCGGGGGCATGACCCGAAGTCTATGCCCGTCCTCTTGATGCACATCCATTTCCAGGCGGGAAAGGTATCCGGCCATGGTGCCGATGTCGAGGTCGGTGCCCAGAAAGGAGTTGGCCTTGTCCACACGAAGAACGATCTCGCGAGGCTCCCAGGGCTTCGGGTATACGTCGATCACACCGGGCTCGATCGTCCCCCCCGCCAGTTCCGCCAAGAGGTGCATGGCCCGACCCAACGCCCAGACCGTCCCCTCGATGTCTATCCCTCGCTCGAATCGGTAAGAGGCCTCGGTCAAGAGACCCAGCCGCTTCGAGGTCCGCCGAATGGTCAGGGGGTCGAAGCAAGCGGACTCCACGAGCACATCACGGGTGTCTTCCTGAATCTCGGAGTTCAATCCGCCCATAACGCCTGCCAGGGCCACGGAGCCCCGGCCGTCGCAAATCATGAGGTCGCCGGCCGTAAGGCGTCTTTCCTGCCCGTCCAACGTGGTGAAGATTTCGCCCTCTCCGGCCCGGCGGACCACGATTCGATGCTCGCCGAGCCGCTGATAATCGAACGCGTGCAGGGGTTGCCCGCACTCGAGCAGCACGTAGTTGGTCACGTCCACCACATTGTTGATACTACGCACTCCGGAGGCGTGCAGACGATGGCGCATCCAGAACGGAGAGGGACCGAGAGTGACCTTCCAGACGATTCCGGCTGAATACCGAGGACAGCCTGCAGGGTCCTCGACCACCACGTCGGTGTGCTCCGCAATGGTGGGCCGTTCCTCCGGCACGGGAATCGCGGGGCGGTGCAGGCTCTGTCCGGTCAAGGCGGCCACCTCCCTCGCCACCCCCATCACTGACGTGCAGTCCGGGCGGTTGGGCGTGAGACCGATCTCCAGGGCCCAATCCTCGAGGGGCATAACCCGATTCAAGGGGACACCGGGGTTCAGGGTGCCGGGAAGCTCCATGATTCCGGAGTGGTCGTCGGTCAGGCCCATCTCGTCCTCGGCCAGAAGAATCCCTTGCGAGGCCCGGCCTCGAATCTTGGCGGCCTTTACCGCCGGGCCGTTGGGCAGGCGGGTTCCAGGAGGGGCATAAGCCGTCATCATGCCGCCACGGACGTTGGGCGCGCCGCAGACCACTTCCACCTCCCCCCGGCCGCCATCCACTTTACACACCGTGAGCCGGTCTGCATTGGGATGCTTTTCAACAGAGATCACGCGGCCTGTCACCACATCCTCCAGGCCGCGGCCCAACGGCTCCAGGGCCTCCACCTCCAGGCCGGCCATGGTGAGAAGGTGGGCCAGGGCCTCCGGTGTCATTCCATCAACGTCCACGTAGTCTTTCAACCAGTTCAGGGTAAGTCGCATGCCCGGGTCACTCCATTCTCACTCAGCCGATCTTGGCCAAGCATATAGAGACATCAAAATCATGTCAACAGATCAAATGGTTAAACGCATCCCTGCAGGTTTTTGATGAGGCTCGGTTTCAGGGGGTGGGGGCGGGATTGTGCCGGGCAGTCTCAGAACTGTCGCAGAAACCGCATGTCGTTCCGGAAAAACAGCTGGATGTCATCGATTCCGTACTTGAGCATGGCTATCCGTTCTATGCCCATACCAAAGGCAAAACCCGAGAAACGCTCAGGATCGTAGCCCACAAACCCGTAGACCTCGGGATCCACCATGCCGGAGCCCAGGATCTCGAGCCACCCGGTTCGAGAGCAGGTCCTGCAACCCTCTCCCCCGCAGATCACGCAACGGATATCCACTTCCGCGCTCGGCTCGGTGAAGGGGAAAAAGCTGGGCCGAAAGCGCACGGCCGTATCCCGGCCGAAAATCTGGTGCGCAAAGGCGGTGAGAGTCCCTTTGAGGTCCCCGAAGGTCACGTTTTCATCCACCAGGAGGCCCTCCACCTGGTGAAACATGGGGGTGTGGGTGACATCCGAGTCCCTTCGATACACCTTCCCGGGGGCTATGACCGCCACTGGTGGTTGCTGCTGCTCCATGACGCGGATCTGCATGGGCGAGGTATGGGTGCGCAAAACCACGTTATCGGTCACGTAGAAGGTGTCCTGCATGTCCCGGGCCGGATGATCCTTGGGGATGTTCAGGGCTTCGAAGTTGTAATAGTCGAGCTCTACGTTGGGACCCTTTACGATGCGAAAGCCCATACGCTCGAAAATGTGACAAATCTCCCGAGTGACGAGGGAAATGGGATGGAGGTGGCCCCGGTTCGGGCGGCGGCCAGGAAGGGTCACATCCAAGAGATCATGATGACGCCCCGCATCCCGGGCCTCGATGTCGCGCCTTCGGGATTCAAAGGCCTCAGTGATCCGGGCCTTCACCCGGTTGGCCAATCTGCCCGCTTCGGGGCGATCCTCAGGAGAAAGCCCGGCCATTCCCTTGAGCGCGGCCGTCAGCCGGCCCTTTTTCCCGAGATAATCGATTCGAAACTCCTCGAGCCGATCCGCTTCCTCGACGGCTTCGAGCTCACGAAGCGCTTGTTCTTCGATCTGGCGCAGTTCTTCGAGCATTTGGCTCAGGGTTTCCTCAGCTGGTCCCTCTAAGGGTCATGAGACCTGAGACGACCCTTTGGCCATCTCTGCAACCCGGGCGAAAGACGCTGGATCATTTACAGCCATGTCCGCCAGGATCTTTCGGTCCAATTCGATGCCGGCCTTGTGCACGCCTCCCATGAACTGGGAATAGCTCATTCCATGCTCTCGGGCCGCGGCGTTGATCCGAGTGATCCACAGTCTTCGAAACTCCCGTTTTCGGACCTTACGGTCACGAAATGCATAGGCCCGGGCCCGGTCCACTGCCACGGTGGCACTGCGGTAAAGCTTACTGCTCGCCCCGCGGAACCCCTTGGCCTCCTTGAGCACCTTTCTTCGTCGCTGCCTCGAAGGCACGCTGTTTTTTACTCTAGGCATAGGTCACACCTCTTTGATCCGGTATTCAGCATACGAGACGCCCCGGTGTCTGGGGCTTACAGATAGGGAAGCATGCGCTTGATCCCTTTGATATTCGTAGCATCCACCAGAGTTGATTTACGAAGTTTACGCTTTTTTTTCGTCGTTTTTTTAGTCATAATATGACTAGCTTTTGCTTTATTTCTGACTATTTTACCTGTTCCCGTGGCCTTGAACCGCTTGGCGGCGCCACGATTGCTCTTTATTTTCGGCATGCTCTTTCTCCATACTTTGTTTTAAGGCGAACCCGGTCAGACCGGGCCCCTTTCATCCATGAACACCGCCCCGCCTGCGGATCCGCTCCCGGACATCCTGCAAATGCAAGGCGGCACCGAAGCGGGGGCCGGATTGAAAGCGCTGCGGGGAATCCGTCTACTTGGGTACGAGGACCATGGTGAGCCGCCAGCCCTCCCGGGTCGGGGCCTGCTCCACCGTTCCGATGTCTTCCACCTCTTCGGCCACCCGCTTGAGCATATCCACGCCTTGGTTCATGTATGCCATCTCGCGCCCGCGGAAGAGCACGGTGACCTTGACCCGGTCCCGCTTCTCGAGGAACTTTCGAATGTTCTTGAGCTTGAACCCCAAGTCGTGTTCCTCGGTGCGAGGCCTCATTCGGACCTCCTTGAGCTGGATGGTCCGGCTCTTTTTCTTGGTCTCCTGCCCCTTTTTGCTCGCCTGGTACTTGAATTTTCCATAGTCCATGATTCGGCAGACGGGCGGATCGGCATTGGGGGCCACCTCCACCAAATCAAGGTTGGCCTTCTTGGCTACCTCCAGGGCCTCCTCTATGGGAACGATGCCCACTTGTTCGCCGTCGGCTTGGATCAGCCTGACCGTCTTGGCGCGAATCCTCTGGTTGACGTTGGTCTGATTGGCTCTCTTGGCTATAGCGACGACCTCCTTTGTTTGGACGCTTCCTGGATGTGTTCCACGAAGGCCTCAGAACTCATAAACGGCAGGTTCTTCCCCGTACGAAAACGCGGGGTCACCCCGCCTTCCTCTGATTCCTTGTCCCCTATGATCAGCATGTAGGGTATCTTCTGGAGTTGGGCCTCCCGGACTTTCAACCCCAGTTTTTCATTACGGAAATCCGCCTCCACCCGCACGCCGGCCTTTCTCAGCTCCTGCAGAACGTTTTCCGCGTGCAGAATATTTCGATCCGTCACCGTCATGACCACGGCCTGAACCGGGGCGATCCACACCGGAAACGCACCGGCATACTGCTCGATCAGCACCCCTATGAACCGCTCCATGGAGCCCAGAATGGTCCGGTGAATCATCACAGGTCGCCTTCGCTCGCCGTCACGGTCCACGAAGTGAAGATCAAAGCGGTCCGGAAGCGTGAAGTCCACCTGGATGGTGGCGCATTGCCAACTCCTGTCCAGGGCGTCGCGGAGCTTCACGTCAATCTTGGGTCCATAGAACGCCCCATCCCCCTCGTTGAGCTGACAGGGAAGGGCCAGATCGTCCACAGCCCTTTGAAGGGCGTTGGTGGCGCGTTCCCAATCCTCATCGGAACCTATGGACTTCTCGGGGCGGGTGCTCAGTTCCAGATCATAATCGAACCCGAACACCGTCACCATGTACTGAACGAGATCCAGCACCCCTTTGATCTCTGCGTCGAGCTGATCCGGAGTGCAAAGGATGTGCGCGTCATCCTGCGTGAACTCCCGCACCCGCAGCAGTCCGTGAAGCACGCCGGATCGCTCGTGGCGATGTACGACGCCCATCTCGAAGTACCTCTGGGGCAGATCCCGGTAGCTCTTGATTCCGCTCTTGTAAATGAGCATGTGGGAGAGGCAGTTCATGGGCTTGATGCCGTAAGAGGTCTCGTCGATCTCCGTGAAGTACATGTTCTCACGGTAGTTGTCGAAGTGGCCGGACTTCTCCCACAGGGAGGTTTTGAGGATCTCCGGGCCCCGCACAATTCGGTAGCCCCGCTTGAGGTGCTCCTCGATCTCGAACCCTTCGATCAAATGCCGGAGCATGGCGCCCTTGGGATGCCAGACCACCATGCCCGCACCGATCTCTTCGTGGGTGCTGAAAATACCCAGCTGCTTTCCAAGCCTAACGTGATCGCGCTTTCTGGCCTCTTCCAGGCGCTGGAGGTGCTTTTTAAGGGCCTTCTTGTCGGAAAACGCCACCCCGTAAATGCGACTCAGCATGGGGCGGGTCTCGTCGCCCCGCCAGTAAGCCCCGGCCGTCTTGGTCAGCTGGAACGCCTTGACCTTACCGGTGGAGGGGATATGCGGGCCACGACAAAGGTCGGTAAAGGCCCCCTGGCTGTAGAGCGACACCGTGTCGTTCTCCATCTCCTCGAGAAGTTCCACCTTGTAAAGCTCGCCCTCCGCCCGGAACCGCTCGATGGCCTTTTCCCTGGATACCTCGGTCCGCGAAAAAGGCAGGTCCTGCTCCACAATCTCTTCCATCTTGGCCTGGATTCTGGGAAGATCTTCGTCCCTGAAGGGCCGCTCATAATCAAAATCGTAGTAAAAGCCGTTTTCAATGGACGGACCGATGGTCACCTTGACCCCGGGAAAGAGTGACTTCACCGCCTCGGCCATGACATGGCTCGTACTGTGGCGCAGGATGTCCCGGCCCTCTTCCGAGTCCACTCGAACAGGCTCCAGATCAGCTTCCTCGCCGATGGTATGATCGACATCGCACAGCTCTCCATTGATGCGCACCGCGACCACACGATCCAGGCCTTTGACACCCAGGTCCTTCAAGGCCTCCATCGCTGTCACAGGGGCGTTTTCCTCGACCCTTGCTCCCTTTTCCCTTAATTCAACATGGAATGCTGTCATGGCTCAACCGCAAAAATATAAGGCATCCAAGCCCACGATGTGAACCCGCTCAGATGCCTTTTACGTGTGTCCGTCAATTCTGAAACATCTCAATCGAAACGAAAGTGGCTCACAATCCATATTCAGGACCCGACCCGCGTTTCATGCCCTATCCTCTCCACAAAGAGATGCAAAATCCCTCGGGCGGTCTTCTACGCCCGCAACCCGGCCTTTGTGAGTATGCGGAAAAATTAAACAAATCAAAAAGATTTTGTAAAATACATGAACATCAAAGAAAAGTCAAGGATTAAGTTCCCGATTTTGCGTTGATTCCCTCACCGCTTCGTCCCGCAAAGCAGCATAAAAAAGGGCTTTCAAAATTGAAAGCCCTGAAAGCCTTGCCGGTTGTGGTAGGCACGCTGGGATTTGAACCCAGGACCTCTACCGTGTCAGGGTAGCGCTCTCCCCCTGAGCTACGTGCCTTTGGAAGAAGAGAAAACCTACCAACGCTCGCACAACCTGTCAACCCTTATTCTGCGCCCTCCCGGGCCTTTGACCCAGGGCTCGATGAGCC
>CAZQCK010000135.1:0-8777 GCA_964591925.1 uncultured Desulfobacterales bacterium
GAAAGCGCACCAAAACCTTCGACGCCCTGGAATGGCTCGCGGCCATGTGCTCCCACGTCCCCAACAAGGGCGAGCAGATGGTCCGCTACTACGGCTACTACAGCAACGTCTGCCGGGGAAAACGAAAGGCTAGTGGGGAAGACGACGCACTGCCCACGGTCCTTCATCCTGATGAGGTATTATCCGCTCCTTCAAGGAAGGAGTGGGCCCGGATGATTCAGAAGATCTACGAGGTGGATCCCTTGATCTGCCCCAAGTGCAACGGAGCCATGCGCATTCTGGCCTTCATCGAGGAGCAGGAGGTTATCCGGAAGATCCTCTCTCATCTCGGGCTTTGGGAAAAAACCCCAAGGCCTCCGCCCCCAAAATCCACCCCGGACTCTACGTGGTGGACGGGTCCAACGTACCCGTGAACCTGGGGGTGAACCCGAGCCTCACCATCACGGCCATGGCGGAAACGGTCATGGAGACCTTGGTCCCGAAAGGCTCCTGAGCCTTGTCGCCTCCCGGGCGCTTGACAAGTCCCACGAATGGCTCCAGAGTAGAGGGAACCCGGGAGGTTGCATGAACCGCCCCACAGCAAAATGTTTCGCCGGCCTGCTCGCCCCGGCCCTCCTGCTCGCCCTGCTGCTCGTGCCGCCGGCACAGGCCAAGGAGCGCTATGCCGAGCGGATCGGAAAGGGCTGCATCTTCTGCCACGAGCAGAGCACGGGTGGGGCCGTCAACACCACCGGCATCGCCTACATCCGAAACGGATACAACTACCCCATCCCGCCCCGGGTGATCGAGCGGGCCCGGGCCCTGGACACTCCCCTCCACAGCGTGCTCCGCTTCGTCCTGGGCTACCTCCACCTCCTGGCCGGGGTGGTCTTTTTCGGGGCCATCTTCTACATCCACATCTTCGTGCGTCCTTCCCGCCTCACCGGCGGGCTCCCCAAGCACGAGCGCATGCTGGGGCTCTCCTGCATGGCCGTCCTGGCCGTCACGGGCGCCTACCTCACCTGGGTCCGCATCGGCCGATGGGAGCAGTTCTTCGACAACACCTTCGGGCTCATGCTCTTCGTCAAGATCTGCCTCTTTCTCCTCATGGCGGCGCTCGGGCTCATGGCGGTCACCACGATCCACCGCCGCATGAAGGCCGAGGCCGCGGCCGAAGCCGGGCCCGGGGACGAGGACGAGATCACCGGCGCCAACCTGAGCCGGTTCGACGGCTCGGGCGGAAAGCCGGCCTATGTGGCGGCGGAGGGGGTGATCTACGACGTCACGGAGAGCGGCAAGTGGAAGGACGGCCGGCACTTCGGAAAGCACTCGGCCGGGGCCGACCTGAGCTCGGCCCTGGACGGCGCCCCGCACGGGGCCGAGGTCCTGGAGCCGTTCCCCCGGGTGGGGGAGATCGGGGCCGGGGAGGAGGGCGCGGCCCGTTCCTCGCCGGTCCGCCGGGTCTTCCTGGTCTTCGCCTACACCAACCTGGTGATCGTGTTCCTGGTCCTCGCCTGCATCGCGGTCTGGCGCTGGGACTTCCCGATGGCGATCGTCCCCGAGAGACGGCCCGAGACGGTCGCCGCCGAGGGCTGCATCGGCTGCCACCAGGAGAAGAACCCCGGCCTCTACGCGGACTGGGCCGGGAGCACCCACGCCGGGGTGGGAGTGAACTGCGCCACCTGCCACCAGACGCTCCAGAACAGCCCCCTCGCGCACAAGGCCCATCTGAACAACACCGAGACCCCCATCCGCGTGGTGGTGACCCCCGAGACCTGCGCGGGCTGTCACCCGGACCAGGCCGCCCAGTACGCCCGGAGCAAGCACGCCCACACCCGGGAGATCATGTGGGCGGTGGACCCCTGGCTCAACCACGACATGAACAATGCCCTGGAGCGCACCAGCGGGTGCTACGCCTGCCACGGGACCCAGGTCCGCCTCGAGGACGGACGTCCCGTCGCGGGCACCTGGCCCAACGTGGGCGTGGGCCGCATGAACCCGGACGGCTCCCTGGGGAGCTGCTCCAGCTGTCACACCCGGCACCGGTTCTCCACGGTCGAGGCGCGGAAGCCCGAGGCCTGCGACCAGTGCCACCTGGGGCCGGACCACCCCCAGATCGAGATCTACAACGAGAGCAAGCACGGGACCCTCTACCACGCCGAGGGCGATCAGTGGACCTGGCGCCCGGAAGACGGCGAGTGGCAGGCAGGCCGGGACTTCCGCGCCCCCACCTGCGCGGCCTGCCACATGTCCGCGGCCGTGGGGGTCCCTCAGTCCCACGACGTCACCGAACGGCTGGCCTGGGAGACCCAGGCTCCTCTCACCATACGGCCTTCGGACTTCGAGCCCTTTCCAGCGCACACCGACTGGAAGGCCGAGCGGGCCAAAATGCGTTCCGTCTGCCTCCAGTGCCACTCGAACGGGTGGGCGGACGCGCATTTCCGCACCTACGACCGGGTGGTGGACCACTACAACCAGGAATACTACCTGCCCGCCAAGACCGTGATGGACGGCCTGTACGACGAGGGTCTCCTCTCCCGGGAGCGTCTCTTCGACGAGGCTCTGGAGTGGGAGTTCTACGAGCTGTGGCACCACGAAGGCAGGCGCGCCCGCATGGGGACGGCCATGATGGCCCCGGACTACGCCTGGTGGCACGGGTTCTACGAGCTCAAGCACCGCTTCGGTCTCTTCATGGACGAGGCCGGGAAGCTCCGCGCGGGCGAGCCGCCCACGGTCTTCCGACGCTTTCCCGGACGGTTCCGCCCCGAGTAGAGCGCCCGCCTCGCCTCCCCACAGATGTCCCGGCATGTGATGACATCTCCTTCTTGACCCAAGTCAAGGTCTTTGCGGTGACCAGCGGAGCCGGCCTCCCTCGAAGAGGCCCTGCCCGATCTCGAGGCGGCGTTTCCCAATTTGCAACTCGAGATCGCAAATACCTCCGGCGAGGTCATCGAGACCTCGATCTCCAACATGGTCAAAGCGCTTCGCGACTCCGTCCTCCTGACCGTGAGGGTCATCTTCCTCTTCCTGGCCCCCTATCTCCAGGGGGGCTCCCGATGGGAGAACGGCCTGGAGGGCTCGTTCAGGAAGACCTGCGGTCCGTGGTCAATGTTTACGGGTTCCGGGACAGGGCCGCCATTTCACACATCCAGGCCCAAGTGGACCCGGGCCTGGCCGATCTGGAACTTCCGGGCGGATACCGCATCCGGCAGGAGGGGGAGATCGCAAACATGGAGGAGAGCTTCAGCCGGCTGGGGGAGGCCATTCTCGTGACAAACAAATCCGGAAAGGAGGAAACATGATGAGAACGGGATCAACCGCGTTCCCGTCGTGGATGACGCGGGTCGGCCCGAGGGCATCGTCACCGGGCACGACCTCGTGAGGGCGCTTTCCTCCATGGCCTGATTGCCTTTTCACGCTGTGTCGTTATCATAGGATGAGGGGATGACATACCTTCAGAAGATGAAGGGGACGACCCAGAGCCCACCCCGGGTGAACGCGATGGAGGTGGTCTGGTCCTGGATCCATTACCCGCTTCTCCCGGGTTCCGACCTCCTGATGCTCATCGGGTCGTTCGGGGCCTCGGCCGTGCTCCTGTACGGCGCAGTCGAGATCCCCCCTGGGCCAGCCCAGGAACCTCATGGGCGGGCACGTGCTTTCCGCGGTGATCGGGAGGCCCCACAGCGCTGATCGCCGTGATCGGCGGCGAGAGCATTCACGGCCTGGGCTTTCTCTATGCCCTCGTTCCCGTGGGGACCGGGGCGGCCGTCATGCCCGTCGTCGCCCTCCTCGTCAACAACCTGTCCGGCCGTCGCCGGTACCCCGAGTTCTGGATCTGAACCGGGACCTGAAGGTCCTGACGAGAATCGAGACGTTTCATCCATCGTCGACGCGTGACCGAACGCGGAGTCATTCACGAGCAACCCCTTTTCCACGAAAGGAGATCTCATGAAGACGGTTCATCTGTTCGAAGCGAACGACTTCAGCGACAAGGGCATGAAGAAGCTGCTGGTCCACGACTCGCCCTACTTCAAGATCCTGAACTTCAACTTCCGCGCCGGCCAGGAGCTCCCCGTCCATCACCACGACATCGACGGCCAGCTCTCCATCACGGTCCTGGAGGGCGAGGGCCAGTTCCTGGGAGAGGACGGCGCCACCCTGCCGGCCAGGGCGGGGGACGTGCTCATCTCGGAGATCGCCGAGCCCCACGGCATTCGGGCCTCCAGTGACATGCGGGTGATCGTGACCATCGCGCCCCCGATCTGAGCGGGAGCCGCCCCGGCGGTGCGGGAAGTGAGCGCCCGGCTGAAGGACGCCGCCGGCATCTGATCTTCATCCCAGCCTTCCGGCTGTCTGGTGGGGGAAGATTTTGCGCAAGTACTACAAGGAACGGTTCCTGGCGCACAAGCGGATCGCCCGGAGGCTGGCCTCCAGCATGGAGGCCAACTAGATCCTCGAGATCCGCGCGACGAGGCCCGAGCCGAGATCCCCGGGTCCATGGAGGTCTGCATCCTCTTTCTGGACCCGGACGCGCCCAGGTACACCCGGCCGCTTCAGTGCTCCCTGTACGACCGGCCCGTGAACTGCCTCTCCTGCAAGCGCGATCGCGCCGCGGTCCAGAAGGCCCTGGCGCGGGAAAAGATGGTCCGCTACTACGGCTACTACAGCAACGTCTGCCGGGGAAAACGAAAGGCTAGTGGGGAAGACGACCTCAACCAGGACCCGGGGTTCCCCATCGAATGGTCTGCATAGCACGGGAGGTGCCTCAGTCCCGGGCAGGGGGTTCGTGCGCCCAGAACGGCCTCCGGATGCCCTTCCTCACGCCCGCAAAAGATAGACGGCTTTCCCCCTTGGCCTACTGGCCGCGCTTTTGTTATGGGACGTTTTCTTTGCTACAATATGTTGTTGCCGTTTTCTCATTGACACACAATCACGTTTTCAGCTATTATCATCCTCGAAAAGCAACTTTCTATTATGTTATTATTATGTGTCGTTTTTTGTCATATCATCAATCCATGTTCATCACCCCGTGCAATGACTACAGGAGGCCGCCGAGAATCGTTATAGAGCCAATACTGATCGGCATAGGGCCGGTCTATTTCGGAAAACGCCCTCAGAGAAAATCCGGGAGGTCCGTGCCCAGGACGAATCGGACGGGCGTTCCCTCCACCGTCACCTCCTCCTGAAGGCCCGTGTTCACCACGAACGCCTCCGCCGGCCCATAGGCCTGGATGAAGCTGCGAAGCGCGCGTGGGACCCTGGGCCGCTTCAGGGCCGTGGCCTTGACCTCGTACACCGTCAGCCGGTCCTCCCTCAGGAGCACGAAATCCACCTCCGCATTGGAAACGCTCCGCCAGTAGTACAAGGCGTCGTGAAAGGGATCGATCGCCTTGGAAAGCTCGGTGAACACGGCATTCTCCACCACCTTGCCCGCATCCTGCCGCTCCCCCAGGGGAGCGAGCCCCCCAAAGAGGTAGTTACGCAGCCCGTTGTCCAGGAAGTAGACCTTGGGACGGGACGTGAGCTCGGCCCGCTTACCCCCCACGTAAGGGGGAAGCAGGCGGATGACGTGGCTCTCCTCCAGGATGGCGAGGTACTGGCCGACCGTGCTGACGCTGATGCCCAGGACTTCGGCCCAGTTGGAGAAGTTCACCAGGTCGCCCGTCTGAGAGGCCACGAGCCCCAGCAGCCGTCGAAAGGCCTGGGGGTTCCGGATGTGATAGAGGTCCGAGGCGTCCCGCAACACAAAGGCCTCAACCAGCGGGCCCAGGACCTCCCGGGGCTCGGGACTGAGAAACGCCTCCGGGTAACCTCCCCGCACCAGGAGGGTCTCCCACATGCGGCGCCGTTCCATGGCCGTCACCGTAGGCGCTCCCCGCCGCGAGGATACCTCCGCCAGGCAGAACGGGAGCAACAGACACCGCCTCGCGCGACCGGCCAGGGACTCCCGGGTCCTCGCCCGCAGGTGAAAGCTGGAAGATCCCGTGGCCACCACGAACACACCCGGCTTCAGGTCCACCAGCCCTTTGAGGAACAGGGCAGCCTCATCGAGGTGCTGAATCTCGTCGAAAAACAGCCCCTCTGCGCCGGGGGCAACCTGCTCCATCTCGTCGAGGAAAATGCTCGGGGACCGGCACAGCTCCCGCACCGAGGGCTCTTCGCAATTCAGGTAGACTGAAGGGCACGATTCCCGGGCCAGGAGGTGCCAGATGAGGGTGGACTTTCCGGCCTGACGGGGGCCTATGACCAAGAGGGCCCGGTCCTTTTCGAAGGAAAGGGTCGTCTTCCGCGAAATGTAGTTTTCCGGGACCTGGGATTCCGCGCACCCGGGCCAGAGCATCGGGTTCTCCACCCAGGGGTTGAGCCGAAGAAACACCTGGTAGGTCAAGGGATCCATTGGGAAGATAATACTGCAAAAGCAATGCCCTTGTCAACAAACAAGGCTGCTTGTTTTCTATGCTATCAAAAACTATCAGGCTTTATTAATTCTAGGTAAGGTGATCCTGGGGACAGCATATCCATTTCCGCCCTTTCCTGATTTGCGCCCGCACTTGTCAGGCTTCAGGCTCCGTATTAAAATGCTTTCGGATCACCCCAGAAAGAGCGTTGCTTTATCGACGTTTTCTTCGCTACAATATGTTGTTGCCGTTTTCTCATTGACACACAATCACGTTTTCAGCTATTATCATCCTCGAAAAGCAACTTCCTATTATGTATTTTTGATGACTTCGCAAAAAGTCAAAATATCTCGCCAAGCACCAAAGACCGCAAAGTGAACTGATTGATATTAAAAGGTTTTTTCTTAGCGTCTTGGCGTCTTTGCGAGAGAATTCAGTTTTTACGATTCCGTCATTTTTGTTTAGGTATCCAGCCTATGAAATACT
Organism: uncultured Desulfobacterales bacterium; assembly: GCA_964591925.1. GTDB lineage: Bacteria > Desulfobacterota > DSM-4660 > Desulfatiglandales > HGW-15 > JAIPEI01. The sequence goes on from CAZQCK010000135.1 coordinate 6,864, forward strand.
TGATTCCCGTCATCTGTTTGGTTCCGGCTATTCTGATGCAGCCGGCCCTGGCTGCCCGCATAGAATGCCCTAAATATACTCTCCGTCTCGAAGGGGAGACAGGCATGCCAACCGGGGGCTCTTTCAAGGAAATCGTTGAAATGCATAAGGTCGGAAGTTCCGGGGGTTACGAGGGGAAATGGAAAGTTGACCGATTGGTTTTGGCCCTTACTCTGCCAGAACAGGCGCCGTTTGTTCCCGACGACTTCGGCCCTGTCGAATTCGGCCAGGAAATGGGGATGACCGATTGCTCTGGAACCCGGCGCGGCAATACACAATGGTATGAATGCACTGGCGGAAACTTTCATATGGACGTGGTGGGCGATCGAATCGGCAGCATCAAAAATGACACATGGATAGGCCGGATAAAAGGCGATGAAGTCACGCTAAAATTCTATGAACCCAACCCCTTTGAACCCACCCTTAAAGGCCGCATCCGTAAGCCTGAAGCAAGGGAACTGTCCCTTAAAATCATCGACCCGGAACCTGAAGCCAGGTTCTGTTACAGCAAAGACACGCCCGGAGTATTGGAGTTGGCTCTGGCAGCCCAGGGTTTTCCCGCCTCATACGAGCAGGAGATAAAGTGGAGCCTGCCAGAGATAGAAGGTGTCCAGAGAAAAATTTATCCTCCGTCTGCCCTTGGCCCCACTGTCAGGGTGGAATACATAGGCCTGCCGAAAAAAAACTCGGATTTCGGATGGAAAACGGTCAGTGCAGAATTAAAGATCGGCGGCTGCCGTATCGCCGAGGAAAGAAAAATACGTTTTTATTACCCGCTTACAGCCCAGAATAATCCCGGCGGCCAGAGCCCCAACTGGTTTTACTACTGGCGGCAGACACCGGCTGCACAACCCCGGGGACAAAACATTAATGTGGAATACGGAGGCAATTTTTTTAACCTGTGCCAGAATCCTGACGTGCCGGCCCAGTTCACGGAGGGATATGGCCACGCCACGGTCCATGTTTGCGATTTGAGCCGTCTTGGCAATACCTTTGCCAACCGCGTGCCCCTTTTGGATGTAAATAAGCCTTACCTGCAGGGCTGGACCAAAACTCATTATATAGACACCTTTGCTTCGGCAGTACGGCATGAATACACTCACTGGCTGTGCTGGTTTAACTATCGCAACCGGCGCAACCCAGCGGAGATGACAGACGAAGACCAGGACCAGGACGGCCTGCCCGACGCCATGGAGTCTGAACTAGGATTTGATCCGGCCAAAACCCAGACCTACCTGGCTGATCATCCTGAATTAAAGCACATTACCTGGGATGAAGAATACCTGTGCTTCATGGAAATGATGAAAGTTCCTTTTGATCAGTTGAAAGAATATGACTGGGCGCGGCCGGGCAAACAATGGCCTTATTAAAAGCCGGGGATTTCTTCCTTGAGCAGACAGCAGGCTATTTTCCATGCCGGCTTTCCGGTTTCTGTGTAAGCTATGTTTCCCGGCTGAACCAGTTTGTTCATTACACAGCCCTCGGGGATATCAAGGCAGAACAGGTCTGATTCGTTTATCTTAGGCATGCAAACAATACCGCCGTCTTTTATCTGCATACTGTGAAGCGGATAGTCCTCGCAAAGGGGACATTGATAAACGCGTCCGTTTGGGAAAATAAACCTGAATTGAACGATTGTCGAGTTTGCCGAAGATGCAAGGAAGATGGTGCTTCGCTATACTCTGGTATGCGAAGCACCTGATGACGCCGCAGATTCGGTAAAATCGGCAATCCCGAAGGGTTTTAAATTGCAGTTTTTTTAGAAGAAGCGCATTCATGCAAAAAGTGATGCTCAAACCAGCCCTCTTTAATGGCAAGCCTTTGATATATTAAGTGTTTTTTCGATAGACTGCAATTTGAAACGCTCAATTCAGG
>CAZQCK010000136.1:0-8771 GCA_964591925.1 uncultured Desulfobacterales bacterium
GATCTTGACAAAAAATCCTCCTTTCTGAATTGGAAACTTAGCAGTGCCCAAAATTTGTTTATGAATGGGCACTAGCTCTTGTGCTCCGCTTTCCACCGCCGCTCTTTCCCTTGCATGATCCGCACGATGTTCCCGCGATGAGCGAGGATGATCAGCCCGGCCACGGCCACGGCCATGCCGACCCGCTCCATTCCCGCTCCCAGGATGAACATAAACACAGGTATGCTGCATGCCGCCGCCATAGACCCCAGGGAAACCATGTCACCCACCGCCACAACCACGATAAAGACACCAAGGGCCATGGCACACACGAGCGGCTCCATGGCCAGAAATATTCCGAGAGCGGTGGCCACGCCTTTTCCTCCCTGAAATCCCAGAAACGGGGAAAATTGATGCCCCACCATAGCCGCCAATCCGCTCACCTCGGCGATCCCCCTGGTCTCTCCGGCCATAGCGGTCACCGCCAGCACCGGGACAGCGCCTTTCATGGCGTCCAGGATCAGGGTCACCACACCCCATCGCAGTCCCACCTCACGTGCCACATTGGTGGCCCCGATGTTACGGCTCCCCACTTCCCGGACATCGACCCGAGCCACCAGGTTCCCGATGATCCGGCCGAAGGGGATGGAACCCAACACAAAGGCCATTGCAGGCCACAGAATCCATTCCACGCTAAAACCCCGGTTATGATTTCATAATGAAACGAGCACGTCGGTTCCAGGCTTCGTAGCTTCCACCCTGCTCCGTGAGAACGCCCTTTCGCACTTTTCCCAGAGAAGTCCTGGGAAAGTCTTCACACACCACCATCCTTTTCGGCCATTTGAATTTAGCAAGCCGCCCCTCGCAGAGCTCCCACAAGGACTCCAGCGAGCAGCGCCCCCCGCTTTTCACTATGATGTAGGCCACGCCCACTTCCCCCCAATCCTCGTCAGGAAGCCCCACCACTGCCACGTCTTCGATGTCCGGATGATCTCGAAGGACCCGCTCCACCTCAGCCGGATACACATTTTCTCCTCCGGAAATGTACATATCCTTGGCCCGATCCACCAGGTAGAAATACCCTTCCTCATCCGTCCGAGCCATGTCCCCGGTATGCAGCCATCCGCTCACCAGGGTCTCCTCGGTCTTTACCGGGTCCTGCCAGTACTCCTTCATCATGATGGACCCTCTCACCACAATCTCTCCCACCTCCCCGGGCGAGACACGTTTTCCCGAAGCATCCACGATCTCCACTTCAGCGTGAAACACCGGACGACCGACTGTGCCCGGCTTTCTAAGAGAGTCCTTCTCAGAGGCCCACAGCAGAATGGAGGTCTCGGTTTGCCCCATGATTTGCCTTAGAGGAAAACCTGCGTCGCTACAGGCCCTCAGGAGTTGAGGCGTGGTCTTTTCCCCCCCTATGGCGCTGACCTGGAGCGATGAAAGATCGCCCCGGTCCGCCGGATCAACCTTGAGCAAGGCCCTGTACACCGTGGGCACCCCCAGAAACTTGGTCACTCGATACTTCTCAATGTCTTCAAAGGTAGCGGCTGGATCGAAAGAGGGATGAATAATCATAGTAGCGCCCTTATAAAGCATTGGGGACGCTTGAATAAATAAACCACCAGAATGGAAAAGCGGCAAAACAATAAGCATAACATCATCAAAATGCAACTTAAAGAAGATGTCTGCGTTCAAACAGTTGAAAAAGGTCTTTCTGTGGGAAAGCACCGCCCCCTTGGGCTGTCCAGTGGTCCCCGACGTGTACATGATCACGTGAGGCTCCTCAGGGTCTGCAGGCCCCAGGGATTTCGTCACAAAAGGCTCCTTACCTTCAAAGGCCCTGGAATCGCCGCTGTAATCGAGGTACCGCCCCACCCCCTCCGGTTCAACGGCCGAGTCCTTCCTCGCCACCGCCTGCAGCATGAGGGGAAAATCCTGATCCAGGCCCAGGGACGACACGGTCTCAGCATACCCCTCCCAGAAAACAAACAAGCGCGGCCGGCCGTTCCTCAAGGTGTATTCCAGCTCCGGTCCGGCCAGACGAAAATTCACCGGAATAAAAATCGCGCCGAGACGGGAGCACGCCAGATAGATCTCCAGGAACTCGGGCCCATTGGGCAGCATGGCCGCCACCCGGTCCCCCTTCTCGATGCCCAGGGACTGAAACCAGCAGCTGACCCGATCGGCCCTGCCATGAAGCTCCCGGTAAGTGATGGTTTCACCTCCGTACACAAGGGCGGCTTTTTCCGGATCCAGCTCACTCCAGCGCTGTACCCACCATGCAATGTTCATAGACTTGATCATGTCACCGAATATCCTCTCATCAGATATAAAAGTATTTCTTCCAGAATTCAGGGTCCTCCTTCTCCCGCCAGTCAGGACCGAACTTCTCCTCAAAAAAGGCCTCGAGCCGCTCAAACCACTTTCGCCTCTTCTTGGGCCGTTCCTCGGCCCCCTCGAGCACATCGGCCAGGAAGATGGCAATATCGACGATGCGGTCCTTTGGCACATAGGCATGAGCGCCGGTGCGAATGGACTTGACAAAGTCATTCGAGCTCAAGGCATGGGCCGTGAGCATCAGGGTTGGTATTCCCTTTTCACCAGTGAGCTTGAGCAGATCGTAGCCGCGGACTCCCATGATATCCAGGATGGCCGCATCGTAAGTGTTTCGATCCAGGAGATCCACCGCCCCCTCGTAGTCCCCCGCCTGATCGATTTCGCACATGTCGAGCAGATCTTCCAGAGATCCCGGAATATCCGGCTCGTCATCTACAATGAGAACCCTCTTTCCCTTCAAATCCTCGATTCGGTCTTCCATTCTATCCTCCCTTGATGTGGGCTCGGAGCATGGCGTCTGGGCGTGCCCCGCCCTAAGCAAAACGACTATTTTCGGCTTTCATGGCGGTACAGGAGATCTTCAGAGGACCCCGGCCTCCGCCCTAAAAGTCCCGTCCATGGTCCCTCCAGTGACAAAATGTCTCTTGCCTCCCCACACCGGGCCTTCCGGCCGGTCACCCCATCTTCCCCGGCAGGTACAGGACAAGAGAGGGAAAAGCCATAATGAGCGCCATAGCGACTGCGTCGAGAATGAGAAACGGAAAACCCGCCCTGTATATGTCGGCCATGGTGGTGTCCGAAGGCGCAACCCCCTTCATGACGAACAGGACCAGCCCGAAGGGCGGTGTGGTGGTGGCCATCTCCATGTTGATGAGCATGATGGTCCCGAACCACAGGGGGTCGAAACCCAAGGCCTTGATAATCGGCATGTAGATGGGCAGTGTCACCATCATGATGGTCAGCGGCTCCATGAACACCCCCATAAATATCAGGATGATCTGCATGAAGATCAGAATCATGATAGGGGAAAGATTCACGCTTCCCGCCAGGCTCACCAGGCCGGAGCTCGCCCCGCTGAATGCCAGGATCTGAGAAAACGCCATGGCCCCGGTCAGGATCATGAACATCATGACCGTGATCCGAAGCGTGGCGGAGATGGAGCTTCGAAACACCTCCCAGTTCCAACCCCTGTAAAAAAGAACCAGCACAAAGCACCCCATGGCGCCCAGGGCTGCGGACTCCGTAGGTGTGGCCACGCCGAGAAACATGAGGCCGATCACCAGAAACACTATGCTTCCAAGGGGAAGCACGTACTTGCAGGTGAGGACCACCTTTTCCCTGAACGCCACGTGCTCGATGTCGTAAACCGGCGCCAGCTCGGGCTGGAGCCAGGCGCGCAACACGATATACCCCCCGTAGAGGACCGCCATGAGCAACCCGGGGAGAAGAATCGCCATGAGCATGCCTCCCACGGATATTCGACTGAGCGACGCGAGAAGCACTCCCAAGGCGCTGGGAGGAATCATGATGGCAAGCCCACCGCTCCCTATTATGGGCCCGAGGCTCATCTGTTTTTTGTAGCCCCGTTTTTCCATCTCCGGGACGAGCACGGAGCCCAGCATGGCACACCCGGCCATGGCTGAACCCGACAGGGTGGAAAACAGCGTTCCGCCTCCCACGGCAAGCAAACTCAGTCTTCCCGGGATTCTACCGAGCCACTTGTCCAGGGTGTCCATCATCTTGGGTGCGATCCCCGCCCTGAACATGACCTCTCCCATGAGAATGAACAAGGGTACCGGCAGGAGGGAGAACGAGGAGACGGATCGGTAGATGCTCAAGATCAACTGGCTCAGCCCGGCCGTCCCTCCCCACAGGAGATAAACGCCGATGATGTTGATGAACAGGAAGGCGAATGCCACCGGCACCCCGATCAGGAACAGGAACATGAGGGCGCAGAAAATCAGGCCGAGAACCCAGTACCACTCCACGACACACCCCCTTTCACGAGCCGGTATCCGTCTTCGACCGTTCGATCAGGAGCCCTCCCACGTTCAGGACCCCTCTTCGAACAAACTGAAAAAACAGCGCCAGGCCGCCGATGGGAATGATGAGAAGGATTACATACACGGGAAATTCCATGGCGGACGGGGTGTAAACGCCCCGCTGATAGTAATCCCAGGTGATCCTGGCTCCGAATATTACCAGCACCACGGAAACCAGCATGCCGATACCGGAGCTGAAAATGCCCAGTAAGGCGACGGTGCGCGGCTTCAGGCGGTTGAGAATAATGTCCACCCTCACATGCCCGTCTTCCCTCAAGAGCCAGGCCGTTGTCAGAAAGGTGATGTAGAGCAGAAGGCATTCGGTCACCTCCGTGACCCACATCTGCGGCATCTTGAAGAAAGTACGCAGGATCACGTCAGCGCATACGGCCATCATGATGAAGACCAGCAGAAGGCCCGCGAGAAACGTCATTCCCTCCAGGGTCTTATCCAATAGGCTCATAAGCCGTTTCATGATGCCCCCGGAAATGGTTGAGGTTGATACGGGAGGGTACACACCGGGCCCTGCCCGGCGGCATCGCTCCCGGCCGAGCCGGTTACAGGTTCCCGGTCAACTTCTTGAGTGTGGGCACCAGATCGGGCACCTTCTTCTCCAAATCCTCCCACTCCGCACTGTAGGCTGCATCCAGATAGGCCTTTTCCTCTTCGGGCGGGAAGTGAATCTTCTTGATCCCCATCTTGTCGTATCGTTCCCATTCCGCGGCGATCTGTTCCTTGAAATAGGCCACCATCTCCGGCTCGAATTCCGCGGTGATGGTCATGATCCTGTTCCGCACCGGCTCGTCGATCTGGTTCCAGACTCCCAGGTTCATGAGTATAAGGGTGTTCTGCCGAGTATAGAATGGAATGTCGATAACGTACTTGCAGTTCTCCAGCCATCCCCAGTCCGCGGGACCCAGCGTGGCAAACCCGAAACCTTCCACCAGGCCCCTCTCCAGGGCCGTAAAGGTCTCACCGAAAGGAACCGTGACGGGAACGATGCCAAGCTTCTTCATAAAGCGGTCGTACAGGGCCGAGGTCCGCAACTTGACGCCTTTGAGATCGTCGATGGAATCGATCTCGTGGTCGATGCGCAGGTAAAAGGGGTCATAAAGCCAGGTGCCGATGTACATCATCCCGATCTTCTTGTGGCGTTCCACCATGAAGTCGTAAAACCCCCCCGGCTTCCGCTCCTCCTCCATGGTGAGCTTGGAAAGCTGAAAGGCGTTCACCTCCGGGGCCATGGGCGCATAGTAGGCCGCGGGGTTGAAGGTCACCTGAACCGTGTTGTTTCGCACCGCCTCAGCCTGGTCGAAGCCCGGAATGACCTCCGGTCCCCCCACCCAGTCGATCTTGATGGAATCGCCGCACTCCTTGTTCACTCGGTCCACCCAGGTATGGATCATGGCACAGAGCGGGTGGTCCTTCGGTAGAAAACTCACCGCCTTGAGCACCTTCGGTCCAGCCGCTGCAGGCGTCACCGCCCCCAGACACAGGATCATCGTGGCCATGATCACCAGGGTCCATGCTATGTGCTTTTTCATGACGTTTCTCCCCCTTTCGGCTCGTTTTTCAATGGTCTACGGTTTGACGGCGCTCGAGGAACCGATCGCCTTCGGTCTTCATCACCCTGTCTCCGCGAGTTCTCTCACCCCCCTTTCCAACCCTTGTCCGGCAAGGTCCGGCAAGACTCCCGGATCGCCCTTGTCGCCCACGCCTCAACCGCTTCGAAGAGCGGCTGTGGCCTCCTCATCCACGGTGCCGTCCACGCCTGCCACCACTGCGTAATCCTCCCTCGCTGACCGGATGCTCACCTTCCCGTTCCTCACGTCCCACGCCACACGCGCGGGGGGGCGTTCTTTCGGAGGCCCGTAACCCCCGCTCCCGGGAAGGCGAATGCTCAACAGGTCCCCGGCCCGAATCTCACCCACACCCTTGGAGCGGCACCGCGTTTCCGCGGGCGTTCCGGGGTTCAGTATGAGGCTTCCCATGCTTCCCTCAAGGCCCCCGAACAGGCCCTGGGGCCGGAATTTCTGCCGATCCGAGTACCGGGCCCAGGTTGCGTCCGCCAGGAACCGAATGTCGCGCCTCAGGGACACGCCTCCTCGGTATTTTCCCGCCCCGCCGGAGTCCTGAATAAACTCGTAGCGCTCGATTCTCACGGGATTCTCCAACTCGGCCGCCTCCACGGGGGTGTTCATGAACCGCCCCAAGTGCAGATCCTGGCCGTCCGGTCCGTCCTTGGTGGGCCGGGCCCCGGCGCCCCCGCCTTGAATCTCGATATAGCTGAACCGCTTGCCGGTCTCCGGGTCCAGCCCGGAAAAACTGTTGGTGCAGGCCTGCCCATGGCTGCCCGCCACCACCCGATCCGGCACCACCCCGCTCATGGCCTTGAGCATGGCCTCAACAATCTTGGTCATGGTCTGACTGCGGGCCGTGACCCCGGCGGGCGGGCGCGGGTTGGTCACCAGGCCCTCCCGGCTCGTCACGCGGATGGGACGGAAGCTGCCGGAATTGAGGGGCATGTTAGGATCGATGATCCCCACCATGGTGTAGAAAACCCCTCCCTGAGTGCAGGCCCAGGGACTGTTCACGTTGCCCGCGGTCTGAGGGCTGCTCCCGTCGAAATCCACGTGCATCTCGTCTCCACGAATGTGTACGTTGAGCCGAATGTCCACCGGATCATCCGTGCGCCCGTCGTCGTCCAGCTGGTCTTCCCCGGTGTAATCCCCGTCCGGAAGATCCCGAAGGAACCGGCGTACGAGGTCCTCGCTGTAATCCAGGAGCATGCGGGTGCAGTCGTAAAACACGTCCAGCCCATACTTGCCCACCAGTTCCTGGACCCGCCGGACTCCCACCACGGTGGTGGCGGCTTGGGCGCGGAAGTCCTCCATGGTCTTTTCCGGAATGCGAATGTTCCTGGATATGAAATCGACGATCTGCGCATCCTCTCTTCCGCCCCGCCGGAGCTTAACGAAAGGGATACGAAGTCCTTCCTGGTAGATTTCGGTGAGCCCTCCGGCCACCCCCCCCGGCACGGCGCCGCCCATGTCCAGCTGGTGGGCGATGTTCGCCACGAAGGCCACGAGTTCTCCTTCCACGAACACGGGAGAGAAGAACTGGACATCCAGAAGATGCTGGCCGCCCAGGTACGGGTCGTTACAGATGATCACGTCCCCTGGTTCGAAGGAAGGGACCCGTTGGAGCATGTTGGCCGCGGTGGTGGGAAGGCTGAACATCATGAGGGGGCAAAGGTGGGCCTGAGCCAGGATTCCTCCACCGGAGTCCAGGACCGCACAATTTATGTCCATGATCTCCTTCACGATGGTGGTGCGGCCCATGCGCATGAGATTGTATCCCATATCGTCGGCCACGGCCTCCAGTCCGTACCGGACCACCTGCATGGTAACCGGGTCCGCTTCATAGTTCATGTTCGTCCCTCCACCTCAATCACGAGGTTGCGGTAGGAATCAATAGTCCCCGTGTGGCCGGGCGGAACCAGGGCGGTGGAAATGGTCTCCTCGATGATGCAGGGTCCGAGAATGCGACTTCCCACAGAGAGGGTTTCCCGCTCGTACACCGGGATCTTGTACCACCCCATCTCCACGAAGTAGACGTCCCGTGTGGCCTTCCACCCCCCCTCCAGCAGGAAGGGTTTCCTGGATTCCTTTCCAAAGGGCAGTTTTGGATTCAGTCCTTTGACCCGCACGCGCAGGTTGACGAACTCCACCACCTCGTCCGGCTCCGAGTAGGAGTAAACCTGCTGGTGGAACGCGTGAAAGCCTTCGGCTATCCGCTGAATGTGCTCTTTGGTGAACGTATCCGGAGTCCGCCGGATCGGGGCGTTGAGTTCCCAGGACTGGCCCTCGTATCGCAGGTCTGCGGACCACACGATCTCGGTTTCCTCGGACCGCACGCGCTCCTGTTGAAGCTGCCGGAGGCCTTCATCCTCCATCACGCGAAACTCTCGCAGCAGCTCGGAGGGATCGATTTCATGCTGCTTTTTGGCCAGGGTCTGCACATAGTCGTGCTGCACATCCGCCACCACGAAACCTACGGCGGAAAAATTGCCGCTCATGGGCGGTACGATCACCCTGGCCATCTTGAGCTCCCGGGCGATGTCCGCTGCGTGAAGGGCCGCGGCCCCGCCCATGGTCACCAGGGCGAACTCCCGCAGGTCGTAGCCCCTCTCCACCGAGTTTCCGCTGATTCCCTTGGCCATGTTGGCGTTGACGATGCGAAGGATACCCGCAGCCGCCTCCTCCACGCTCAGCCCCATGGGGTCGGCCACATGGGCTCGCACCGCCTCCTCGGCCTTCTCGGGATAGAGCGGAAGCTTGCCACCCAGGAAGTAGTCCGGATTCAACCGGCCGAGGACCAGGTTGGCATCGGAAACCGCAGGCCGCGTGC
>CAZQCK010000137.1:0-8536 GCA_964591925.1 uncultured Desulfobacterales bacterium
AGGGCACATCGGCCGTCTTGAGAAGGCCTTGAACCGTGCCGTCCTCGCCCATGGGGCCGTGGAGCACCGGGAACACGGCGTCCACCCGCCCTATGTTCTTCCCGTCGGCCAGGCGGACCAGGGGATGCCCCGGCTCCCCGGGGACCAGGGCGAGGCGTTGGTCCTCCCTGCACTTGAGCCGAATCCGCCGGGGATCGTCGGGGTGCTCCAGAAAGTCGTGGCGGTCGCACAGGAACCATCGGCCCGCTTTGTCAATGCCCACCGGCGTGATTTCGTAGCGGTCCGGATCCACGGCCTCGATCACGTTCCTGGCGGACTGCAGAGATACTTCGTGTTCAGCGGATCTGCCGCCCAACAGGACGGCCACTCTGGTGGGGTGGGGCATGTCGGTTCTCCGGTTCTTCACAGTCCTCACAGGTTCTATGGGCTTCGCCACCACACCAGGCTGGTCCCGCGGATGTTGCATAGCCCCGGTTGCTCCCGCTCTTCTATTTCCTCCAGCGCCTTGGTGACCCCGGGCCATACGCCGTAATCGTGCCACAGGACCACGCCTCCCTTTCGGACCAGGGTCATGGCGGTGCGGGTGTCGGACATGGTGTAGTCATAGGCGTGGGAGCCGTCCACAAACACCATGGAGCAGGCGTTTTGGTATGGGGAGAAGTCAAAGGCGGCCGAGTCCCCGAGGAGTTGGTGAATCCTGGAAATTGCCGAAGGATAAACGGTTTTGTACGCTTCACAGCGAACCCCGGGGCGGGGCTTGTCCACCATGTGGGCCTCCCCCTGAGCAAGCTCGAACACCGTGTCCCGGGCCGGCGGGAGGTCCAGGGTGTACACGGTGCACCCGGAAGGCGCATTCAGGGCCAGGTTGAGGGTGGTTCGTCCGTCAAAGGTGCCGATCTCGAACAAGGGGGTGCGATCCGGCAGGCCGGACGCCACAGCCCCCAGAATACCCAGTTCACTCAGCCGGACATTGCCGTTCGCCTTTTCAGGCTCCAGCAGGCGAGGAGGAGTGCGTTTGCCGGCGCACCTTCTCCAGGAAACCCCGGGCAGACGGGTGGACTGCATAAAAGGGTCTCGAACGTCCCTCATGCGGTGTGTAACCCTCTGCCACCGCTGGGCCAGGGAAGAAAAAGGCAGATAGATGCGCGTGGCATAATACCCCCACAAGCGCTCTTTGAAGGCCGCCCCTGGTCCCATCCGTCGTGCCTGCCGGACCGGCGGTCGGTCGGGTGGAATTTCCCGGGAATGCAATGATGCCGGTGTGTGCATATGTAGCGTGAAGATACAGTTCTTACGGATTCGTCAAGGGCTTCTTCCGCGGCTTTTTCTTCTTCTTGTTCCGAATGTAAATGGAGCGGGAGTGACCGTCGCTCTGCACCCGTTCGTCCACCTCGAACAGCTTGGTGGCGGCCACCAGCTCTCCCAGCTTGCTGAAGCCGTAGTTGCGCGGATCGAACTCCGGCGCCTGCTTGGCGATGTTGCTGCCCACGGTGCCCAGGTGGGCCCAGCCGCTTTCGTCCGAGGCCGCGTCCAGGGCCGTTCGAAGCAGGTTGACCAGCCGGGTGTCTCCTTTGAGGTCAATGGGGGGCTTCTTCTTGGCCGTGGGCCCCTCCTCTTCCTGAAACCGGAGGACCTCGGTGAAGATGAACTTGTCGCACGCGGAGACAAAGGCCTTGGGGGTCTTGCGCTCACCAAACCCGTAGACGAGCAGGCCCTCTTCTCGAATGCGGGACGCCAGGCGGGTGAAGTCGCTGTCGCTGGAGACCAGGCAGAAGCCCTCGAACCGCTTGGTGTAGAGCAGGTCCATGGCGTCGATGATCATGGCGGTGTCCGTGGCGTTCTTGCCCACGGTGTAGCGGAACTGCTGGACCGGTTGAATGGAGTGCTCCAGGAGGACGGCCTTCCAGCCTCCAAGGCTGGGGGTGGTCCAGTCGCCGTAAATCCGCTTCACGCTGGCCACCCCGTACTTGGCGATCTCCGAGAGCAGGGCGTCCGTAATGGAGGGCTGGGCGTTGTCCGCGTCGATGAGCACGGCCAGCCGCGTTTGCGGGGAGGCGGTTGCGTTCATGGTGTCACCTTTCCGATCTATTCGTTCACAGTGCGGCCTTGCGCACCTCTTTCGGCACATGGTCTTCAAAGGATCGAAAGTTTTCTTGGAAGTCCCGGGCCAGCTTGCCGGCGCGTTCTTCATAGGCCGTGATATCGTCCGCCGCATTCCTGGGGTTGAGGATCTCCCCGGGCACGCCCTGGACCTCTTTGGGAATGCGCAGCCCGAACACCGGATCCGTCTCGTACTCGGCCTCGTCCAGGGCGCCGCTCACAATGGCCTTGACAATGGCCCTGGAGTAACTGATGCGGATCCTTTTGCCTTCGCCGTAAGGCTTGCCCGTCCAGCCGGTGTTCACCAGCCAGCACCGGGCGTCGTGTTCCTGAACCTTCTTCATGAGAAGCTCGGCATAGACCGTGGGGGGAAGAGCCATGAACGGGGCGCCGAAACAGGCGCTGAATGTGGCCTGGGGGTCCTTTATTCCCAGCTCGGTGCCGGCCACCTTGGCCGTGTACCCGCTCAGGAAGTGGTACACGGCTTGGCCTATGCTGAGCCGGGACACAGGGGGCATGACCCCGAAGGCGTCGCAGGTGAGCATGATGATGTTGCGCGGATGCCCGCACACGCCCCCCCGGAACGCGCTCGGAATGTGGCTGATGGGGTAGGCGGCCCGAGTGTTCTCGGTGAGGGAGTCGTCGTCCAGGTCCAGACGCCGGGAGTTCTGGTCGATACTCACGTTTTCGAGAATCGTTCCGAAGCGACGCGTGGTTTCGTAGATCTCGGGCTCCTCCTCTCGGGAGAGCCGAATGACCTTGGCATAGCATCCGCCCTCGAAGTTGAAGATTCCCTCGTCGCCCCACCCGTGCTCGTCGTCGCCGATCAGGGTGCGGTCCGGATCGGCGGAAAGCGAGGTCTTGCCCGTGCCCGAAAGCCCGAAGAAGATGGCGGAGTCCCCCTGCTCGCCGAAGTTGGCGGAGCAGTGCATGGGAAGCACGGACTCCTGGGGATAGAAGTAATTGAGCATGGTGAACACGGACTTCTTGATCTCTCCGGCGTAGCTCGTGCCCCCGATCAGCACCAGCTTCCTGCCCAGGTGAATGAGGATGAACGCCTCGGAATGCAGGCCGTCCAGCTCGGGCACGGCATTGAAGCGGGGCATGTTGATCAGAGTGAACTGGGGGGTGTGTTGGTCAGCGTCCTGTTTGCCGTCCAGCTGGATGAACATGTTCCGGGCGAAGAGGCTGTGCCAGGCCCGCTCCGTCACCACCCTGATGGGGATTCGGCGAGAGATCTCCGCCCCCACATAGCAGTCCTGCACGAACACGTCCTTGTTCTGCAGGTAGGCGGTCAAGCGGTAGAACAGGTTGGTGAAGTGCTCCTCGTCGATGCCGCGGTTCACATCGCCCCACCAGATCTTGTCCTCGCTCGAGGGTTCCTTCACAAAGAACCGGTCCAGGGGAGAGCGCCCCACATGGTGGCCCGTGCGGACCACAATGGGTCCCAGATGGGCGACCAACCCTTCACGCCGCCGCACGATCAGCTCGTAGAGGTGGGGCGTGGACGGGTTCCAGTATACCGTCCCCAGGTTTTTGAATCCCAGGCCTTCCAACTCGGGCTTCACGTCCTTGTAATTAAACATGATCGCTCTCCTTACCGGCTGCGAACATCCTCGGTTTGATTTGTGAGTCCGGCCTTTGAGAATACAGCCCGGGCCGGAGGCCGTCAAGGAGGAGGTGTGTCAATTGATGCCTTTGACCTCCCTGAAATGCTTCAACGGACCACGTCCTCCGGCTCTTTTCGGCCCCTTTCGGTCCTGTCGAAGTCTCTGTCAAATAAATACATCAGTCCCTCCATTCAGAAGCCATCTCCTGAAGTTGAAGAGCAGAGTAGCGATTACGGTATTGTTTAAGACCTCCAATCCAATCAAGTGTGGGTCTCTTTCTCGCCTGCGACTGTGCCTTTAAAAGCAAGAAATCGATAAAATCCATTGCTTCATCTCTAAGATGTGGGGGAAGTTGTCGGATTTTCCTTTCAACTGCTTCCATGATCCACTCCTTTTTACATGACATTATATGAAACTGATTTGAAAAAATATGATAACTAAGTCTATGTTTAGGTGTCAATGTAAAAATGGGCACAACATGTAGGGAGGACAGGAGCCCTGACGGCCTCGCAAAAAGTCCGAACCTTGCGCCAATCCGCAAGGGACGCAAAGTGAACCAGGAGAGGCTGGAATCTGGTACAACGGCGGGGGCAAGCCGTTTTCCATTGCAAATTCGACCCTGATCCGGTTAATTGGAATCTGATGGAATCTGAATTGAGCCGTTGTCGAGTTTGCCGAAGATTCGAGGAAGAAGGTTATAGATGCCGAATTCTGTTGCATATTGGTCCCCTACTCCTCTCGTCCTTATTTTCATAACCCCCAGAAAGGAGGATTAAAAAATGACCGGCTTCCTGATTATCATGGCTACCGTGGCCGTGATGGCTATCGGCGCTGCCGCATACTTTAGGTACAGAGACAATGAAACCACAAAGCCGCAAAAATAGCTAATTCGGGGGAACGGAATTCACGGAATTCAGAGAATATAAAAATATAAAGGGCGTCCCCACGTCCAAGGAGGATCGTCATGGAAAAGCATCTTTTGTTGACTGTCAGCGAACAGAAAAGCTCTCTTCAGGGAGCGCGCTTTGTGGCCGGTTTCTTCATGAACAAGGATGTGGTGAAGCTCACCCTGTTCTACACCATGCCCCGCCCGCCGGCCGTCTGGACCGGTGAAAAGACACGACAAAAGGTCGAGGAGCAGGAGAACACCGCCAGAAAACAGGAGGCCAAGGCCAAAAAGGCGCTCCAGGAAGCCAAAAAGGAGGTTGTGGGGCTGGGTTTTCCGGAAGAAAAGATTGCCGTTCGTCTTCGAATGCGGCAGATGGGCAAGGCCAAGGACATTCTGGAGGAAGGAGGGCAGGGGCTCTACGATGCCATCGTCCTGGGAAAACGGGGCCTCAACTGGTTCGAGGAGGCCTTTGAGGGAAGTGTGAGCAAGGACCTTCTGGAGGCGGGTTCCGGCTGCCCCATCTGGATCTGCCGCCGGTCGGAGCCCGATCGAAAAGGGGTCCTGCTCTGCATGGACGGCTCCGAAGGCTCCTACCGCCTGGCTGAGCACGTGGGTCTGATCCTGGGGTCGGAGCAACGCCATTCGGTCAAGATCTTCGTGGTCAAGGGCCGAGCCCTCAAGGCACAGCCTGAGGAGATCATCACTCAGACCAAGGAACGCCTGGCCCGGAGCAAGGTGCCCAATGTGCGGGTGAGCGCCTCGGCCGTGGAGGCCTCCAATGTGTCCAAGGCCATCCTGCGAGAGGCCGATGAAGGGAAGTATGCAGCCGTGGCCGTGGCCCGGGGCCGGGAGGAAAAGGGCTTCATGGACAAGGTGTTCATGGGCTCCGTGAGCATGGCCCTGTTCCGGGAGATAGAGCACGCGGCCCTCTGGGTGTCCTGACGGCAGCCGCACCCCGAATGCAAAACCGGTTTCATTTGCGCCAGTACTCGGGAACCAGCATCACTATGACCGTGTAGATCTCCAGGCGGCCCAGGAGCATGCATAGAATCAGGACCCACTTGCCTGCGTCCGGAATGCCGAAGTAGTTGCGGACCGGCCCCACCTCTCCCAGGCCCGGGCCGATGTTGCCGATGGAGGCGGCCACTGCGGAGACCGCGGTGATCAGGTCCAGGCCCATGGCGGCCAGGATCAATGCGGAGGAAATGAAAAGCCCCAGGAACAGGAGAAAGAAGCCCCACACGCTGTTCAACACCTGATCGGGCACGGGCCGGTCGTCGAGCTTCACCGAGAGGACGGCGTGGGGGTGAATGATCCGCCGAATCTCCCGGTGGGCGTGCTTGACCAGGAGCATGATCCGCATGACCTTGATGCCGCCGCCCGTGGAGCCCGCCATGCCTCCGATGAACATGCACAGCACCAGTATCTGCCGGGAGTAGGCGGGCCATCGGTCGAAATCCGCCGTGGCAAAGCCCGTGGTGGTGAGGATGGAGCCCACCTGGAACGATGCGTAGCGAAACGCCTCGGACAGGCTGGAGTAAACGCTTCCGTGGATGTCCAGGGTGACGGTGAGGGCGAAGAACACAAACAGGCCCAGAAAGACCCTGAACTCCGGGTTCCTGGTAAAGACCGCCACCTCCCCTTTGATGAAGCGGTAGTGAAGGGAGAAGTTGACCCCCGCCAGGAGCATGAACACCAGGACCACGCCCTCCAGGTATGCGCTGTCGTAATGGGCCATGCCGGCGTTCATAGGGGAGAACCCGCCGGTGGGCATGGTGCACAGGGCGTGGCAAACAGACTCGAACAGGGACATTCCGCCGCCCAGGAGCAAGAGTATTTCCACGCCCGTGAACAGGATGTAGATCTTCCACAGGATCTTGGCTGTTTCCGATATTCGGGGCTTGAGCTTGTCCACCACCGGGCTCGGCACCTCGGCCTTGTAGAGTTGCATCCCGCCTATGCCCAGGAAGGGAAGAATCGCCACGGAGAGGACGATGATGCCCATGCCGCCGAACCACTGGGTGAGGCTGCGCCACAGGAGAATGCCCTGAGGAAGCGATTCTATGTCCTGGAGGATCGAGGCCCCGGTGGTGGTGAACCCGGACAGGGATTCGAAGTAGGCGTTTGTAAACCCGGGTATGGCCCCTGAGAGCAGGTAGGGAAGGGTTCCCACCAGGCCAGCCACGGCCCAGCCCAGGGTGACCACGGCCAGGCCGTCCCGGTGACCCAGCCGCATCTCCTCGCGGCCCCGCGTGGTCAGAAACACCACGAGCCCCACCCCCGCCGCTATGATCATGGATAGCACCAGGGCCCGTGTGCTGCCGTCCTGGAACACCACTGAGACCCCTGCGGGCACGGCCATGGAGAGGCCCAGAAACAGGATCAGGATACCGATGATATTGAAGACCGGCTTGGGGCGCATCAGAAGAAATCCAGCTTCACGGTGAGGAGCTTTTCCAGCTTGGGGATGGCCTTGTGGAGCGCGAAGATGATCAGCCGGTCCCCGGCCTGAATTCGGGTGTCTCCGCGGGGAATGATGATGTCGTCGCCCCGGACCACGGCCCCGATGAGCGCTCCCTTGGGAAACTTGATCCGCGAGAGCGGAACATTGACGATGTCCGAGGTGCTGAGGGCCTCCGCTTCGATGGCCTCGGCGTGCTCCCCCTTCAAGGGGGCTACGGAGATGATTTTGCCCCGCCGAATGTGCTGAAGAATGGCGCGAATGGCCGACAGCCTGGAGCTGACCACCGTATCGATGCCGATGGAGGAGACCAGGGGAAGGTAGCTGAGCTTGTTGATGCGGGTTATGGTCTTGTGGACCCCTAGCCCTTTGGCCAGAAGAGAAATGAGCACGTTACTCTCTTCATCGCCCGTTAGGGACACGAGAAAATCCGCGCCTCCCACGTTCTCCTCCAGCAGAAGGTCCCGGTCTGTGCCGTCCCCGTGTATGACGATGACCTTGTCCAGTGATTCGGCCAGCTCTTTGCAACATGCAGGGTCCCGGTCGATCACCCTGGTGGAGACCCGGGTCTTGTCCAGGGCCCGGGCCAGGCCCGTTCCGGTCTGTCCTGCGCCCACAATGATGACCCGCCGCAGCTCCTCCTCTTTGATGTCGAAAAAGCGGCAGAACTTGTGCAGCTCGTCCGACCGCGCCACCACGTACATGAGATCGCCGGCCTCTACGGTGTCCTCGCCGTGAGGAATAGTGACCTGGTTTCCCCTTACAACGGCGCCCACCAGAAATCCGCTCCCGGTGTCGGGAAAAGACATGAGCTTTCTTTCTGCAAAGGGGGAGTCCGGCTGAATGGTCACACCGATGAGCTTGACGCGGCCGTCCACGAAATTGATCACATCGGACGCCCCCGGCACCAGCATGAGGTTTTGAATGCTCTCCACCATGACTGATTCGGGGTTGATGATGTGATCGATGCCCAGCGCGTCCCGGGCCAGGAGGTCTTTCATCTCCAGGTACTCGGGGTTGCGCAGGCGGGCGACCTTCACAAGATAGGGGTTGAGCTGGCGGGCGAGCATGCAGGCGATGAGGTTGACCTCGTCACTGTCCGTGGCTGCCACCAGCATGCCGGCGTCCATGATTCCCGAGCGCTGGAGCATGCCCGGGCTGGTGCCGGAACCCACAAGGGCCTGGACATCCAGCTCCTCGTTGATACGGCCGGTCTTCTCCGTGTCCTTGTCGATCAGGACGACGTCCTGGCTCTCCGTGGAGAGACGCTGGGCGATGTGAAAGCCCACCTCGCCGGCACCCACGATGATGATCTTCAACGTACACCCTCCTTGGGCCGGTGTCGAATTTGATTTTCTTGGCATCTTGGCGTCTTAGCGAGAGGATATAGCATTGACGCCCTTGCAAAAAGAAGGATTTTCTCGCCAAGCCGCAAAGACGCAAAGTGAACAGATCAATCTTTGAATCTTTTCTTAG
>CAZQCK010000138.1:0-8510 GCA_964591925.1 uncultured Desulfobacterales bacterium
TCAAACCGGCCTTTTTTAATGACAAGTCCTTGATATGTTAGGTGTTTTTTCGATAAACTGCAATTTGAAACGCTCAATTCAGGGCAAGGAAGAAGCGCATCCATGCAGAGAGTGCCGCTCGAACCGATTCTACACGGGCGGGCGGTTGTTGTCCATGCCGTGCCCGTGGTGAGCGCCGGGTCGACTGGTAGGTGCCGGGTGGTCCGCCTTGACTTGACAGCCCCGAGAAGTTATTCTGAATGCATTGCGAAACTGGCTACTTAAGCCTATTGTATATGGTCAGCGATGTGATTCAATAAATGGGGTGTCGGGTTGCGTATGGAGGGTTCTCTCTTTCGCTTCCGGTGCCCGGAGAGCAAGAAGCGATGAAGACCGCTTCATTTTGCAGGCGTTGTTCCGTGGTGCGCGTCAACACGCTTTGCCGCTTGCACAAACAGGGATTCGAGGAAGGCGACCGTGAGGCCCGAAAGGATTTGGAAACCCTGGTGGCGCTGGCTGCGGATCGAGGGTACATGGAAGGGAAGAGGGTGCTTCAAGCCCGTTTGGACCCCTCTGTGGTACGTTCTCTTTGCTGGAACATCTCCTCCCTGCTCACAGACCATGATTTTCAGTCCCGGGGGATAAACCTTGGAACCCGATGAGCTGCCCCGGAAATTGCTGCAGGATGATGACACGGGGGAAGGCGTGTCCTTCGACGATCTCCCCGAAGGAGACGGGGTGGTGGTTCTTTTTCCCGACGGCCGGATCATGTCCTCGAATCTTCAGGCCGAGCGGTTGCTTCGGCGCAGGCTGAGAAGGGGGGACCTTTTTCGGATCGATGACATCATCTCCGGGGAGTACCGTGAGGAGATCCGTCGTGCCTGGGATGAGGCGCTCAGGGGGCATTCATGGTCCAATCTGGTGGCCAAAATCTATATGGAAGCCGGATTTCCTGTTCCAGTGACCTTTTCCATGGATCCTTTGTACGGTGACGCGCATAAGGTGATCGGTGTACTTATCACGCTTCGGGACCACACTCCGTCCGGACACGACGCCCTCTCCGGTGCACGGAGCGCTGTTTGGGAGTACGACACCCTGTTCGAAAATCTCGCAGAAGGTGTGTTCACCATCAGCAACCGATGGCGCATCACCAGCTTCAATCGAAGGGCCCAGGAGATCACGGGATTCAGGCGGGAAGAGGTCCTGGGCCGAAACTGCTGGGACATTTTCCGCAGCGATTTGTGCAAGAGCAATTGCCCCCTCAAGCTCACCATGGAAACAGGCGTGGTGCGCATGGATCAGGACGTTCGAATCGTGGACCGTGGAGGCCGGGCCCAGTCCATACTGGTCAACACCTCGGTTCTGAAGAACAAGCATGAACTGGTCATAGGGGCGGTGGAAACCTTTCGCCCCATTGCCCGGCTGGAGCCGGCCGAGTCCGAGGGGGTTTCCATAGGTGAACAACCCGCCCAGATCGTGGGCCAGAGCCCGGAACTGCACAAGGTCCTGACCATGATTCCGGACGTGGCCGCCTCGGACGCCACCGTACTCATAGAGGGAGAATCAGGTACCGGCAAGGAATTGATCGCCAAAGCCATTCACGCTCGAGGTTCCCGTGCCCAGGGGCCTTTCGTCGCGGTAAACTGTTCGGCCTTGGCCGAGACCCTGCTGGAGTCTGAGCTCTTCGGTCATGTCAAGGCGGCCTTTACCGGGGCGGCCACTAACAAGGTCGGTCGCTTCGAACTGGCCAAAGGCGGAACCCTGTTTCTCGATGAGATCGGGGAGATCAAGCCCGAGATTCAGATCAAGCTGCTGCGCGTGCTCGAAGAGCGTATCTTCGAGAGGGTCGGTGGAACCAGGCCCATAAGCATGGACTCGCGGATCATTGCTGCGTCGAACAAAAGCCTGGTTCAGTTGGTGACCAAGGGGTGGTTCCGCGAGGACCTTTTCTACCGGCTGCGCACCGTACCCCTCTACATTCCGCCCCTGAGAGATCGGGCCTCCGATATTCCCCTTCTTGTGGACCATTTCCTCGAGATTTTTAATCGTGTATACGGCAAGAGCGTACGTGGAGTGGATCCAAAGGCCCTTCGATTCATGCAGCGGTATCCCTGGCTCGGCAATGTCCGGGAGCTGAAGCACGCCCTCGAGTACGCCTTTGTTTTTGTAAAGGGCCCTATAATAACCCTTTCCCACTTGCCCGAGATGAGCGTTTCGCAAAGCCCCGCACCGGTGGATCGGGTTTTCAGCCCGGCCGCCGACGGCTGGGAGGACGAACGAATCACCCTCCAGCGTGCCCTGGAAAAGGCCGGGGGGCGACGTGCGGCCGCGGCCTACCAGCTGGGCATCAGCCGGAGCACCCTGTGGAGGAAGATGAAAATGTACGGCCTTGTTTGATCACGGCCTGAAGACCTT
Organism: uncultured Desulfobacterales bacterium; assembly: GCA_964591925.1. Lineage (GTDB taxonomy): Bacteria > Desulfobacterota > DSM-4660 > Desulfatiglandales > HGW-15 > JAIPEI01. The sequence continues at coordinate 2,395 of CAZQCK010000138.1, forward strand.
CCTGCCCGATTTTCAAAACCCGGCCGCTTTTCTCCCCGAGCAACCCCCTTTCGCCGAAACGGCCGAACCTGCCCCGAGCGTTTCACCATTACACGCAAATGTTTCATCCTGCGCGAAACAGGCAGGGTGAAACGTTTTTCCGGCTCTCTTAGTTTTTAATTGTGGATTCAATTGTCTATGTGTTTCACGCTCTTCTGACTGTTTCAACAATGAAACAATTGTACGCAGTGCTCCAACCCCTTGCCGCCTTCCTATATCCATAAAATCAAATACTTATATGAGTGGCATGCCTGTTGCTCTTGTTCCGGAGTGCAGGTCGCCCGCGCATGGAACAAGGATCCATGAAACAGTGCACCGAACAGAAAGGATCAAAATCGTGAAACCGGAAGGAAAAGACATCGACAGCATCCTGGAGAAGTACCCGGAGGAACCCCGTTACCTCATCGGCCTGCTCCAGGACGTGCAGGCCGAGTACCATTACGTCTCCGAGGAGAACCTCACGCTCATCTGCGAGCACCTCGGGGTTCCCCTTACGCAGGCGTGGGCCGTGGCCACGTTTTATAAATCCTTCAGCCTCGAGCCACGGGGAGAACACGAGATCAAGGTTTGCCTGGGAACCGCGTGTCACCTCAAGGGCGGGCAGCGCCTGGTGGAAAACCTGACCCGCGAGCTGGGGATCGCGCCCGAGGAGACCACACCGGACCTCAAGTTCACCCTGGACACCGTCAACTGCGTGGGTGCCTGCGCCTTGGCCCCGGTTGCCGTGGTGGACGAGGAGTACCAGTCGCAGGTGACCTCCCGGAAACTCAACAAGATGATCAAGAAGCTCGCCGCGGAATAAGGAGGAAGACATGGCCCGTATCAATACGGCGGAGGCGTGGAGCCGGCGGTTGGAATCGGTGGAAGCGCTCGAGTCCTATCGCGAACAGTTGCTGGCCGAGAGAGATCCTGATCGGCCCTACATCATAGTCTGTCACGGCACCGGATGCCGCGCCAACGGCAGCCCCAAGGTGGCCGATGCCCTGCGCGAGGCAATTGCCGCGGAAAACCTGGACGCGACGGTGATTCCGCAGATCAAGAGCACGGGATGCCACGGGTTCTGCTCCCGGGGTCCCCTGGTAATAATGGAGCCCTCGGGGATATTTTACGAGAAGGTCAAGCCGGGGGACGCCGAGGAGATCGTCAAGACGACTCTGGGGGAAGGCAAGCCCGTGGAGCGTCTGCTCTACGAGGATCCGAAGACCAATGAGCACGTTACTCACCATGAGGAGATCCCCTTTTACAAGCACCAGGAACGGATCGTCATGCGTCACATCGGGACCATCGATCCCCGGGATCTCAGAGACAGCCTTGCGGCCGGCGGGTACAAGGGCCTGGCCAAGGCCCTGACCGGCATGACGCCGGAGGAGGTGCTCGCCGAGGTTACCGCGTCCGGGCTTCGAGGACGGGGGGGTGCAGGCTTTCCCACGGGGCGCAAGTGGATGACCGCGATAAAGGCGGCGGAGAGCAAGAAGGAGCCCTTATACGTTGTGGTCAACGGGGATGAAGGAGATCCCGGTGCCTTTATGGATCGGACCCTGATGGAAGGAGATCCTCATGCCTTGCTCGAGGGTGTCATCATCGGGGCCTATGCCATGGGGGCTCATGAGGGGTTTATCTATGTGCGGGCCGAGTATCCTCTGGCCATCGAGCACCTGAACGTCGCCATGAATCAGGCACGGGAAATGGGCCTGCTGGGAGAGAACATCCTGGGAAGCGGATTCTCCTTTGATATGCAGATCAATCGAGGGGCCGGGGCCTTTGTCTGTGGTGAGTCCACAGCCCTGTTCACCTCGATAGAAGGACGAGCCGGCGAACCCAGGCCCAAGTACGTCCGTTCCGCCGAGGAAGGGTTGTGGGGAAAGCCTACGGTCTTGAACAACGTGGAGACGTGGTGCAACGTCCCGCTCATCATCGAAAAAGGATCGGACTGGTATGCCGGTCTGGGTGTTCCCCACAGCACGGGCACCAAGGTCTTCTCCCTGGTGGGCAAGGTGAACAATGTGGGTCTGGTGGAGGTGCCCATGGGCATGCCCCTGGTGGACCTGATCGAAAAGATCGGCGGCGGGGTCCCGGGTCAGGACCGCTTCAAGGCGGTTCAGACGGGCGGCCCTTCCGGGGGTTGTATTCCCTGGGATCTGGCGGACACGCCCGTGGACTTCGATTCCCTCACCAAGGCGGGTTCCATGATGGGGTCGGGCGGCATGATCGTGATGGACGACAAGGACTGCGTGGTGGATGTGGCGCGGTACTTTCTGCGGTTTCTGGAGGACGAATCCTGCGGCAAGTGCCTTCCGTGCCGGCTGGGCCTACAGTCCATGCTTCAGTTTCTGGACAACTTCGCCGCGGGAAAAGGAAGTGAGGAAGACATCGAGGAGCTGAAAAGCCTCGCCCGGGCGGTCCAGGACGGATCTTTGTGCGCCCTGGGTGGAAGCGCCCCCAACCCGGTCCTGACCACCCTCCGGTACTTCGGCGGGGAGTATGAGGCCCACATCCGGGATCAAAAGTGTCCGGCGGGTGTGTGCAAGGACCTGATCACCTACCGGATCGATCCGGAGGCCTGCACCGGATGCGGTACCTGCGCGCGCAGCTGTCCTCAGCAGTGCATCACGGGAGAGAAGAAAGAGCCTCACAGCATAGATCAAACCCAATGCATTCGCTGCGGCATGTGCATGGAATCCTGCAAATTCGGCGCGGTCATTGTGGAATAGCGAGGGATATCATGAGTGGAGACAAGGAAAAGAACAACGGCAAGATCCATTTCACCATCGATGGAAAAGAGGTGGAGGCAGAGGAAGGCTGGACCGTCCTGGATACGGCCAGGCATTACCGGATCCCCATTCCCACCCTTTGCCACCATGAAGCGGTCAAACCGAGCGGTGCCTGCCGGCTGTGTGTGGTGGAGGCGAAGCACGGGGACTGGTCCAAGGTGGTCATCTCCTGCATGTATCCCCCTTGGGAGGGCGTGGAGATTCAAACACGCTCGGAGCCTGTCATGAACGTCCGCAGGTGGATTCTGGAAATGCTCCTCGCAGAGTGTCCCGCCGCCAAGGAGATTCGTGAGCTGGCCGCCGAGTACGGAGTGCGGGAAACCCGGTTCAAGGTGGAGGACCCTGAGGAGCAGTGCCTTTTGTGTGGACTGTGCGTACGCGTGTGCGATGAAGTGGTGGGTGTGCGCGCCATTTCCTTTGGTTCGAGGGGAGTGCACAAGCACGTGGCCACTCCCTACATGATCCCCAATCAGGCCTGCATTGCATGCGGTTCCTGTGTCACGGTCTGTCCCACGGGAGCGATGCAGGCCCGCCTGGACAAGGTCAGGGGCGATGTTGCAGAGCGAACCGGGCGTGGCTTCGCCCACTAAGGAGGATTTTTATGAAAAATCAAAACAGCACGAAAGTGCAACCAATCAAAGGGCCCGCGGTGGGGGTCTTCCTGTGCGAGTGTGGCGGGCGGATCGACGGCAAGGTGGATTTGTCCTTACTGCAGGAGAAACTCGAAGCCTCGTCCCTGGTGGACCATGTGCAGGTTCTGCCTTACTCCTGCGAGCGGCCCGGGATCTCCTGGATCAGGAAAGCGGTGGAGGAGAGCGGCCTGAACCGGTTGATCGTGGCCGGTTGCGCCCGGCGGATACTCCTCAAGAAGTTCGAGAAGGCGCTGGAGAGTTCAGGCTTGGAGGAAGGGCAGATCGACATGATCAATCTGCGCGATCACATCGCTTCCGTCAACGACGGAGAGCCGGGGGATCTGGCCGTAAAAGGGGCCAAGCTCATTCAGGCTTCTGCGGCCGGCCTCAAGGCCCTGGTCCCCTCGCCCAAACAAAAGATCGAAATCAACGGGCCGGTCATGATTCTGGGTGGAGGCGTTGCCACCTACTCCGCGGCCCAGGAGCTTGCCCAGGCTGGGATCGAGGTGGTGATGGCCGTTCAGACCGAGGACGCGGAGGACGAGATTCGGATTCTTCACGAGCGGTATCCGGGGGAACGGCATTATCACGATCGCCTGATGAAGATCATGAATGAGGTGGAAGAGAGTCCCCTGGTCAAAAGGATCTCGGTCGGGGAACTGGAAGAGGTCATGGGTACGGTGGGTAACTACACCGTGACTTTTACCGCGGAGGGGGACCAGCCTCCCCGGATCTACAAGGCCGGTGCCATCATCGCGGCCCTGGACGGTGAAATGCTCAACCAGGGGACAGATTTCGGCCATGACGGCAAGCGGGTGCTCTGCCACACGGAAATGGAGGAATACTTATGGCTGTACGGCGTGCCACCTCATGCGCTGGTCTTCTGGGTGAACGACCTGGAGACCGACAATCCCGACTACGCATCTCTTTCTGCACGTACCGCCTGGAGCATGGCCACCTTTGCTCGGGAGCACAACAAGAACTGTGAGCTAACGATCCTGTACAATGATCGTATCACGCCTCCCTTGAACGCCGAGGAGCGGGTCCGAGCCCGCAGGGAGGACATTCAATGGCTGCCTTACGACGGGAGCGTCCGTCCCACGGTTCAGGACGGCTACATCACCTACGATGAGCCCGGAAGCCAGATCGAGCGGGAGCTGGCCTGGAAGCAACTGGTGCTCTCACCGCTGCGCCATCCGGGAATGGAGCAGCTGAAGGTGGCTCGGATCCTGGGGCTCCATGTCCATGGAGAGGAGTTCCTGGAGCGCAACCCTCAGATGGTTCGGCCGGAGCAGGTGGGTGTGGACGAGAAATTTCTGGCCGGCTCCGCCAGGCAGCCCTGCGACCTGCGGGAGAGCCTCCGTCAGGGACGCCGTGCCGCCCATCGGACCGCTGAGATCATTCAGCAGGCCAGGGCCGGGACGTTGTTCGCCCCGAGAATGGTCTGCTCGGTGGATTCGGAGAAGTGCATCGGCTGCGGCCTGTGCAAGGAGATCTGTGACTGCGGGGGGATTGCTCCGGTGGAAGGCAAGGGCGGCGGCATTCCCCGGGTGGTCGATCCCATGACCTGCACGGGCGGAGGGACATGTGCAGCCGCCTGCCCCTATCATGCCCTTGTGCTGCAGAACAACACGACGACCCAGCGGGAGGCCCGGGTGACCGCGCTGGCCGGGCAATTGGCCGAAAACGAGGTCATGGGATTCGGTTGTCGCTGGGGAGGAGGCGCTGCAGCGGACAACGCCGGGGTGCGGGGGGTTCACTACAATCCCAGATTCCACCTTCTGCATGTGGATTGCATCGGCCAGCTGGATGCCACGGTCATGGGGCGGGCCTTTCGTGACGGAGCCAATGGGCTTCTGCTTCTGGGATGTCCACCGGAAGAGTGCCACCACAGCTATGGGTTGGACCACACGTGGAGCCGGGTCCTCCTGGTGAAGAAGCTCTTGTCGCTCATCGGGATGGATCGTGGCCGGATCGCCCTGGCCCACATGGACTTGAATCATCCTGAACAACTGGCAAGGACCGTGGACCGTTTTGTAGCCATGATAGACGAATTGGGTCCCATCCCCAGCGATGGGGACACCAAAGACAAGTTGGGTGATTTGTACGACACGCTTCAGACTCCACGGGTTCGCTGGGTGCTGGGTGCCGGCTTGAGACGACCCTGGGAGACCAGCTACCCCACGGATCAGCGCAACGCCCTGGCATACGATGAGACCTTGACGGATGTGCTCAAGGAAGAGTTCCTGCGCACGAGGGTGTTCAACTTTCTCAAGCGCGAGTCCAAGGTCCTCCATCTGAACGATATCGTGGGCTCGATTCGAGAGGAGAAGCAGCGTGTCTTGACCTGTCTCAAGGATTTGTCCGATGAAGGGATGATTTCAAGAATCTATAAGGACAGGATACCCTACTACACGCTTCAATAGGGAACAGGGAAGCAGGGCCTTCAAACCGGCTGCTGGCCGCGGAAATCCATTCCGGAGTTCCGCGGCCTTTTTTGTGCCTGGATGGAGCGATTGTCGAGCCCGCCGAAGGAGGCGGATTTTCCACTTTATGTCTTCAATATCTAAAAAATCCTTGACGATCAAATATTTGATGTATATACTTTGAGTATACATTAGGAGGTGATAATATGCTTGCAAAAATTCAAAAATGGGGAAATAGCCAAGGCATT
>CAZQCK010000139.1:0-8415 GCA_964591925.1 uncultured Desulfobacterales bacterium
GGCAGGTGATCGATTCCGGGCATGAAGTCGTCTTCAACCACCCGTGCACTCAGAAACTCCTGCACCTCCAGCGCGCTCTCACGAGAAGACACCGCGAGCTTGGCCGTCTTCACACCGGCTCGATTCGCCGCCATATCCGCAAAGCTGAACCCTGACCCGCCCCTGGAGTCCCCCAGCTCCTTGTAAAGACCAAGGAAATCAGCCAACCCGCCCCCAGCGGAGGCCGTAATGGCGGCGGACACCAAAAAGTGCTGTGCCAGATCACGCCGCCCCCGCAATTGAAGGGTCACAAAGCCCTGCCGGCCGGATCTTTCGGGCGCTGCCTCGAGCCCCCTTCCCTCATCACCACCGGCTGATAATGTGACCCCCTTCACCTTTTTCGGCCTTTCCACTAGCTTGTCCATATTCACCTTGACTACATATACGGCCAAAGTGAAAAGCACGGCCCGGTTTTGAGCCGCCGGATCACCCCCCGAGTGGGTCCGCTCCGAGGCACTGGAGAAAAGAAACGGTAACACCTCTGCCAGGGACATGCGCTTTTGGGACCGGCGCTCCAGATAAGATCGCAAGAGGCCGTCGTAGTAAAGAAGCCTCTTACGTTCAGCAACGGGCAGAAGCAGCTCTTTGCCCTTTTGTTCGAGCTTGGCCACCTGATCGGGTTTCCAGTCATAGGAAACCGATATACGGCCTTCTTGGATGTCCACTCTGTCCACTGCATCAAGGCCCACCAGCAGGGCCTTGACCTCAGGCAGCCTTTCCAGATAACCCAGCACATGCGGCCAGGCCAACCCCACAACCCACCCGGGAAACGGCACACTGCCAAGCTTCACCTGCGAAAAGCGCCAATCCAACAAATCCTCCGGCCCGGGCCGAATGCGGGCGGTCACGTTCAGGTATTTTCCAAAGAGGTTTTCCGGCATGCGCAATGTGGCCCTTGCAACCACAGAGCCCTGGTCCAGCCCCACCTCCGCATCCAAGGCCCTGCCCAGATCGGAATGGGTCAACCCGTAGGCCAAAAGCAGATTGAGGTCCCTTTCAGTGATCAGGACCTCACGTACTCCCAGCCCCTGGAGCCTGCGGGGATTGTTTTCCCGAAGCACCTCCTTGATCCGGGCCACGTCCTCGAGAGCAAGTCCGGCAGGCCTCGACACCTCAGGTTCGTAGTCCAGGCCGTAGAACAGAAACCCCACTAGGACCAAAACCAGGAAGAAACCCGCCACCACAAGGGCCTTGAAAGCCACCGCAAAAGTGCGAGCGATCATCTTACCGGCCATCAAAATTCAGGCACTCCGGAAACCCCCAAAGCGTTCGGCATATTGATATCCCGACGAATTCGCAACCTGCTTGCATCCCGGCATGAACTCCTTACCCTCTCATGAATCTCATTCAGCGGCAACTTTAGACTGATGGTCTGTTTCCGACGCTTGCCGATGGTTCTCGTTTGGTCCGGCCTCGAGGATTGCCCGGGCATCAAGCCCCCATGCACCGGCTTGATGCGCTCAGGGCCAACCTTGCGCCCTGGTAGAGACCTCTCCCGGACGCCTTATTCGGCCCTTCCCGCCCTCGTGAACATGATCCCCGTATGTGGACTCCATAACCGGGAGATTCTTATAATCTTAAGGACGTCCCCCATTCCTCGCCCGGGCAATTGAACAGGTGCGTTTGCCTTGAATCAGGAGATATAGGTATTTGATTTGTCGTTATGATTTACTATGGAAAATATCATGGCATACGGTGCAAACAGTGACCAAGTTGGGTTCTTCGTTTTCACCGCCTTTTGAATGGTGTTTTATATGGTGAATTTCTAAATGCCTCGGATCGGAGCGATTCCAAAGCACATGCGACCAGCCGCATTTGGCGCATTTGTATCCGTCTCTTCTAAGAACCGCTCTCCTTACCGCATCCTTGATATTGCGGTCGTGTTTTGGGCTTTGTCTGTCAGCCTCCAAGAGATAGACGCCTACGAGTAGGTCCGGCCTTCCCGTATTTCTGGTCAGGATTGGCCAACCCTCTTCCGTTCGGAGTTCCCTCACTCTTCGGGGCCATTCGGTCTTGTCGTCGGCAACATATCTGAGTTCCTCGCCCGTCACCGGACTTCCGACGTTTTTTCTGAGAAAAGCCAGTATCTTGGTCTTGACGGCGAGGTGTTGTTTACGGATTTCGTTTGCAATATTCCATCTGTATGCGGCGTCTCTGTCCGGCTTTTCGTTCAGGAGGGCATAGTCGTCGGGAGCCATGGAAAAAGGATCCAGGGTGTCGGAGAAAAAATCATCCTCTTCGGCCATCTGCTTTGCCGTGACTCCACTGAGTATCGTCCAGCCGAACTGGACCCTCAATTCTCGGACTCTCCGTGCGTACTCCTGGATGCCCGATACCACCAAAAGTTCGTCGCCCTTGATCACGACGAAAGGATACTTTAGGAAGTAGTGAAGAATCCGGGCTCTTGCACTTGCGGCGATCTCCTTGGGGATCAGTGCTTTTCCGAGGCTCCGGAACTTGTAAAAACACGGCACCAAGGCGAGAACCTTTTTCCGCAGTTCGTCGGAGCGGAGTTCCTGTTCGAAATCCTCCAGAAGCGCGATCAGTTCTCGACGAAGAGTCTCCGGGGTTTCTTCATGGCGATTATCGGCCATGTCCTACTCTTTGTTCGGTACGCTCGGCCAGAAAAGCTTTAAGTTTGGATCTGAGCGCTTCCGGATTCTTGGTTTCGCATTCCCACACGATCAACGAATTCCATCCCAGGCGCTTCAGTTCGGATATGTTCCGAGTGTCCCGCAAGATGTTGCCGTCCAGCTTCCTGTCCCAGAACTCCCGGTGGGTGGAGGGGCGCTTGGAGCGCTTACAACCTTTGTGCCCGTGCCAAAAACAACCGTGAACAAAGACGACCTTCCGGTGTCCCGGCAGGACTATGTCGGGATTTCCGGGAATATCGGGGCGATGGAGCCGAAAACGGTAGCCCATCCGGTGAATCATCGACCTGACCAAAAGCTCGGGTTTGGTGTTCTTACCCCGGACGTTGGCCATAATGGAGCTTCTTTTTTCTCTGTCGAATATATCGGACAAGGTTCAATTCCGAAGAGAAAGAAGGGCTCTGATTATGTCTCCGATTCTGGCGGCCAAGAGCGGCGGAACGGCATTTCCTATCTGTTTCGCAATTTCTATTTTCGAGCCTACAAAGGAAAAGTCGTCGGGAAAGCTTTGAAATCTGGCCGCCTCACGATGAGTGATCGGCCGGTGCTGTTCCGGATGCAAATACCGGCCTTTCTCAGGTTTAAAAAATTCGGTTCTGATCGTATATGCGGGCTTGTCCCACCACAAACGACCGAAAAGATCCGTTCCGCCCTTTTTCTTCCTTATCCAACATTGAGGCGTCAGCTCAGGAGCCAATCTTTGAAGATCGAACCTATTCATTCCCTCTTTCGAGATGGTTTTGTACCGCTCAAGACTCATGGAAGTGGGTTTCCTTCCGAAGTGTAGGTCGAGAGGTGGTTTTTTCTTTCGGATTTCCGTTCCTTCCGGAACGGGCAGGTCTCCGATGGCTTCCCTCACCGTGGCCCACTCGCGGCAATTCGGCATATTAGTAAAAGGAGGGCCGCCGTTGTTGGGATTGAAACACGTTTTTCTGGGAGGAAGAAGAGGCTTAGGGTCCGCGAATCGGCAGCCTATAATGAAGGCCCGCACTCGTGTTTGCGGTACTCCGTAATCAGCCGCCAACAGCTTACAGTCGCCAACTTCGAAACCCATGGATCGAGCCGTTTGCTTGATGGCGGCGTGCTCCTCGGTTCCCAGCAGGTAGGGTACGTTTTCGATTACGAAAACATCGGCGGACGATCGAGACACGACTTCGAGAAAAGGTCGCCACAATTCGTTTCTGGGGTCGCCCTTCCTTCGTTGATTCAAAAGACTGAAGCCTTGGCAGGGGGGGCCTCCGATCACCACGTCGGCATCGGGTATTTCCATGGTCGGGTCTTCGAGGAGTTCCGTGATGCTTCCCTCCACGCAATGGTCCCCGAAGTATCCCTTATAGGTTTCCACACAATAATGATTGTTGTCATTGGCCCAAACCGATTCGAAGGGGTGCCCGAATCGTTTCGAAAACCCGAGGCTCATGCCCCCGGCACCGCAGAAGAGATCTATCAGCCTGTAGTTCTCGGACGGAGCTTCGCCGGAGATTCGAGACAGATATATCTTTTCATCTCTCGCGAGAAAATCGGAAAACATGCGGTCATTTCCTTTGATTTCGCCACCCGCCGCACCCCGCCGAATAAGTGGAAGGGAATCAATATATTGATATTTTGTCCCCTTATAACACAATATATATGAATGTCAAGCGAATCTTGCGGTGAAAGCACGAAACAGGCCCTTGAGGCGCATGGCCGATACCAACCAATCCCGCCCCCTACGCAAACACCCTGACAGGAAACCGCTATATACGTGGATGAATGAGCTTCCAGAGTGCTTCAAGCGCGCAGTGCGGCAGAGTTCGGATCAATTTCGAAGAAGTTGTCGTGGTCCCCGTATGTGGACTCCATAGCCGGGAGGCTTCAGGGGCCGGGCAAATCCGGCTCGGGCAGGAGAAGGGTGTCGACGGCCTTGCGCGAAAGATTCTTACAATCGCCCCGTCCTTTCACATTAATATTTTTCCCGTCATCTAAACGTACGGCCATTTTATTATATGTTTCAAGGCATAAAATGGTTATTTTAAAGCATGAAAGGGACATGTTCCTTTAATGTTTCTCGCCACGGTCGTGTGGCAAAACCGAAATTCTGCAGCAGGGACGAGCAGTCCAGCACTGAATTGCGGGGACGGGGGGCTTTGCAGGGAAACTCTTCAGTTGTTATGGGTATGAGTCGCTCCACTTTCAGTTCGGCCTTGGAGGCGGCAATGCGGAATATCTCTTCTGCAAACCCGTACCAGGTGGTGCGGCCTGTGCCGCAGCAATGATATGTCCCCCATTCAACCCGGTCAATAGTGATTCGGTTTGCAATGTGCAGGATGCAGGATGCGAGTTCAGCAGCGGAAGTGGGGCAACCCACTTGATCTGCAACCACTCTTATTTCCTCTCTTTCCATTCCAAGGCGCAGCATGGTCTTGACGAAATTCCCCCCGTGGAGCCCGTAAAGCCATGCGGTTCTGAGAATGATGTGGCTGTGGAGCCTTTGTCTGACTTCATCCTCGCCTGCAGCCTTGCTCTTTCCATAGACGCTCAAAGGCGCGGTGGGGTCTGTTTCCGAATAAGGGCCTTGTTTGAGGCCGTCGAAAACATAGTCCGTAGAGACATGGATCAGGGGGATGCCGCGCTCAGCGCATGCGCCGGCCAGATAGGCGGGTCCGTCCCGGTTTACACGAAACGCAGTCTCCTTATGATCCTCGGCATCGTCCACCGCGGTATAGGCCGAGGCATTCACAACCATGGATGCGGCTGAGTCATATACTTTGCCGCGAACCTGCTCCTGGAGGGTGATGTCAAAACCCGGCAGATCGGCCGCTGTCACCCCGTAGCCCCTTTGAGGGGCTTGCCGGCAGAGTTCCCGGCCCAACTGGCCGTCTGATCCGATTATCAACAGTGTCATGGGGTCTGTGTTCATGTTTTTAAGGGATGCCCATCCATCAGAACCTCAGGCTCGAGCCTCGTTGTTTGAATACACAGGCAGTTTTTCCCGGGCAATGTCACTCAGCAAGGGAAAAGAGGTGTCCTTGAAAGAAAGCCGTGGTTCCGTCACGGGCCAGGATATATTGATGGCAGGATCGTTCCACAGAACCCCTCCTTCACATTCAGGGGCATAGAAGTCACTGCACTTGTAGGAGAATAGTGCCTCCCGGCTCAGGACACAGAAGCCATGGGCAAAACCCTCAGGAATCAACATCTGCAGTTTGTTTTTCGAGTTGAGGACTCGGCCTGTCCACTTTCCAAAGTTGGGTGAGCCCATGCGGATATCAACGGCCACATCAAAGACTTCACCCGCCAGGACCTGAACGAGTTTCGCCTGGCTGTGGGGGTGCTGGAAATGAAGGCCGCGAAGTGTGCCCCGGCCGGAGTGGGAAAGGTTGTCCTGAACGAAACGCCACTTGATTCCGGCCTTGTGGAATCTGCTCTCGTTGTAGCTCTCGAAAAAATAGCCCCGTTGGTCTGCGTGGACCAGGGGTTCTATCAAAAGCACGCCTGGGAGATCCGTTTCGATGATGTTCATTACCGTGAAAACGCTCCTTCGCCTAATACATGTTCTCGTGGGGGACAATACGGCCATGTGCCTATAGCCCCTGCCTCAACAAATTCAACAGATACCGTCCATAGCCGTTCTTGGATAATGGTTCTGCCAGTCGCTCCATTTGGGCTGCATCGATGTAGTTCATCCTGTAGGCGATCTCTTCGATGCACGCGATCTTGAGGCCTTGGCGTTCTTCAATCACACGGATGAAGTCGCCCGCCTGCATCAGGCTTTCATGGGTGCCGGTATCGAGCCATGCAATGCCCCGGCCCAGTTGTTCCACATAGAGCTCCCCCATGTCCAGGTAGCTCCGGTTTACGTCGGTGATCTCCAGCTCTCCCCTGGCCGAGGGTTTGAGATCGGCTGCAATGTCCAGGACCCGGTTGTCATAGAAGTAGAGGCCGGTGACCGCATAATTGGACCTGGGCTTGGGGGGCTTTTCTTCAATGCTTATCGCCTGTTTCTCTTGGTCGAACTCCACCACTCCATAGCGTTCAGGATCCCTCACCCAGTAGCCGAAAACCACGGCCCCTCTGTCCAGGGACGCCGCCTTCTGAAGCCTTTCAGCCAGCCCGTGGCCGTAGAATATGTTGTCCCCCAGGATCATGCAGACATTGTCTTCTCCGACAAAATCACGGCCGATGACAAAGGCCTGAGCAAGGCCCTCGGGCCTGGGCTGTGCTCGATATGAAAAGTCCAGGCCCAAGCGTGAGCCGTCTCCCAGAAGGTTGCGGAAAGAGGGCAGATCGTGGGGTGTGGAGATCACCAGTATCTCACGGATGCCTGCCAGCATCAGGACGGAAAGCGGGTAGTAGACCATGGGCTTGTCATATACAGGCAAAAGCTGCTTTGAGACGACCCGGGTGATGGGGTGAAGACGCGTGCCTGAACCGCCGGCCAGTATGATGCCTTTCATGGAGAAGACCTCGTCGCGAGCGTTATGAACAATGAGAAATGAGCCTTCCTTTACAGACCTCTTTGGCCTTGTCCCTGTATGGTTCCTAGCCGTTCAAGGTCGTAGGTGTTTCCAATGACGGCTTCGCACCAGGCGGTATTGTCAAGGTACCAGGCCACGGTTTTTCGAATGCCGGTCTCGAAGCTCTCTTTCGGTGACCAGCCCGGGTCCGCCTTGATCTTTTCCGCGTCTATTGCATAGCGGAAGTCGTGCCCCGGGCGATCAATGACAAAGGTGATCTGCTCCCTGTAGGAACCGGTGCTGCGGGGCCGGATCTCATCGAGGGTGTCGCAGATGGTATGAATCACCTCGATGTTTCGTTTTTCGTTGTGCCCGCCGATATTATAAGTCTCGCCGGGGGCGCCCTTTTCCAGCACAGTGATAAGTGCGCGGGCATGGTCTTCGACAAAGAGCCAGTCCCTGACATTTTCTCCCTTGCCGTAGACCGGTATCTCCCTGCCCCGGAGTGCATTCAGTATCACCACCGGTATCAGTTTTTCCGGAAACTGGTAAGGCCCGTAATTGTTGGAGCAGTTGGTGATGAGCACGGGCAGGCCGTAGGTATGAAACCAGGCCCGGACCAGGTGGTCTGAGGCGGCCTTGCTGGCAGAGTAAGGAGAGCGCGGATCATAGGGGGTCTGCTCGGTGAAAAGCCCCTCCTCACCCAGGGAGCCGTAGACCTCGTCGGTGGATACATGAAGAAATCGGAAGGCCTCTTTTTCGGAGGGGTGGAGGCCTTGCACATATCTGCGGCTTTCTTCCAGCAACACATGGGTGCCCACGATGTTGGTCCGTATGAACTCGGCGGAGCCGTCAATGGAGCGGTCCACATGGGATTCCGCGGCAAGGTGGATCAAGGCGTCCGGCCGGTGGCGGGTGAAGATCCTGCGGATTTCATCAGCATCACATATATCCACCTTTTCAAAGTGATGTCGCGGGGAGCCCGATACCGTCTCCAGCGATTCCAAATGCCCGGCATAGGTGAGCCTGTCGATATTTACCACAGTGTGCGATGTGTGCTCGATCAGCATTCGGACCAGGGCCGAGCCTATGAACCCGGCGCCGCCGGTTACTGCTATGGTCTTGGAAGATGCACCTTTCATGTAAATAACCCCTCAAAACACATAAAATATTAATATATCGGCCCTATATACTCCTTTGCCACTACAAGCGAACAAACACCTTCTCATACCCCGGCAGGAGCCTGCGATACAACTCCCCCCCGGCCTTTCCCTTGACATGCTCCACCA
>CAZQCK010000140.1:0-958 GCA_964591925.1 uncultured Desulfobacterales bacterium
CCCGCGCAGGGTCGAGCGCCACCTAGAGGGGGCCCGCACGCCGCTGGTCTTGATCGGCCATCATGGGACGGACATGGGAACCGACGACTTTTACGCCCTGGATATGTTGACCATGTTGCTCAGCCGCGGCCAGGGGGCCCGCATGACGCAGAACCTCACTCGCAGAGGCCTGGCCGTGAGCGCCTGGGCTTACAATCCTGACAACCGCTACGGAGGCGTGGTTGTGCTCGGCGGTACCCCCAACGATCCAAAAGGGCTCAATGAGGAGGAGTTGAAAGGGGAGTCAAGGAGGAAGGCCTACAGGGAGGCCTGCCTCGAGATGGAACGGCTGCTTCTTCAAGAGGTGGAGCGGCTGGGCCATGAGCCCGTGACCGAGCAAGAGCTGGATCGCGTCAAAAAGCTCGCCCGTTATGATTTCCTGACCCGCCTTCGAAGCAACGAGGACTTGGCCGGGACACTGGCCTCTCTGGAGGTCCGGATCGGCTGGCCCTACCTGGAGGATTACCTGGCGCGGATTTACCGCGTCACCCCTGAGGACGTCATGCAGGTGGCAAAGGCATATATTAAAGAAGAGGCCCGCACGACCTGCTTCGTAATCCCCGGGGAAGACACGGAGCAGACGGCCGATACCTACGAGGAGGTCCGTTCCTTCAGCGCCTCCACGGCGAAGCCGGTGCAAAAGCCCGATGATCTCACCAACCATTCCAAATACCCGACTCCGCCCGGGTGGCGGCATCCTCTTTCCTTTGAGCGGGAGCCGTTGAAGATTTCCTACCCGGAAGCCGAGACCGCCGAGGTGAAGGGGTCGAAGATGTTTTACCTGCCGGACCGGGAGTTGCAGCTCCTGCAGCGGGTCAAAAAAAGCCTGGCCCGGCATCGCCCGTCCGAGTCATCGTTCATGGACCCCGCGGCGGCGCGGGAATATTTTCTTAAATACGGGCGGGAAAAAATCACCGAC
>CAZQCK010000140.1:968-8402 GCA_964591925.1 uncultured Desulfobacterales bacterium
GCCGGACCGGGACTTGCCCCTCGTGGATCTCAAGCTTTTCATTAAGGCCGGCAAGGTGGACGTCGCCGAGGACAAGGTCGGCTTGGCCGACCTCATCGACAATACACTGGTGCAGGGGGGGACCGACACTTACGCGCCGGCCGAGATGGCGGCCCTCCTGGACCGTCATGCCATTCAGCTCGACGTGGGTGTAGGCGAGGAAAGAATGGCCATCAGGCTTTCCGTGATGCGCGAGGAATGGGAGACGGCCATCGAGCTCCTGAGGGAAATCCTGGTGAAACCCCGGTTCGATGCGGAGGTCGTGGAGGCCTCCCGTCGGCGACTCCTGACCGGCCTGGGCCGCCAGGCAGGTGACGCCGGACGGGTGAGCCGCCGGGAATTGGAGACATGGCACTTTCAGGGGCATCCGTACGGCCGCGATCCCCTGCAGGGACTCGAGAGGATCCCCGGTATCACGAGGAAGGACCTTCGCGGCTTTCTCACGACTCACCTGGTGCCTTCGAACATGACGGCGGCCGTGTCAGGCGATCTGAGCCGGGAGGAGGCCGAGGCTGCACTCGAAAAGCTTTTCAGCGCCCTGGATGATCACGAGGCCCCTGAGCGGAACCTGCCTGTTCCGGACCCCGGGCCGCCTGTTCTGGCCTTTATCCACAAACCGGGCCAGGTCCAGAGCCAAGTAGCCATGGCCCTTCCCGGCCCCCGGCGTACCGACCCCGGGTACTGGAAGACGAATCTTCTCGTGGACGTTTTCGGTGGAAGGGACTCTCTGGTCTTTCGCCGGCTGCGGGACGACTTGGGGTTGGTCTACTCTGCCTATTTCCATCAACGGTACAAGTGGAAAGCCGGTTGGATCACCGGGTTCATGGGGTGCAAGGCGGACCGGACCGCCGAGGCTGTCGAGCAGGCCGTGGCGCTTATGGAGGATCTGCGCGGAGGAGTGCCCGCAGATGAGTTCGAGCAGAAGCGGCTGGACGCCCTGAACAGCTTTGTCTTCAATGTGGACAATCCGGCCGCCTTGACCG
Source organism: uncultured Desulfobacterales bacterium (assembly GCA_964591925.1). GTDB lineage: Bacteria > Desulfobacterota > DSM-4660 > Desulfatiglandales > HGW-15 > JAIPEI01. The sequence continues at coordinate 1,991 of CAZQCK010000140.1, forward strand.
AGGTCTATGCCAGGTACCATCTGCGCGGTGAACCGCTCGACACCCTGGAGCATATTCAAGAAGAATTCATGGATGCCTCTTCCAAGGATCTCGCCCGCATGGCCCGGACTTATCTGGACCCGGCCGAGCTCCGGATCATAGTGGTGGGCGATCGTTCCACCCGAGTGGCGCAGGAGGACGGAAGCCCGGTCAACCTGGAGACCTCTCTTCGAAGGACGGCCGAGGTCCTGGGGCTCCCGTTCGAAACGCTGCCGTTGAGATAGGTCGGGCCCGGCGCCTTTACCACCCTACCAGAGGAGGTCGCGCAGCTGGGCTACGGACTCGATCCCCTGCGCGGCCATCCCCTCCAGTTCCCCTGCAGCCGAGAGGTTGCCCCGGGAGAGAAGGCACCGGCTGAACCCCAGCTTCAGGGCTTCCTTGATGCGCATCTCGGGTTGGCTCACGCCGCGGACTTCACCGGCGAGCCCCACCTCGCCGAAGGCCACCATATGGAGAGGCACGGGTGTGTCCAGGTAGCTGGAGACCAGTGCCGCCACGATGCCGAGATCCGCAGCCGGCTCGTCTATACGAAGGCCCCCGGCCACGTTCACAAAGATGTCCTGCCCGCCCATTTCCATGCCCATGCGTTTGCCGATCACGGCCACGAGCAAGGAGATGCGGTTGGGGTCCACGCCGATGGCGGTTCTTCTCGGAACGCTCAGCGGGCTGGGCCCCACCAGGGCCTGGACCTCCACCAGGACCGGCCGGGTTCCTTCCAGGCAGGGGATGACCACGGAGCCCGAGGCCCCTTCGGGGCGCTCCTCCAGGAAGATGCGGGAGGGGTTGAGCACCTCTGTGAGACCGGTGCCGGTCATCTCGAACACCCCGATCTCGTTCGTGGGTCCGTAGCGGTTCTTGACCGATCGAAGGATCCGGAATGCGTGGCTGCGGTCTCCCTCGAAGTAGAGGACCGTGTCCACCATGTGTTCCAGTACCTTGGGCCCGGCAATGGATCCCTCTTTGGTCACGTGGCCCACGAGGAAGGTGGGGGTGCCTGACGACTTGGCCCAGGACATGAGTCTGGCGGCCACCTCGCGGACCTGTCCCACGCTGCCCGGGGCCGACGGAAGGATGTCCGTGTGCAGGGTCTGGATGGAGTCCACGATGAGAAGATCCGGTTTGAGCTCGGACAGGGTCTTCATCAGGTCCTCGAGCAGGGTGCCTGTGGCCACGTAAAGTCCGTCCGCCCGGACCGACAACCGGTCCGCCCGCAGCCGGATCTGCTGGGAGGACTCTTCCCCGGAAAGGTAAAAACAGCGGATGTCGCGGGAGGAAAGATGGCCGGCCGCCTGAAGGAGCATGGTGGATTTGCCGATCCCCGGCTCGCCGCCCACAAGTATCATGGACCCGGGCACGAGCCCGCCGCCCAGGGCCCGATCGAACTCGGCGATTCCGGTCTTCCATCGGTGCTCCCGGTCCAGGGAAATGTCCCCCAGGGGCACTGGGTGCATGTCCACCCCGGCGGCCGCCTTGCCGGGACTTTCCGAGGCCGGTCCGATCCGCTCTTCCACCAGGGTGCTCCACTCACCGCAGTCCGGGCAGCGTCCCATCCACTTGGGGGCCTGATACCCGCATGCTTGGCAGACATATAGGATTCGATCCTGCTTCTTCACGCGTCCTCCGTTTTAAGGGTTTACCGGGCATTGTTTTCCATTACCGGCGGCTCGTCAATGGATTCTGAAACGCCTTTCCTCAGCCGGTCTCTATAGGGTAAAATACAAGAGTCTAATTTCCCATTGGTTGACAAAGGCGGGGTGCCGTGCTAGTTCGAATCTTGGGAAACCTCATTTTTTCTTGAAAGGAGCGTTCCATGGCAGACATTCTCCAAGTGACAGACGATACGTTCGAAGATGAAGTCGTACAGAGCGACCTGCCGGCGGTGGTGGATTTCTGGGCCGCCTGGTGCGGCCCTTGCCGCATGGTGGGCCCTGTGGTCGAAGAGCTGGCCAATGAGTACCAGGGCAAGATCAAGGTGGCAAAGATGGATGTGGATCAGAACCGCCAGACGCCGGCCAGGTTCGGCATTCGAAACATTCCCACACTGATCTTCTTCAAGGGAGGCGAGGTCGCCAACACGATCATCGGGGCCCAGCCCAAGAGCGCCATTGAGGAAGAAATCAAGAAGCTGTTGTGATATGTACGATACAATCATTATAGGCGCAGGCCCTGCAGGTTTAACCGCAGGCCTTTATCACGCCAGGGCAAGGATGAAGGTGCTTCTGCTGGAGAAGCTTGCTCCGGGAGGACAGGTGCTGACCACGGACTGGGTGGAGAATTACCCAGGTTTTCCGGACGGCGTAAGCGGTTTCGAACTTATGGACCGAATGAAGGGGCAGGCCGAGAAGTTCGGTCTCGAGATCCGCTCCGAAGAGGTGACCCGCCTCGAGTTCCAAGACCAGACCAAGATTGTTGCCACGAGCAAGGAGACTTATGAGACCAAGGCCCTGATCCTGGGCTGCGGGGCCTCTTGGAAAAAGCTGGACATCGAGGGCGAGGCCGACTTCATGGGGCGCGGGGTCAGCTATTGCGCCACTTGCGACGGTCCGTTCTACCGGGAACAGGCCGTGGCCGTCATCGGCGGCGGAGACACGGCCTTGGAGGAGTCGCTCTTCCTCACCCGGTTCGTCAGCAAGATCTATCATATCCACCGAAGGGACGAGCTTCGAGCCGTCAAGCTTCTTCAAGAACGTGCCATGGCAGACGAGAAGATCGAGTTCGTGTGGGACACGGTTCCGCTCCGCATTTTGGGCCGGGACGGGGTGGACGGGATCGAGTTGAAGAACGTCAAGTCGGGCGAGGTCAGTCGAAAAGACGTCCAGGGCGTTTTTGTCTTCATTGGGACGGTCCCCAACACCGAGCTGGTCCAGGGATTGGTGTCGTTGGACGAGCAGGGATTCGTGATCACGGACGACCAGATGGAAACTTCGGTCCCCGGGGTTTTTGCCGCCGGGGATATGCGGTCCAAATCCTTCCGCCAGATCTCTACAGCGGTCGGTGACGGCGCCAATGCAGCCTACGGGGCCGAGAAATACGTGGAGGACTTTCAGGGAGCGTGATGTGCGCAAAGGCGAAGGACATGAAGCCTCGGCGGCGGGGTTTTTGGGCGGTCTGCCGAATGGGAACCGCGCTGGTTTTGCTGGCGGCGCTGCTGAGCGGTTGTGTGGTGGTGGACACCATAACGGATGCGTTTGGTACCCTCTTTGGAGAGGTCGAGGAACAAACGCCTCCGGAGCTCATGATCGAGGGAGAGCAGCACATGGAAGAAGGCCGCTACAGAGCGGCGGCAGAGGCCTTTCAGCAGATCAGGGACCGTTACCCATACAGCAGCTACGCACTCAAAGCCGATCTTCTCCTGGCGGATGCGACATTCCTGCGCGGTCATTACAATGCAGCCTACGAGCTCTACGATGAGTTCGAGCGGCTGCACCCGAGAAACCCGGACATCCCTTATGTGATTTTCAAAAAGGGTGAGTGCCACCTCGAGCAGGTGTCGTCTGTGGACCGGGACCAGTCCCACACCCGGGCCGCTCAAGAGGAGTACGAGCGTTTGATCAGGCGGTTTCCCAGTGACCGCTATGCCGAGATCGCGCGAAAGAAGCTTCGAAAGTGCTTAATATATCGTGCTGAGTACGAGCTTTACGTGGGGCACTTTTACTTCAACAAGGGACACTTCCGGGCCGCCATGGGGCGTTACCAGTACATCATCGAGAACTACCCCGACATGGGCCAGTATCACGAGGCCCTAGAGTACATCAGGGTCTGCCAGGAAAAGCTGGCGCAGGAAGAGGACGAGCACCAGGAGGAAGTGGAAGAGGAAATGCGGGAAAAGGCGGAGGAAGAAGCCGCGAAGGCTGCGGCGGAGGCCATGGATGCGGCCGAAGAGAAGACCGCTGAAGACGGCTCCTGAAGCCGGTCACGCCCCTTTGAGCAGTTCCTCGATCAACGCCGGTACGGTCAGGAGCGCATTCGGCAGCTTGTCCGGATCTCCTCCTCCCCCTTGAGCCATATCCGGCCGTCCACCTCCCTTGCCGCCCACCAGCGGGGAGAGCCGTTTGATGATCTCTCCGGCCTTTATTCGATCCGTGAGGTCCGGTGATACCACGCAAATGAGCATGGCCTTGCCGTCGCCCCGTCCCCCCAGCACCGCCACGCCGGAAGAGAGCTTTTCCTTCACCTGGTCGGCGTACTCTCTCAACACCTTGGGCGAGTCGGCCTCCACCTCTCGAGCCAGCATACGGATGCCCGACGCCTCTTGCGCGCCTTCCAGAAGGTCTGTGGTGCTTCCGGCCCTTAGCCGTCCCTTGAGGGATTCGATCTCCCGCTCCTGTTCTTTCAGGTCCCTGAGCAGGCGTTCCATGCGCTCCTCGAGCTGGTCCGGTGCGGTCTTGAGCCTGGAGGCCAGGGCCTTGAGCTCCTGTTCCCGGCTCTGGACGTACGCCAGGGCGCCTTCTCCGGTCAGGGCCTCTATGCGACGCAGGTTTGCGCCCACCGCAGCCTCGCTCACCACCTTGAACAGCCCGATATCCCCGGTCCGTTCCGTGTGGGTGCCGCCGCAGAGTTCCCGGCTCACTCCTTCCACGCTTACCACTCTGACCGTCTCCCCGTAGCGCTCTTCGAAGATGGCCGTGGCCCCGCTCTTCAGGGCCTCATCCCGGCCCATTTCCCTGGTGAAGAGGGGGTGATTCTCCCGAATTCGCCGGTTCACGAAGTTTTCCAACGCGATCAGCTTGTTCTCGTCCACCTGTGCGAAGTGGGTGAAATCGAATCGAAGGCGATGTGGGGCCACCAGGGAGCCGGCCTGCTTCACGTGGTCACCCAGGGTCTCCTGCAGGGCCTTGTGAAGGAGGTGGGTGGCCGTGTGGTTGCGGGCCGTGGCCTTCCGACGATCCTCGTCCACTTGTGCCGTGACCTCGTCTCCGCGGCTCAGGGTGCCTTCCTCCACGGTTCCCCGGTGCACGATGAGTCCGTGGCCGAAGCGTATCGTGTCCGTGATGCGCACCGCGGTATCGCCGGACCGGAGCCATCCCTGGTCGCCCACCTGGCCGCCGGCCTCGCCGTAAAAGGGTGTCACGTCCAGGACCACCTCAACCTGTGCGCCCGCCTCAGCCGAGGATACGGCCTCGCCCTCCTGAATGAGGCCTTTCACACGGGCCGGGCAGGTCAGTTCTTCATACCCGGAGAACCGGCACGAGACACCCTCGGAGGTCAGCTTTCGAAAGGCCTCAGGGATCTCTTCCTCGCCGCTTCCTTTCCAGGCCTGCTGGCTCTGGCTACGCCGGCGGTTCATGGCCTGGTCGTAGCCCGCCATGTCGACGGCGAGGCCCTCCTCCCGGGCCACGTCCTGGACGATATCCAGAGACAGGCCGTATGTGTCGTAGAGCTTGAAGGCCAGGTCTCCGGGAATGGTGTCCTTCCCCTCGGCCCGAAGTTTGTCCAGATGCTCCTGCAGCACCTTCGTTCCGTGATGGAGGGTGTCTGCGAAGCGTTTTTCCTCGTTCGTGACCACTCCCTCGATAAAGCTTCGGGAGGTGATGAGGTCGGCGTAGTCCCGCCCCATAACGTCGATCACCTTGGCCACCACCCGGTGCATGAAGGCGTTCTCCAATCCCAGGGGCTGGCCGAACCGAATGGCCCGCCGAATGATCCGGCGAAGCACATAGCCCCGGCCCTCGTTGGAGGGCATGACCCCGTCCCCGATGAGAAAGGCGGCAGCACGGGCGTGATCCGAGATCACGCGGAAGGAGACGTCCTGCTTTCGGGCCTCGCCGTAGCGGACGCCGGCGAGTTGTTCGACAAAGCCGATCAGGTCCCGGAAGAGGTCCGTATCGAAGTTGCTCTTCACGCCCTGGACCACGGCGGCGATTCGTTCCAGGCCCATGCCTGTGTCGATGTTCTGATGGGGAAGGGGAGTGAGCGCCCCCTGGGCGTCCCGGTCGAACTGCATGAAGACCAGGTTCCAGATCTCCAGGTACCGGTCGCAATCGCAGCCCGGCGCACATTCCGGGCGGTTGCAGCCCAGCTCTTCCCCCTGATCGATCAGGATCTCGGAACACGGCCCGCAGGGACCCGTGTCACCCATGGCCCAGAAATTGTCCGCCTCTCCCAGCCGGACGATTCGGTCCGGGGGAAGGCCGATCTCCTTTTCCCATATGCCGTAGGCCTCGTCGTCGTCATGATAGACCGATGCGTAGAGTTTGTCCGCAGGCAACCCGTACCTCTCGGTCAGGAGCTCCCAGGCCCAGGCCACAGCCTCCTGCTTGAAGTAGTCGCCGAAGGAGAAGTTGCCCAGCATCTCGAAAAAGGTGTGGTGCCGGGCCGTGTAGCCCACGTTCTCCAGGTCGTTGTGCTTGCCGCCGGCGCGCACGCACTTCTG
>CAZQCK010000141.1:0-8207 GCA_964591925.1 uncultured Desulfobacterales bacterium
GTGACCGTGACGACCTGGGATGCCCTTTATATTTTTAATACGTGGAAACGTTCGGAGGAATCAGGTAAAGCTTTCCTCCTTGACTCCGAATACTTTGGCCAGCTTCTCCCTGGTCGCTTTGCGATAGACAGCGCCTTCTCGTTCCCATTTTGCCACAGTAGACTGTTTCACCCCGACTCGGTCGGCCAGTTCCTCCTGGGTCCACCCTTTGTCCAGCCGTTCGCGTTTGACGGGATTCATGAAGATATAAGCTTCTGCTTCATCTTGTGGATAGAGCGACTCTGATGCGGCTTCATGGATATCGCGTAAATCGGATTCATCCGTCAAGCACTCCATTATTTTGGCAAAATCCTCTACAGGCAGCACTACAAACTTGACTTTTCCATTTTCTCTTATGGTCTGATATTCCATGTTCACCCCTTATAAACATCACCCCTTGATCGTATTTTTACAACTTCTATAATCAATTGATTATCTTTCCTTGTATAAAGCACGCGATAATTCCCTACTCTCAGGCGGTATCCCTTCTTTCCCTGCAAGACGTCGATATCAAGGGTAGGGTCATCCGGATCTGCAGCAGGCTGATGCACCTGGTCCACAATGGCCGATTTGGTTTTGCGCGGCAACCGAGCGAGGTAATTTCGAGCCTGGCGTCTATATTTCAATATGTGCATAATCCATTATAGCCTTAAAAGATATATTGTCAACAGCGAAATGTGGGACCTGGACCTGGGGACCTGGGGACGCCCTTTATATTTTTATATTCGCCAGACCCACAAGCCGGCGTCTACGTTCGAGGAGTTCCGGGAGTTCCGGAACTCCGAAGAGGTAGTGCCAAAGAATTTTCCATGCCAGAAAAGTGCCTGTTATCAGGGAAGAAGTGTTTGAGCACTGTCAAACTTCAGCTTTAGCCATGGGTTACTTTTTGAGGAGAGTGAGCTCGGGGAGTGAATGGGGGCAAAAAGGCGGGGCCTTCATCAGAGGTATGAGTAGAATTTCTTCTTGGACAGGCCGCTTTGCCTGATCATGTGGGATAACAGCTTTTGCCCATACTTCTCTTTTCTGCTTTTCAGATGGTCTACCGTAACCATGCGGCGCTTGTTTTTTATGACGCCTTCCCACTGGGCATGGCTGGAATTCTGACGTATTTGAGAGAAACCAGCATTTACCAGAATTTTTTCAACCTGGGATCGATCAAGGGGAGGGTAACGGCTTCCCATTTAACAGGTGGAGGCGTAGGTGGGGACGGACTCCTTGAAGGTGAAATTCCCTGGAAATTGCCGAACAAAAAGGATCATCTTGATAAAGTAATAGATGGCCCAGTCCTTCAGGGGTGCACGGCGAGGAAGGAGGTGGGGTATAGACGCTTTATCGTCCGTATCAAGCACGGCCCCAAGGTAGCTTGCCACGGCTTGTCTCATCTTGATTTTCAGTCCTTCAATGGACTCAGCCTCAACTGCGATATCAAGATCCAGGCAAACCCCGACCAAGTTTCCTTTCTCGGTCTTGCGCCCATAGCACCGTAGGACAAGCCTATCCTTTTTGATGGACATCTTAGTCCCTCCTTTCTCATCCATCTAATATTATCGGCATTTCTCGGGAGAAGTAAACCCCTAAAATTGGGACTTGGGGACGCCCTTTATATTTTTATATTCGGCCGAATTAAGTATGGTGTCCCCGGAACTCACACGCCCTCTGCTGTTCGCCGCCCTTGACTTCCAAGGGAAAACCTCCTATGGGTCAGGGGTCATTCTTTTGAAAGGGAGGACCCGTCATCATGAACGACATGCAAACCGAGATTCGTGAGCTCGTGAAAGAGCGAAACGCCGTTATCCTTGCCCACAACTACCAGGTGCCCGAGGTACAGGATACAGCCGATATGTGCGGGGACTCCCTCGAGCTCTCCATGCGGGCCTCCCGCACCGATGCGGACGTGATCATCTTCTGCGGAGTGAGGTTCATGGCCGAGACCGCCGCCATTCTGTCGCCGGACAAGACCGTGATCCTTCCGGCGAAAGACGCCGGTTGCCCCATGGCCGACATGATCACCGAAGAGGATGTGCTGCGCAAAAGGGCGGACCAGCCCGACCTCTTTGTGCTCAGCTATGTGAACACCACCGCCGCGGTCAAGGCGGAGAGCGACATGTGCTGCACCTCGGCCAATGCAGTCCGGGTGGTGCAGACCATTGATCCTTCCAGGCCGGTGTTCATGACCCCGGACAGGAACCTGGCCCAGTACACCATCCGTTGTACAGGCCGGTCCATGGACTACTGGGACGGGTTTTGCATAGTGCACCAGCGCCTGACCCCTGAGCGTGTAACCCAGGTCAAGTCCTCCAACCCCCAGGCCCTGTTCGTGGCCCACCCCGAGTGCCGGCCCGAGGTCCTGGACCTGGCCGACCGGGTGGAGAGCACCTCGGGCATGATCTCCCTGGCCCGAGAGTCGGATCAGCAGACATTCATCATAGGCACGGAGACCGGCATCCTGCATCCCCTGTCCAAGGCCGGCCCGGGCAAGACCTTTATTCCGGCTGATCCCGCCATGGTCTGCAAGAACATGAAAAAGACCGGGCTCCCGGAGGTCCTTCAGGCCCTCGAGACCCTGGAGCCGATGGTGAGAGTGCCCGAGGAGACCCGGGTCAGAGCAAAACGCGCCGTGGACCGCATGCTGGCGGTTCCCAGGGGGTAAGGCGGAAAGACGCTTCTTACATGCATGAGAGACCCAGGGAAATCAAGGCCAACATGGAGGTGCTCCGGAAGCTGTTCATCATGCCGGACTCACCGGACAAGTTCGTGGAGTTCGGGCACGAGCTCCTGGAGATGATCCACGGGTTTTTTCGAGAAAAGGGCGGCATTCACAGCAGCATCACCCTGCCCGAGCTGAGCTCCATCTTCAGCCGCACCGCCGTGCCCACCCGCCCCATGCTCATCAAAGACGTGCTGGCGGAGGTCAAGGAAAACGTCATTTCCCACTCCGTTAAGGTGGGAAGCCCCTACTACATCGGCCACATGATCAGCCCGGTGCCGTACTTCATGATCCTCCTCGAGATGATCATCGCCGCTCTCAACCAGAACCAGGTGAAGATAGAGACCGCCAAGGCCTCCAGCTTTGTGGAAAAGGAGCTGGTCACCTGGTTTCACCGCCTGGTGTTCAGCCGCACAGATCGCTTTTACGAGAAAAACGTCCAGAATCCCAGGGTGAGCCTGGGCAATGTGACCTCTGACGGGACCCTGGCCAACCTCACCGCCCTGGCCGTGGCCCGGGAAAAGGCCTTTCCCCCGGAGGGCGGGTTCACCGGCGTACGAAAAGAGGGCATGGCCCGGGCCCTCGCCCACTACAACTGCCGCCGGGGCCTGATTTTCGTGTCCGCCCGCGGGCATTACTCCATCACCAAGGCGGCCAACCTTCTGGGCCTGGGGTCGGACAACGTGGTGAGCGTGCCTGTGGACTCCCACAACCGCATGGACCTGGCCAAGCTCAACCGCCGGGTCCGTGCCCTGGGCAAAGACGAGCGGGTCATAGCCGTTGTAGGCATTGCAGGGACCACGGAAACCGGCAACATCGACGACCTGGAAGGACTGGCCGAGGTAGGCCGCACCCTCGGCACCCACCTACACGTGGACGCCTGTTGGGGCGGTAGCGTGCTCCTGGTGGACGAGTACCGGGGGCTGTTTCGGGGCATTGACAAGGCGGACTCCGTGTCCATTGACGCCCACAAGCTCCTGTACTGCCCCATGACCATGGGCCTGGTCCTGTTTCAAAACGAACGCGACCTCAACCACCTGAAGCACACCTCCAACTACATCCTTCGCAGAAACTCCGTGGACACCGGCCGGTTCACCGTGGAGGGCTCTCGCCCCTTTGCAGCGCTGAAGCCCTGGGCCTCCCTCAAGATCCTGGGACGTCAAGGCTACCGGCTGCTCTTTGAGAGCGCCTTCAAGAACACGGAAACCTTTCGAGGCCTGCTGGAGGCAAACGGCAACTTCGAGATCATGAACCACCCCGAGCTCTTTATCCTGAACTACCGTTTCGTCCCCCGCCCCGTAAGAGAGGCCCTGCATCCCGCAGAAAGGCCGCCCAAGGAAGACCCTCGCAGGCTGAACCGCCTGGTCAATGCCCTCAACATCAAGCTTCACAAGGCCCTTCGCCGGGACGACACCAACTTTGTCTCCCGCACCACCCTGGAGTCCACCCCATACAAACCCCAGCCCATCGTGGTCCTCCGCGCGGTCCTGGCCAACCCCCTGACGGACCGGGACGTGCTTCGGGAGATCGTGCAGACCCAGGCCCGGATCGGCCTGGAGATGTGGACGGAGTTCGAGCCCGCCTTTAACAAGATGACCGGGGAGTTCGGGGGACACCATACTTAATTCGGGAGCATATTGCATCATACAAGACCCCGAATTAAGTATGGTGTCCCCCGAACTCGCGGTGGAACTCGCCATGGAATTAAGTATGGTGTCCCCCGAACTCTCGAACTCTTCCCCCGAACTCTGCACTTATTTTCCTTGCTTTTCCTCCCCGCCCTGAAGCCTTTCCAGTTGACCCGTGTACCAGTCGATCTGGCGGCAGACCCCGCGGATCACCCGCACCTCCCGGGCCCGAAGAGGCAGGCGGGAGAGGAACCGCCGAATACTGAGCATCCAGTGCTCCGGGTTCTGCGGGTCCAGAAACCCGATTTTCTCCAACACGTCGCGCAGGTGGGCGTACATGCCCTCCAGCTCGAACTTGTCCGCCAGACGGGGCACGGGAGGGGTGGCGGGCTCCAGCCCGGCCAGAAAGATCTCGTAGCAAAAGACCAGCACGGCCTGGGCCAGGTTGAGGGAGGAGAACCCGGCCGCCGGAATGGTGGCGATGCTGTGGCAGTATCGAAGATGCTCGTTGGACAACCCCCGGTCTTCCGGGCCGAACACCAGAGCCACCCGGTTGTTCCGGGTGATCCCGATCAAATCCGCAGCCAGCCTTCTGGGGTTGGTGAGGGCGGGGCGATGGGCCCCGATCCGGGCGGTGGCCCCCACCACGTAGCCGTAAGGGCCGATGGCGGGCAGAAACTCCTCGAACACCTCCATGGTCTCCACCACCTCAATGGAAGGACCGGTGGCCGTCTTGAGCACCCGGCTGAGATCGCAGTTCTTGGGCCGCACCAGGGAAAGACGCTCAATGCCCATGTTGGACATGGCACGCGCCACAGCGCCGATGTTCTCGGGAATCTGCGGCTCCACCAGAATAACGCCCACATTGTTCGGCTGAAGCGATCGAGTCATGCGCGATATCATACGGCAAACTCCCGGCCCCGGCAAGCACGGAGCCTGGAGGAACACCCCTGAAAAGGCTTGACAAGGCACTTTTGGAGGAATACTTTTTTTTTGAGATGTGTCGCATCAACGCCCCGGCTACCCATTGGGTAAGCCATATCAACCCCCAGGGAGGCCGCGCGGTCTCCCTTGCTTTTTTCTCCCGCCCTGTGACACTGAGGGGTGATGACCTCGCAAAAAGTCGAAATTTCACGCCAAGGTCTTTTCTTGGCGTCTTGTCGTCTTTGCGAAAAGTACGGCTTTTACGAATTCATCAGGAGCGGAGCATTGTGAACCGATTAATCGTCACAGCCTTCATAGGCGTCATTGTGCCGGCGCTTTTGTCCTTCCCCGCCCCGGCCGCAGCCTTTTCCTTCAGCGAGAATGAAAAACGCGAAGCCGAGGCCGAGCGCAGGATTGCGGACGAACGTGCCCGGGAGATAGAGCGTCTCCTGTCCGTCCCGTGCGACCAAGAGCTCCAGCGCCGCAAGATCGCCCTCATCATCGGGGAGCGGGTGGAGAGCCGGGGCCTGGTGTACGAGCCTCACAAGTACGGACCGCTGTTTCAGGAGATCAGCCGGCGTCTGAAAGACCTGGGCCTGCGCACCCACACCCAGGAGGAGATCCGCTCACAGATCGCCGCAGAAGAGGTCAAGGCCTTTTTGAACAATGATGTGGACTCAGCGGCCACAGCCGCGCAGCGTTTGGGGGCCCGGTACTTTCTACGCGGCATGATCCGCTCCAAGGTGAGGCTCAACCCGGTGGTTAAAGTGGAGGAGGTCTTTGTGACCATGGCCTTCACCCTGGTGGACGCATCCGGGCGCACCCTGTCCAATGTGACGGCAGGCGGGGACTCGTACTCAGGACCCGACCCCATGGAGACCGCCCTGAGAATCGTCCGGCAAGAGGCGGATCTGATAGCGGCCGGGTTGTACCACGATTTTTGCCGCCACGCCTCTTCTAAGCACTGAGCATGAAGGAGCTTCAGGTCTTATGAACAAGATCCACGTCCCCCTCAGCATGATCCTCTTCCTGGTGGCAGGCCTGTGCCTGGGGCCTTTTTCGCACGCCGTGCACGCCGGCACCCAGCCCCGCTCCATGGTGGTTTCAGCGGAAGGCCTGGCAGACCCCGAGGCCGAGACCTATCAGCGGGACAAGGGCCTTCTCCTGGACGCGCTTCGCGAGGACGCAAGACGCCAGGTGATAGAAAAGGCGGTGGGAACCTTTGTGGAGAGTTCCACCCTGGTGGAGAACTACGAGCTGATCCACGACCGCGTGCTCACACGCTCCAAGGGGCTCATCAAGGAGGTGATCAAGGAGAGCGAGCCGTGGCTGGGCGAGGACGGGTTCATGCACCTGCTCCTCAAGGCCGAGGTCTATTTGACCGATGTGCGGGAGGCCCTGGAGACCATGAGCCGGGCCGAGCGGGTGAATCTCATCAAGGAGCACGGAAACCCTCGCATCGCCGTGTCCGTCGAGGTCAGAGACGCGGAGCGGGGAGCCGGCGTTCCCTCGGAGCGATCGGCCGTGGCCGAGAACCTCCTCAAGGAGCGCATCTCCGGGTTCGGCTACCGGGTGTGGTCCGAGCGCGAAGAAGGCCTTAGTAAAGCGGATTTCAAGATCCGGGGCGAGGTCAAGTTCATGCCTCGAAGCGTCACCCTCAAGGCCTCGGGCCTTCAGCTCACCAAGTACGTGCTCACCTCGTGGACGGTCAAGTGCGTGGCCGTGGACACCGGGGAGGAGATCTATTTCAACAGCAAGATCCCCAAGGGCCAAGGCTGGGCCAGTGAGGACGAGGCCCTTCAGGACATAGGCCGGCTCATAGGCAGGGAGTTCACCCGGGAGTTCTTTGAGGACCACCTCATGCGGCCCGCCCGCGTGTTTGAGCTTCGAGTGAGCGGTCTTGCGGATTACGACCTGGGCCTGCTCCTCAAAAAGGAGCTCATAGGCCTTCGGCCGGTCCTGAACGTGGACCTCAGAAGCTTCGACGCCCAGGGCCTCTCCATCTACGAGGTGGAGTTTTCCGGAAGGCGCGGAAACTTTGTTCAGATCGTAAACGACACCGTGGTCAAGCCCCTGAACCGGAAGCTTCGGGCCACGGTGTTTCATCTGGTCTCAGCCCGGGGAGATGCGGTGGAGGTGGCCTTCCGCGCTCAGGAGGACCCCGAGGCCGTGGCCGGACGATTCAAGGAAACGCCGCCCGCCTCCCTCTCCCATGCGCCCAGGGCCCGCCTGGAGCACATGGAACTGGGAGAAGCAGCCATGCAAAAGGTGGCTGAGATCAACCCCGAGGCCTCGGCAGAGCCCTCCCGAGCCTCCGGGGTCAAGGCGGTGGAGGAGTTTTAACCCGGTTTTCACTTCAAGAGGAGGAGTCCATGAGAGGATTGATTGTCGCCGTTGCCATGCTGTTCTCAACAGGCCTGGTTTCCGGTTGCACCACCACCGGAGCAGGCACCAGCTCATCAGCCAGGGCCAATGCCCAGGCCGATCAGACCATGTACCAGCCGGTGGAGTACCTGAACGCCGACGTTCCAGGCCCGACCCTGATCGTGCTCCCCGGGCAGATCAAAAGCAACAACGCCACCTTCACCCAGCGCATCACCGCCAACAACATTGCGGACTACGGCGAGCTGGAGCTCTCCCAGGCCAATTTCAGGGTCCTGGAGAGAACCGACCTGGGCCCCTTGCTGGACGAGGTCACCCTGGCCGCCAACATGGGCGATCCTCAGGCCCTGGACCAGTTCAAGCGGGGCAAGTTCAAGTCCACCAAGTGGTTCGTCAAGTTCGACGTGCTCAAGGCAGAACCCGTGGCCGAGGCCTCCCGGGGGTTTGACGGCCGCGCGGCCGGATCCATTCTGGGCACCGTGATCGGCGGCAGATCCGGCTCGGTCACCAGAACCGGCGTGGGCTCG
>CAZQCK010000142.1:0-8167 GCA_964591925.1 uncultured Desulfobacterales bacterium
TATGACCCAAATCTGAGCGCAATTTTGTCCAATTTATTTCTGCCGGCCTCCTTATTGACAGAAAGGCCCAGCGAGGTTACTTCTATGAGGTGACTACGGGTGTTGAAGGGGTTTGCCTGGAGGGACAAGTAAGGGAAGAGAGGAGTTATGGACCGGGAAGAGGGAGGAAGCGGGCCGGGGGACGGCTGTGGAAAGACCTGCGGCTCTGTGGAGGTTCCCACGGGCAAGGAAAGAGAGGCCCTTGACGCCCTGAGGCGCATCAAGGCGCGGGTCCGCGAGATCAAGGCCCAGTTACAGGGTTCCTCAGACAAGGGGGCTCTAAACAAGGAACTGGAGGAGTTGCGGGAGCAATGGGAGGCCTGGCGGATACGGCAGGAGAAGGCGGCCGAGGAGCGCATGGAGCTGCTGGGTCACGGGAAGCCGGATTCATAAGGGTGCCGGAAAAGCCTGAAACCATGTTCGGAAGGGAGAGCCTTGGAATGGGATTGACATATTCAGGGCCCTCCTATTCTAATGCGGGCTGAGAGAATTCTAGTCCCCCGAATTCACCGAATTCAAAGGGTTGGTCCGAGTCACGCCTTCGACCTGGGCCCGAGCCGAAACACCCGAAGGCGCAAGCAGGGTTTGGAGCATGAAGAACAAAGCGGCGGCCTGGGTTCTCTGGATCTCCCTGATGGTTCTCCCGGCAACCTGTTCAGCCGAGGCTCGAGCAGAGGGCGAGGTGCTCAGCCTTCAAAAGAGCATTCAAACAGCCCTGGACCGCAACTGGAATGTCAAGGCCAAAAAGGAGCGAATCAACGAGGCCGAAGCAGTGAAGGAACAGGCCTGGGCTGATTTTCTGCCAAAATTGGGCACCACGTACAGCTACACCCGTCTGGACGAGAAAAAGACCAGCGAACCGATCGATCTGGGGATGTTTGAAATTCCGGGGAGCGTCCTTTCCGTTCGGGATAACTATCAGTGGAAGATGTCCGTCAAACAGCCCCTGTTCACGGGGTTTGCTCTGGTGAGTGCCTACGAGCTGGGCAAGCTGGGAATCGATGAAGCGGAGCTGGGGCTGGAACTGGAGAAGCTCGACCTGGTGATGGCGGTCAAGCAGGCGTATTTTCGAATCCTCGAGGCGGACCGTGGCGTTGAGGTGGCTGAAAAGGCCGTGCTCTCCCTGGAGTCCCATGTGGAGGTCGCCCGGAGTTTCTACAACGTGGGAATGATTCCGATCAATGATCTGCTAAAGGCGGAGGTGGAGCTGTCCAATGCCGAGCATGACCTGATTCAGGCGGAAAACCGGGCTGAGCTCGCCAGGGCGTCCTTCAACACCATTCTGGCCCGCCCCATCAACGTGCCTGTGGAGATCGAAGACGTTCAGGATTTCCGACCCGCAACTCAATCGTTCTCCGAGGATGTGAATGAGGCGTTCGAGCAACGCCCGGAGATTCGAGCCCTGGAAGTGCGGCTCGCGCAGACCGAGCAAAGCCGTCGTTTGGCCGGAAGCGACTATTATCCGGATATCTCTCTTCAGTACGATTACATTCAAGAAGGGGACGAGCCCTACGTGGAAGGAAGTACGGTGCACGACGCCAACAGATGGCAGGTCACGGCCGTGCTTTCCTGGACGTTTTTCGAGTGGGGAAAGACGCGTAGCGCAGTCCGGGAGGTCGACAGCGCCCGAATGCAGCTCCTCCGTACGCGATCCGCCCTGGAGGATCAGATCCGCCTGGAGATCAAGCAGGCCTACCTGGACCTATTCGAGGCGGAAAAGAATATTCCTACGACCACCAAGGCGGTTGAGCAGGCGGAGGAAAATTTGAGGGTCAGCCGGGAGAGGTATGAAGCGCAGGTCGCCACCTCCACCGAGGTGCTAGATGCCCAGACCCTGCTCACCCAGGCGCGCACGAACTACTATCGCGCCCTGTACAGCCATCATCTGGCTCGGGCCAGGCTCGAGCGGGCCATCGGGGCCTTGTGATCCTCTGTTCGGCCACGACGGTTCCAGGGCCGTCCTAAATCACCTGAGTCGAATTCCCACATCGCCGGCATGATTCAACTATTCAACGTTTCCAAGCAGTTCGGGCAGAAGGTGGCGCTTTCCGACATCAACCTCAGAATTCGCCAGGGGGAGTTCGTCTTCGTCACCGGACCGAGCGGCGCGGGCAAAACCACCCTTCTGCGGTTGATCTTCGGCGCGCAGAGGCCGAGTGACGGGGCCATTCTCATCAGCAACATCAATCTGGGCCGCATTCGGCGGAACAAGCTGGACCTAATGCGAAGAAAAATCGGGTTCGTGTTTCAGGACTTCAAGCTGCTGTCCGAAAAGACGGCGTTTCAAAACGCGGCGCTCGCCCTGGAGGTTATCGGAGAGCGGCCTTCCATCATACGAAAAAAGACCAGGCAGGTTCTTCGGGCCGTGGGATTGAGCGGCAAAGAGTCACTTTACCCGGCTGAGCTCTCAGGCGGGGAGCAGCAGCGGGTCGCCATCGCCCGGGCGATCATCAACGAGCCCATCATCCTTCTGGCCGATGAGCCCACAGGGAGTCTGGACTCGGACATTACCAGGGAGATCATCCTTCTTTTTCGCACCATTAACCTTCGAGGTACCACGGTGGTGTTCGCCACGCACAGCAGGGAGGTTCTCAGGGACACGGATCAGAGGATCATTTTGCTCAAAGACGCGCGTCTTGTCGAGGAAACGCCTTCCGCGCAGGAAGCGCAACCATGATCCTTCGGGTCTGGGCATATTTCGTGAAGAAGGCGTTTTCCAACATCCTGGAACAGCGCTTTATTCACCTGATCAGCATGGGTACCATTACAATATCCTTCCTCCTGTTCGGCGCATTCGTCCTTCTCGTGGTGAACCTGAACACCTGGCTCCTTCAGTGGGGTCAATCCCTGTCCATGTCCGTCTACCTGGAGGACGGAATCGAGGAGAAACGAAAGAACGAGATTCGGGAGGCGCTCAAAGGCTTTCCCGATGCCGAGCTTCTTGGGTTCGTCAGCAAGGAGGCGGCCATGGAAGACCTGAGAGAGGCATTCGGGGCTCAGGCCGCGCTCTTGGACGGATTCGAAGAGAACCCGCTTCCCGCTTCGTTCGAGCTGGTGTTCAAGGAAACGGAGTTTCGGCAGCCGGCACCCGAGGCCGTCAAAGAGGAACTGGAATCGCTCTCCGGGGTCAAAGAGGTCCAATACAGCGAGCAGTGGATCGAGCGTTTCGAGGGGATTCTCTATATGATTCAGGCGGGTGGGCTGATCATCGGAGGGCTGCTCTGCCTCGCCGTCCTGTTTATCACCACGAATACCATCAAGTTGACCATCTATGCCCGCCGCGCCGAACTGGAGATCTATAAGCTCGTGGGGGCGACGGACCGCTTCATCAAGACGCCGTTTTTGCTGGAGGGCGCCGTGCAGGGGCTCATAGGAGGCGCGGCCGCCCTGGCTTGCCTGTATGGCGGATACAAGGTTGTTTCCCTGAAGCCGCTGTATGCGTCGGGGATTCCGATTCTAAAGGTGGTCTTCCTGCCTCCCGAAATCGTGGTGGGGCTTATGGTCCTCAGTCTCGTTCTGGGGCTTATCGGCGGGCTGATCGCCGTAGGCCGCTTCTTCCATTCCACACCGTGACCCTTTGCGTTTTGAAACGATCTGCATATGCAATCCTCCTTTTCTATATTCTGTGCCCTTTTGCAAGTCGCGCGTTTGTTTTCCTCAATGGTAATGCTCCTTGCCGTTCCAGCCATGGTGACAGCGGACAGCCCGCCGGATGAACAGATTCGAAAGATCGAGCAGGAGCTCTCCCGGGAGCGTGAGCAATACGCGAAATACAATATCAAGGAGAAGAACCTGCTGGAGCAGCTTGCGGAGATCGAGGAACGTATCGAAGAAAAGCGGGGGCTGCTGGCCACCATACAGGAAAAGATTGAGGTTCAGCGCTCCGATCTGGAGAGCAAACAGGAGAAGCTGGAGCCCCTGGAGAGAGAGGCCCATGAAATACGTTCGAGGCTCGGCAAGAGGGTGATTGCTTACTATAAGTACGCGAGAAGAGGCTATGTGAAACTTCTGGCCACGGCGCAGGATCTCGACGAATTAAGAAAACGGATGTACTATTTGCGGATCGTCATGAAGCGGGACCGCATGCTTCTGGAACGAATGCTGAATGTTCTGATGGAACACAGGCGGCAGGTACAGGCCGTGGATGAAAAGCTTGGAGTGATCACCCGGCTGGAAAAGGAAGAGTCCCGGCAGCTCGAAAGCATGCAGGAGGACCTGGAGAGGAAGGTGCTCCTGCTCATGAAGATTCACCAGGAAAAGGAGTTCTATGAAACGGCGGTTCAGGAGCTCCAGTCGGCCGCGCAGAATCTGAAACAAACCTTGACGGGCCTGGACAGTAAACCCGACCGGAAGGTCGCGCTGTCTTCCGATTTTATCGAGTACAAGGGAACACTTCGGGTCCCCTTCAAGGGGGAGATAATAGAACATTACCACCCGCTGGGAACAGGCCCCGTCCTTACGCACAAGGGTATATTCATTCAAGGTGAACCCGGAGGGGCGGTGCGGGCGGTCTACGATGGGCGGGTGGATTTTTCGGGCTGGCTCAAGGGTTACGGACAGATGGTCATCATCAACCACGGTTCCCGGTATTTTTCAGTCTCCGCGCATCTTTCGAAGCGAGAGGTCAATGAAGGGGACCTGGTGCAGGGAGGTGATATCATAGGCCTTGCCGGAGAATCCGGCTCCCTGTCGGGTCCGGGTCTGTACTTCGAGCTCAGAAAGGCCAGTGAGTCGCTTGACCCCACAGCCTGGTTAAAAGTCCATTGACCTGGATGTTATGCGGGGTTATCATAACAGATTACGATAATGTGGATTCGACATCATTTTTCAGGAGCAAGGATATGAAGCGTTCAAAAGGGAAAGCCTTCACCTGCACCCTCTGCCTCTGCGTTCTTATCTCGGGCCTGCTTTTCTTTCAGGGAAGCGGCGCCGATGTGAAGGCCGGGACCGATGACGTATACAAGAACATCGAGGTGCTTGCCGAGGTTATTCGGCAGATCGAAGAAAACTACGTGGAGCCGCAGGATCCACAGGAGTTGATTTACGGTGCGATCAAAGGAATGGTGGAGAGCCTGGACCCGCATTCCGCCTTTATGACCAAGCAGGAACACAAGGACCTGATGATCGAGACCAAGGGTAGCTTCACCGGCGTGGGGATCGAGATCACCACCCGGGACAAGCTCATCACCGTGGTCTCCCCCATCGAGGGGACCCCGGCCTACCGGGCGGGCATCAAGGCGGGTGATCAGATCGTCAAGATCAACGATGAGGTCACGACTGATATGACCCTTTCCGACGCCGTTAAGAGGATTCGCGGCCCCAAGGGGTCCGAGGTCAAGCTCACCGTCCGTCGTGAGGGCAGCGACAAGCTCCTGGACTTCAGTATCACTCGGGACGTGATTCCACTTCGCAGCGTGCGGTTTCATGAGCTCTCTTCAGAGATCGCCTACGTCAGGATTTCCAACTTCCAGAGCAAGACGGAGGGTGACTTGAAATCCGCGTTGAAGACACTGGAAGACGACGGAGAAATCAAGGGCCTCATACTGGATCTCAGAAACAATCCTGGAGGTTTGTTGGACCAGGCGATCAAGGTGTCCGACCTTTTTCTGGACGGCGGACTCATTGTGAGCACCAAGGGACGGGATCCTTCGCAGAACATGGAGGTCTCCGCCCACAAGAACGATTCATCCCGGACGTATCCGATCATCACGCTGGTCAACGAGGGCAGTGCAAGCGCCGCGGAGATCGTTGCAGGCGCGCTTCAGGACAACCATAGGGCGCTGATCCTCGGCACCAAGACCTTCGGCAAGGGTTCTGTCCAGACCATTCTGCCGCTTTCCGACGGCTCCGGCCTTCGAATCACCACGGCCAGGTATTACACGCCCAGCGGTCAATCCATTCAGCTCAAGGGAATCATTCCGGACATAGAGCTCGAGTTCGAGCCCCCGAAAGAAGACGGAGAGGAGGAGGAGGAGGGGCTGCATTTTCTTCGAGAACTGAACCTCAAGGGGCACATGGAAAACGATTCCCGGAAGACGCAGGAGCCGGACGCAGGGAAGGAGGAGGCCAAAGAAGTCGATGAGAAGGCCGAAGCCCTGCTGGAAAGGGACAACCAGGTTAGACACGCGCTCCAGCTCCTTCAGACCTGGGAGGTGTTCTCCCGGATCAAGGCCGCTCCGTGATCCCCCTCCCAGGGGGTGAGAGACGCCTTCAGGTAGTGAGGGTCGAGTTTGCCGCAGCAATCAGAATCCTTCCAATCGGGTGACAGGGTGTGAGAGAAAAGGGGCGGCGGCTCGCACCATGACACAAAAAAAGAAAACCACCGGAAAGCGGAGCAAACAGAAGAGAACGTCCCGTAAGCGGGTCTTAGCCTGGTTCGCGGGACTTCTCTTATGCTCAGGAGGGGCCCTTGCGGCCCTTTATTTTTTTTACTCAGGCCAGCCCGATGTTTTTCTTCCTCAACCGGCCTACGAGGAGGTTCACTCCCGCCCGCCCGGGCTGAGGCAAGACATAGGCCGAATAGACCGGACCGTTTACGACGTGCTGTATCGGTGGGGAATCTACGAAAGTGATATCTTGTTCACGGACGTGGCCCATCGAAGCGTAGAGGGGGATGCATGGGATTTTACCGAGATGGCGGTCAGACTCTCGGGCGAGGAGGCGCTTCAACGGGTCAGGAAAGATCTTCGCGCGGAGCTCGAAGCGCTGGAACCCTGTGTGGCGTTTTATCGGGAGGAGGAAACCGCTGGCAGGGATGCTTATCGGGTGTATGCCCGGGGCCGGTACACGCATCGTATTCAGTTCGAGTTTCCAGGGACCGGGACCAAGCCGGTGCTGAAAAAACGTGTTCCCAGGGTGGCGATAATCATCGATGACCTGGGGTACGATCGAAGGTTGGCTCGAGCCTTCGCCACTCTGGACATACCGGTTGCTCTCTCCGTGCTGCCCATGGCTCCCTTCACCGAGGATGTGGCGGCGGAGGCAGGCCGAAACGGCTGTGAACTCATGCTTCATCTCCCCATGGAACCTAGAGACCACCAGGGGCTGAACCCGGGTCCGGGTGCTCTATACAAGGCCATGACGCCGAAGGAGATTCGAACCTTGCTCCTCCGGCACCTGGAGCAGGTTCCAGGGGCCATGGGCGTGAACAACCACATGGGCTCGTCCTTTACGGAGCATGGCGGCAAGATGGCGGTGGTTCTGGAGGAGATTCGTAAGAAGGGCCTGTTTTTCGTGGACAGCAGGACAACCGCTCATTCCGTGGCCTATGATATGGCCCGGGATATGGGAATTCCGGCAATGAAGCGCAGCGTATTTCTGGACAACGAACCCACGGAAGGGGCCATAGAGATTCAGCTGGAGCGTCTACTGGGCGTGGCCCGGCATCGCGGTGCAGCGGTGGGGATCGGACATCCGTTTCCAGGCACGCTTGCAGTCCTCGAGCGGGAGGCCTGCAGGCTGAGCAGGGAGGTCGATATGGTGAGGGTCTCCGAACTCTTGGAGTAGGGCCGGCGAAGATCTTAAAAAAAAAGCACCGGGCTCCATTTTTTCCTTGCAATCTGTGAGGGCCGGAGTTATATTTCTAATCAAGAACGCTGCCACGAAGGCGAACACACCGACACCGAGCGGGGATTGAATGGAAATCCATTCCCCGCTCTTCTGACTCTGGAGGTGGAGCCCTTCGATGAGGGTGGCGTCGTTGGTAAAAGGTGATTGAGCGGGTCGATTCCGAAAAGAAGAGATCGACATTCCAAAGAGGCGGGGGTCGAAAAATATTTCTTACGAACAAAGAAAAAAAAGCTTGACTTCGCCTTGGCAAGACCGTAAAATTAATTTTTTTTGAGGTTGCAGAACAAAACGGCGCACACTGCGCGTGCAGCCTTTCGAATCGGGCCTAATTTCAGGGCCTTGCTCTTTGAAAACTAAATAGCGACTTTGGTGAGCAGGTCTCCGTTTGAATGTTTGAAAGACGGATCCACAGGATCCTAGGATTTAACTGGAGAGTTTGATCCTGGCTCAGAATGAACGCTGGCGGCGTGCATAACACATGCAAGTCGAACGAGAAATCCCGCCTTCGGGTGGGAGAGTAAAGTGGCGCACGGGTGAGTAACGCGTGGGTAACCTGCCC
>CAZQCK010000143.1:0-3727 GCA_964591925.1 uncultured Desulfobacterales bacterium
GACGATGAGATTGGCATACCGGGAACCCGCCCGAAGGGTGGGCGTCCAAGCGAAGCGCGGACAAAAAATCCTCCTTTCCGGATGGAAACCGGCTCACCGCTTCACCCCGGTGACCAACCTCATGACCGAGGCCAGCTCCCGGGAGCCCAGAAAAAAGCACAACAGGAAATAAACCAACGCCCCCAGCACCACCAGGCCGCCGAGACCGGCGACGAGCGCCGCTACTCCCGCTTCAGCCCCGGGATTCCACCATATGCGGTATACCCAGAACAGCACGGCGCTCATGACCGAAGAGGAGACCAGGCTGATCCCCACGGAACGTACAAGCCGCCGCCTGTCCAGGCCGCGGGTCCTTCGGCCCAGTAAGAGGGCCAGAAAGACGAACTGAACGGCCGAGGCTGTGGACAGGGCCAGGGCCAGCCCCCCGTGGCGCAGGGGGCCCATGAGGGCCAGACTGCAGCCGGCGTTGACCAGCAGCGCGAGGAATGCGGCCTTGACCGGGGTTTTCGTGTCCTGGAGTGCGTAGAACCCCGCCACGAGCACACGGATGCCGGAAAAGGCCCACAGGCCGGCGCAATAAAAGATCAGCGCCTGGGTGGTCATGTCCGTGGTCGAGGCCTGAAACGCTCCCCGCTCAAAGAGCACCCGAACGATCAGGTGACCCAGCACCATCAAGCCCGCCATGGAGGGCAGAGTGATGAAAAACACCAACCGCAGGGCATAACCAAGGGTGTCTCGAAAGGCCTCCAGCCCCTCCTGAGCGGCCTGGCGGGACAGGGAAGGGAGCGCGGCGGTGCTGATAGCGATGGCGAACACCCCTAGAGGAAACTGGACGATCCGGTCCGCGTAGTACAGCCAGGACACGCTACCCTGAGGAAGAAAGGAGGCCAAAAGAGTGCCCACGAACTGGTTGAGCTGGTACACGGCGGAACCGAACACGGCCGGCAGCATGAGGCGGCCGATCCTGGAGACGGCGGAATGGTGAGGCATCCAGCGCGGCCGCAGCGAAACACCTTTTTTCAGAAGCCAGGGAATCTGAAGCAGCACCTGAAGCGCCCCCCCTATGATCACACCCACCGCCAGACCCACCACAGGCCGGGAGCAGTGAGGGGAGAGCCAGAGCACGGCCCCGATGATGCCGACATTGAGGAAAATAGGGGCCGCGGCCGGGGCTGCAAAATGCTGAAGGCTGTTCAGGATGCCCATGAACAGCGCCACCAGGCTGATGAGAAAGATGTAGGGAAAGGTGATGCGTGTGAGCAGGACGGTCAGCTCATACTTGTCGCCGGCCCCGCCGAATCCATAGGCCTGCACTCGAACGATCCAGGGAGCCCCCAGGACGCCCAGGATTGTGATCACCACCAGGAGAAGGGAAACAAGGGTCAGGACGACCCGGGCGAGCTCCACGGCGTCCTCTCTGGATTTCTTCTGGAGGTACTCCGTAAACACCGGGATGAAGGCTATGCTCAAAGACCCTTCCGCAAAAAGCCGCCGCAGGAGGTTGGGTATACGAAAGGCCACGAAAAAGGCGTCTGCAGCCATGCCCGCCCCGAAGAAACGAGCCACCACCATGTCGCGGACCAGGCCCAGGACACGGCTGAGGAACGTGAACAAGCCCACTGTTCCGGCCGCCCGGGCCACCTGCCGGTTTTCCGACGGAATGGACTCGGGTGGGGTCATGGCTTCGAATGTTTTGCCCTTGACATCAGCAATCATATTCCTTTATAAAGTCAGATTCGGATCGAGTTTCGATGTGCAATCCCACAACATCAGAAAAGCACAAGGAGTGATCGAGTTGGCAAACCATAAGTCAGCGCTCAAAAGGGCCCGGCAGAGTGAAACGCGTAGGCTCCGCAACCGCGGATACAAGACCCGGATTCGAAAAGCCGTCAAGGATGTTCGTTCCTCCTTGTCCGCGAATGCACCGGAGGAGGCCCGAGCGAATCTGCAGACGGCTGTTTCCCTGCTTCAGAAGACGGTGACCAAAGGGGTGATCAAGCGTAAAACGGCCTCCCGAAAGATATCCCGCCTCTCTCGTCAGGTTCACCAGCTCTCCTCCTGAAGCCGCCCCATTGCGCCCTCTCGGCCCGACAAAGGGCGCAACTAGCAGCAGAGCGAGACAAAGAGCGACTCCAACAACGGAACCGGCCTCGAACCCGACTTGAGGCGGCGGTCCACTTCGTATAGATCGTGTAGCGCCCGCTCCAGGGAGTCCTCGTTCCAGTGCCTGGACTGGCCCAACAGGCGGCGAACGACAAAGGCCGGTGTGGAGAGACGTTTCGCAATGCTTTCGGTCCGCTCGCCCTGATCCGCCAGGGACTTGACCTGCCAGAGCAGGCGAATCTGCCGGTTCAGCATGCCCACCACACCCAGCAACGCCTCTTTCTGTCCCTCTTCCTCCAGGTAGCGATTCAGCACGGACAGAGACCCTGCTTCATCCTTGACCGACACCCGGTCCATGAGCTGGAAAATGGTGAAGCTTCTGGTGTGAACGGCCAGTTCCCGGACCTCCGCGCTTCCCACTCGGGCCCCGGGGCCGTGCCTGAGACTAAGCTTCTCCAGTTCCCCGTAGAGATCCCGCAGGCGGTGGCCCACCACCTCCTGAAGGACCTCGCAGGCACCCGAATCCAGCTTCAAATCCAGTTCCTTCGCCGTCCTCCGGATCCAGGGGGCGACCTGATTGGCCTTCAACTCATCAAAGGCCACCGCCAGACCCGCATCACGAATGGCCTTGTAAAACTTGAAACCGAAGTTCGCCTTGGAAGACACAAAAATCAGGCAAGTGGTCTCAATGGGTTGCTGCAGATAGGGAATGAGCCGGGAGAGCCGGTCTGCGTCCAGGGTCTCTGTCCTTCTCACCACGATCAAGCGGTTGGAGGCCATGAACGGCACCGAACAGGCCCGCCCTGTGATGTCCTCAGGGCTCAGCCTTTTGTCGGCGTAGAGCACTTCCTGGTTGAAATCGCGCGCTTCCTCGGGAACGAAATCCGTTCGTATTCGATCGAGGACTCGCTCCATTCGGAACTCACCCGGCCCATAGAACAGGTAGAAGGGGTCCAGTCGCCCCTTTTCCAGACGTTCGAGGACGTCTTCAGGCTGGAGGTTTCCGGCCATCAGAATCTTTCCATGGTCTTCAGATAGACCCGCTTGGCCAGCCGATTCGCAATTTTTCCAAGCGCCTCCCGCTGAGAATGCCTCGTCCGGAGCGGGTCTGTGCTCACCTCGAATCGGGCCTCATCCGTCAGGGAGGCCTCCTGCCACACGGTCTCTCCCGTGTGCCGGTTCACCAGCCTTACGTCCAGCTCCACTCGAAGCCGCCGGCTGTTCGTCCGGGTATAAGTCACGTCGTGCCCATGGAACGTTCTCGAATCCATATCATAGGTCAATGGATCCGTTTGAATGTTCCGGACGTGACCCACCAGGACCATGTGTGCTCGTTCCCTGGGCCGAATGGGAACATCGGCGTGGCTGATGAACGCATCCCTGATCACCCGGGTGAAATCCGGCTCAAAAGCGAGGCGTGAGGACGTGCTGGTCATGAGGGGGACGGCCAGGCTTTCGATCTTGATGCCGACGGGCCGCCCGTCCGCCCGGAATTGATACCCGCAGGCCGTGAGCAGCCCGGAAACCGTCAGGAGCAGGAGCACGGCGGGCAGGGCCTTGAGGCGGCAAGAATGCAGTGTGCTCATTGGTTTGTCTCCGTCGCGGGGCTTTGTCCCGGGTTACA
>CAZQCK010000143.1:3827-8131 GCA_964591925.1 uncultured Desulfobacterales bacterium
ACAGTCTTATCCTCTATGAACCTGCGCACCCGTTCGTCGGCCAGTGCAGCCTCCTCCAGCGCCTCCCGGCCCCAGTCCGCCGGCACCTCGATCCGGCTCCGCAGCTTTCCGTTCACTTGGAGCACCACGGTCCGGGTCTCCACCTCGAGGGCCTTTTTGCGGTATGTCGGCCAGGGGGTCTCCGGCAGGTTGGTCTGGCGACCCAGCAGACTCCAGAGCTCTTCCGTGATGTGCGGCACCACCGGCGATAGCAGCACCACGCCGCTTTCCAGGGCCTCACGGATCACGGCCCACCCGTGTTCCCCCGGATCCGCGCCCTCCCCGAGGATCCGGCTCACCTCGTTCATGAGCTCCATGACCGCACTCACGGCCGTATTGAAATGAAACCGGTCCTCGATGTCGGAGGTCACCTTTTGAATGGTTTGGTGGGTCTTTCTATGAAGGCTTCGATACGGCTCACTCGTGTCTTCGCCGCCCTCAAAGGACGCCACAGCCTTCAATGCGTCCAGGTTGTCGGTGACCATACGCCACAGTCGGTTCAGGAACCGGTACGATCCTTCCACCCCCTTCTCGCTCCACTCCAGGTCCCGCTCAGGTGGAGAGGCGAACAGGCAGAACATGCGCACGGTGTCAGCTCCGAAATGGTCCACCATGTCCTGCGGGTCGATCACGTTGCGCTTGGACTTGGACATCTTCACCGTACCGCCCAGGGAAACCTCTCTTCCGCACCGAGCGCAACGCCCTTCTTCCACCTCGTTGGGAAACAGATATCCATGGGTGGTGCACGACTGGGTCTCCTTGCACACCATTCCCTGGGTCAGCAGGTTGGTGAAGGGCTCGCTCACCTTCAGGTAGCCCAGGTCCCGGAGCACACGGGTGTAGAACCGGGAGTAGAGCAGGTGCAGAATGGCGTGCTCGATGCCCCCGATGTACTGGTCCACGGGCATCCAGTAGGAGACCCGATCCGGGTCCAGCGGCCCTTCTTCAAAATCTGGGCAGGCGTACCGGTCAAAGTACCAGGAGGACTCCACAAAGGTGTCCATGGTATCCGTCTCCCTGCGGGCCCTGCCCCCGCAGCGCGGGCAGGCGGTCTCGTAGAACGAGGGCTCGAAAGGAAGGGGGGATCCCCCATGGCTGCGCATCTCCACATCCATGGGAAGCCGGACCGGCAGCGCATCTTCCGGGACGGGCACCGTGCCGCACTCATCGCAGTAAATGATGGGGATAGGGGCACCCCAGTACCTCTGCCTGGAGATGTTCCAGTCCCTGAGGCGATAGTTCACCGTCCGGTAGCCCGTGCCCTCTGATTCCAGCCACTCTGCGATGCGGTCCAGGGCCTCCAGGTTTTTACGGCCGTTGAAGGGGCCCGAGTTGACCAGCCGTCCTTCGCCCTCATAGGCCTCGGTCATTTGGTCCTCGTCCAGCGGGGGGCGGTCCTCCGGCTGAATCACCACCCTCAACCCCAGGCCGTACTTTCGGGCGAAATCGAAATCGCGTTGATCGTGAGTGGGTACGGCCATGACCGCCCCGGTCCCATAATCGAACAATACGAAGTTGGCCACGAAAATCGGGATTTCCTCGCCGGTCGCCGGGTTCACGCAATAGCGGCCCGTAAACACACCTTCCTTCACGGTGAAGTCCGCCGTCCTTATGTAGCCGTCCACCTTGAGGGTCCGCTCGACGAAATCCAGCACCTCCTGCTCCTGCTCAGTGCCCCGCACCAGCTCCCGGAGCATGGGATGCTCCGGGGCGAAGCACATGAACGTGGCCCCGAAGAGCGTGTCCTGCCGGGTGGTATAGACCTCGACCACCTGCTCCGATCCGGACACGGGAAACCGAATGACGGCGCCGTGGCTTTTTCCGATCCAGTTCCGCTGCATGGTGAGGACCCGCTCGGGCCATCCCGGAAGCCGGTCACAATGCTCCAAGATCTCCTCGGCATAGGCCGTGATCTTGAAGTACCAGGAATCCATCTCCTTCAGGACCACCTCCTCGTCCGGATGACGCCAGCAACAGCCGTTTTCCACCTGCTCCTTGGCCAGGACGGTCTGACACTTCCCGCACCAGTTGACATGGGTCTTCTTCTTGTAGGCCAGGCCCTTGTCGTACATTTTCAGAAAAACGAGCTGCTCCCATCGATAGTACTCGGGATCACAGGTGGCCAGCTCGCGGTCCCAATCGTAGCTGAACCCCATGCGTTTCAGCTGGGAGCGCATGTAATCGATGTTCTGGTATGTCCATCGGCCGGGATGGGTGTTGTTTTCAATGGCTGCATTCTCAGCGGGCAGCCCGAAGGCGTCCCACCCCATGGGGTGGAGGACGTTTTTTCCGCACATCCGCTTGTAGCGGGCCACCACATCGCCGATGGTGTAGTTTCGAACATGACCCATGTGGATCTTTCCGCTCGGATAGGGGAACATCTCCAGGAGATAGTACTTTTCCTTGCCAGGATCCTCCTCCACCTTGAACAGGCCGATCTCCTCCCAATGCCTCTGCCACTTTTTCTCCACTGCCTGCGGATCATACTTCATGGTCGCTCGGAATCCTCTTGTTCCATCAGACGCACACCTTCCATTCGAGGGGGTGAGCGAGACGCTAAGAAAAAAAACCTTTTAATATCAATCAGTTCACTTTGCGAGCTTTGCGTCTTGGCGCGAAATTTTGACTTTTTGCAAAGCCGTCAAAATCCGGGGCGTTTCCGCCCCTGTCATGTCCCCAGGGCCTCGCGCCTCTCCCTTTCCACCACCACGGAGAGGTCGAATCCGGGCTCCAACCGGCTGCGCAGTTTTCCGGTCAAAGGGACAAGGGAGCCGGGGAAAAAACGCTCAATGGAGAAAACGATTTTCAGCACGGGATCAACGGCTTCCAGGGAAGCGCGCATGTAAGGGGTCGCCAGATTCCGAGTCGCCGCTTCGAGCTGCTCCGGGTACTCTGTTTCCTCCCCTTCCACCATGGGGATGTGAACGGCGAAATCGCGCACACGCAACCGCTCCAGCACACCTCCCACTCGTTCCACCTGCTCCGGCAGGCATGATGACCCGCCCTGCGCGGCGGGCCCCAGCCCGCAAAGCAGCACCTTCTCCGCCTTTATCCTCCCTTGGGAGGCCACAAGCAGGTCTTCTCCACGCTTTGCAGCCCAAAAGCCCGACTGTTCGAGCCGGCCCAGCATCCCTCCCAGCTTGGCATCGAGCCCGGAGAGCCCGCCCTTCATCAAAAACGTCCGCTGGAACACGAACGCCACGACCGCCTCACACCAGAGGTCCTCCAGGGGCCGCTCCGAGAAACGCAAATCCAGTTTCATACGCCTCGAGGTTCAATCGATCTCTTCAAGATCCGCCCGCCCGGCTGCAGTTTGAAACGCTCAATTCAGGCTCGATTCAGTTGACTGAAGACCCGGTCCAGCACACCGTTGATAAACGATCCGGAGTCCGCTGCGCCGTATGTTTTTCCGAGCTCCACCGCCTCGTCTATGGCGACCTTGGCCGGGAGGTCCTGAAAAAACGTCACCTCGAACGCGCCGAGCCTCAAAATGTTTCTGTCCACCTTGCTCATCCGTTCAACACGCCAGTTCCTGGAGGCCTCTCGGATCAAGTCGTCCAATCGGTCACGGTGACTGCACACGCCCAAAACCAGCCTTTTTGCATACCCCCGCGCCTTCGCGGGCACTTCAAAGTTTTCGCACACGCGCTCAAAGGCCTCTTCAGGATCGGCCGCGGAGTATTCCAGATGAAAAAGAACCTGCAGAGCCAGCTCCCTGGCCCGGTGACGTCTTCCCATGCCTCGTCTTGGTTCGACCGCTTTCCGCCTTACGTGGCCTGATCGATCGCCTCTCGAAGGTGAACCATCTCCATGGCCGCCATGGCGGCGTCCCACCCCTTGTTGCCCGCCTTGGAGCCGGCCCTTTCGATGGCCTGCTCCAGATCGTCCGTGGTCAGGACACCGAAGGCGACCGGAACCTGACCCTCCAGGCCCACCTGGGCGATGCCCTTGCTCATCTCGGCCGCAACATAGTCGAAATGGGGAGTCGCCCCCCGAATAACGGCTCCGAGACAGATGACGGCGTCATAACGGCCGCTGCCCACCACCTGTTTAGCGGCAAACGGGATCTCGAAGGCCCCGGGAACCTTTATCAATGAGATATCTTCGTCCTTTGCACCATGGCGGGTCAGTGCATCCAAAGCACCCTCCACCAGCTTGGACGAAATGAAATCGTTGAACCGGCCCACCACCACCGCAAAACGCAGGTCTTGCGCGGAAATCTTCCCTTCCAGCACCTTCGGCATGTTCACCCCCCCTTTCAAAGC
>CAZQCK010000144.1:0-8036 GCA_964591925.1 uncultured Desulfobacterales bacterium
ACGGTCTGTATGTAATTTCGGTTCAAGCGATCGAAATCACCTCAGGCCGACGCTTGGCAGCCGGGGCATATGGTCTCGTTTCCCCGGCGCCGCAATCACGTGCCCTTGCCCTGCTGCCCATGATCCGAATGAATGTGCCCTGTGCCCTCAAACCGACCCGAGCCGAGGATTTCCATGCCGGCACAAGGGTGCGGTAACGGGTTCCCGTCCCATGCCGAGAGGAGAATTCATGGAGAAGAGCGCATCTTCCGCCCTCGTTGCTGAAGACGTTCACAAGCGCTTCGGATCCCTGGAGGTCCTGAAGGGGATCACCATGACCGCTGAGGAAGGAGACGTCATTGCGCTCATAGGTTCCAGCGGTTCGGGGAAGAGCACACTGTTGCGTTGCATCAATCTCCTGGAAATTCCCGATTCCGGCAAGGTTTATCTGGCCGGCGAGCTTGTGCGCATGAAAAAGAATCGCCAGGGAGAGTCGGTCCCGGAAGAATCGAAGCAGGTGGACCGCATTCGAACCAAGCTGGGTATGGTCTTTCAGCATTTCAATCTCTGGACTCACATGACGGTTCTCCAGAACGTGATCGAGGCCCCGGTTCACGTGCTGCACAACCCCAAGCCGGAGGCCACGCGCAAGGCCATGGAGCTCCTGGAGAAGGTGGGGATTGCAGACAAGGCCCACCACTATCCCTCGCAGCTCTCGGGCGGCCAGCAGCAGCGTGCGGCCATTGCCCGTGCTCTCGCCATAGAGCCGGAGGTGCTTCTCTTCGACGAACCCACCTCGGCCCTGGATCCGGAGCTCGTGGGCGAGGTCCTCCGCGTCATGCAACAGCTCGCCGAGGAGGGGCGAACCATGCTGGTGGCGACCCACGAGATGGGATTCGCAAAAGAGGTCGCTTCCAATGTCATCTTTCTCCACGATGGACTCATCGAGGAACAGGGCCCCCCGGAGAAGGTTTTCGGGGACCCGTCTTCACCGCGATGCCGCCAGTTTCTGGCGAATTTTCTATAGCGCCGGGAAGATGCGGGCGCGGTGATTCGGTTTACGTTCGGCTACAATTCATCACCAAGAAAAGGGAGGTCAGTAATGAAAAGGTTCGAGAAGGTTTTGACGTGCATGCTCATGCTTGCAGTCACGGTTTGTTTGGCCGGGCCTGTTGCCGCCGGAGACTGGGACAAGGTTAGGATCGGGACGGAAGGTGCTTATCCCCCGTTCAATTTTGTGGACCAGAACGGCAACCTCAAGGGCTTCGATATCGAGATCGCCGAGGCCCTCTGCCAAGAGATGGGTGTGGAGTACGAGTTCGTGGTTCAGGACTGGGACGGGATCATTCCCGGGCTCCTGGCGAAGAAGTACGATGCCATCATCGCCTCCATGTCCATCACCGAGGAACGTAAGCAGAAGGTGGATTTCACCAAGAAGTACTACCAGACCCCCGCCCGGTTCGTGGCTGAGAAGGGCGCCGACATCGACGTTTCCATAGAAGGCCTCAAAGGCAAGACCGTAGGTGTCCAGCGCGCCACCATACACGAGAACTTTCTGCGGGACAGGTTCGGAGACGCCGTGGAAATCAAGTCCTATGCCACCCAGGATGAGGCGAATATGGACCTGGCTTCCGGTCGCGTGGACCTGGTGATCGCTGACGCCACGGTTCTCCTGGGCGGTTTCCTGGAGACCGACGCCGGTAAGAACTATGAGTTCGTGGGGCCCGGGTTCACGGATGAGCAGTGGTTCGGTGAGGGTATCGGTATTGCTCTTCGCAAAGATGACGATGACCTTCGAAAAATGTTCAACGATGCGATTCAGGCGATTCGTGATAAGGGCATCTATCAGAAGATCAACGCCAAGTACTTCGACTTCGACGTGTACGGTGACTAAGACGCCGGGCCGTGATAGCGCACCCATGGTGATTCGGCGGTCACGCGCGGTATGCGACCGCGCGTGACCGTATACCACGGCCGCACCACCGGAAGCGCACGGAGGCGCGATTGATCGAGCTCAGAGGCTATGGCTGGCTTCTCCTGGAAGGGGCGCGCCTTACCGTTCTGGTCGGTTTCGCCTCTATGGTGATCGCCGTCTTTCTCGGGCTGATCGGGGCCTGGGGAAAGCTGGCCAGGTCCCGGATCGCCCAGGTGGCCGCAAGCACGTACACCACCGTTATCCGGGGCATTCCGGAGCTTGTCCTCATCCTCCTCGTTTACTACGGTGTTCCCACCCTCATTCAGGACATCATCGCGGCCGCCGGCCGGGAGATCATTGTCGACCTGAACCCTTTTACGGCCGGTGTCGCCACCATCGGGTTCATCTACGGTGCATTCGCTACAGAGGTCTTCCGCGGCGCCTATCTTGCGATTCCCAAAGGCCAGATCGAGGCGGCCCGCGCCATGGGCATGAGCCCCGCCCTGACCTTCCGCAGGATCACCCTGCCCCAGATGTGGCGGTTCGCGCTGCCCGGGCTGGGAAACGTGTGGATGGTTCTGATCAAGGCCACGGCACTGATCTCCGTCATTCAGCTTCCCGAGCTCATGCGCAATGCGGACATCGCCTCCCGGGCCACTCGCATGCCCTTTACCTTCTACTTCGCCGCTTCGCTGCTCTACCTGGTCATCACCATCGCCTCGATGATCCTTCAGCAGAAGGCCGAGGTCTGGGCGAACCGCGGTGTGAGGAGGGCCTGAGGTATGGCCTTCAACATCATACTGGACAGCCTCCCCCGGCTCTTCGAAGGCACCTGGATCACCATCCAGATCACGGGGCTCAGTGTAATCATCGGGCTGTGTCTCGCCGTGCCCATGGCGCTCATGCGCGTGTCCAAGAACCCAGCCCTCTGGATGCCGGCCTATGGGGTCATCTTCTACTTCCGGGGAACCCCCCTGCTGGTTCAGATCTTTCTCATCTACTACGGCAGCGGGCAGTTCCAGGATTTCCTCTCCCAGGTCGGCCTGTGGACCTTCTTTCGGGAGGCCTACTTCTGCGCCGTCCTCTCCCTCACCCTGAACACCGCCGCCTACACCGCAGAGATACTCCGCGGAGCGATCCAGGGGGTCCCGTGGGGAGAGGTCGAGGCGGCCCGCGCCTGCGGCATGTCCGGCGGACTGCTCTACCGCAGGATCATTCTCCCCAAGGCCTTTCGGCTGGCTTGGCCCGCCTACACGAACGAGGTGGTGTTCCTGCTCCAGGCGTCCTCCCTGGTCTCCATCATCACCCTCATGGACATAACCGGTGTGGCCCGGGTCATAGCGGCGCGGACCTTCGCCTTCTACGAGCTGTTCCTTACGGCGGCGGCCATCTACCTGGTGCTCGTCTACGGCGTGATCTGGGTATTCCGCAAGATCGAGTACCGCATCTCCGGCCACATGCGGGCCGCTCCGGATCCGGTTGCAGACGCCACCGCAGGCATGTAAACGCAATCCCGCCTCTGCCTTTGTGGATGCCGGCGCTCCATTGGTAAACTCCGGCGTGCGGATCCACCCCGGTCACCTCCACCGAAACCGGCCTACAAAACCCTGGCATCTCGGAACCCGCCGTGGTATAGGCGGAACCGGTCTCGAATCGGGAACCTGAATTGAGCGCTTCAAATTGCAGCCTGCCGAAAAAACATCAAATATATCAAAATATTGCCATTAAAGGGAGGGCAGGTGGACGGCGTGGAGAAGGATGTTCTCAAAGCGGACTGGCTGCTGCTTCTGACAGCCGTTATCTGGGGAAGCGCATTCGTGGCCCAGCGTGTGGGCATGGACCACGTGGGGCCCTTCACGTTCAACGGCGTCCGGTTCACCCTGGGGGCGCTCGTGCTCCTGCCCCTGGTGGTGCGGCGCAAAGCCGTCGTTCCCCCCGAGCAGGGCGGGGGCCGTTGGACCGTCCTGTGGGGCGGCGGCCTGGCCGGGGTAGTCCTGTTCACGGCTGCGGCTCTCCAGCAGGTGGGGCTGGTGTACACTACAGCCGGCAAGGCCGGGTTCATCACGGGACTCTACGTGATCATCGTTCCTATCCTGGGCCTGCTCTGGGGATACCGTCCCCGCTGGGGTGGTTGGCTCGGCGCTTCCCTCGCTGTAGTGGGTCTCTATCTCCTCAGTGTTACCGAAGACTTAACCCTCGCCCCGGGGGATTTCCTGGAGCTGGTGGGGGCCTTTTTCTGGGCGGTTCACGTGCTCATCCTGGGATGGCTTTCTCCCCGGGTCAGGCGGGTGCGCCTCGCCTGCATTCAGTTCTCCGTATGTGCTCTACTGAGCCTCGCCACTGCCGGCCTTTTCGAGACCATTACAGTTGAAGGGCTTAGAGGAGCGGCTGTTCCCATCCTCTACGGGGGGCTCTTATCCGTAGGGGTCGCCTATACGCTCCAGGTGGTGGCCCAACGCCATGCCCCGCCGGTGCATGCGGCCGTGATTCTGAGCCTGGAAGCGGTGTTTGCGGCTGTGACCGGCTGGATCATTCTGGGGGAGGTGCTCGACCTCAGGGGTGTGGTGGGGTGTGGTCTCATGCTGGCCGGCATGCTCACGGCCCAACTGCGTTCCTGACAAGGCCCTGTCGCCTAACTCGGGTCACAGCTTGAACAAAGGCCTCCTCCATAAGCCTCCTTTCCACTCCGGTCGCCCGGCTGAAAGGGACATGAAGGATATTAAACGGCCTCGATGGTGGATGGCGGCTTGGTTCCGATGTTGTAGGTTACACTGACCACGCCCGGAACCTCTCCGGTCACGCTGGATGCGATGTTTTCCAGGATGTCGAATGAGAGCCGTGTGGGAGTGGCGGTGCGTGCGTCCACGCTTTCCCAGCATCGCACTTCTATCTGAAGGCCGAAATCACGCTTGCCGTTCCGAATGCCGGTTACGCGATCCTCGTGAAGGATCGCCATGTACTGGAAGGCGTCGGTTTCCTGGAGCAGTCTTTCCACCACGGCCGTGGCTTTTCGAACCGCTTCAATGCGTTTCGGCGTGGCCTCTCCGATCACGCGGGCGGCCAGGGCCGGGCCGGGGAAGGGGATGCGGTCAAAAAGCCCGCTTGGAAGCCCCAGGGCCTTGCCGACCTTTCGCACACCGTCTTTGCGGAGCTGAATCAGCGGCTCGATGATGCCGTAGCCGAAGGTTTCCTGGGGATCGATCCCCAGCTGGGCAAAGACGTTGTGCTGCCGCTTGATTCCTGCGACCGTTTCATCAACGTCCGTCAGGATCGTTCCCTGAAGAAGGACCTTGGCGGAGCTTTCCTTCACGATGCGGCCGAACACTTCCCGGTAAAAGGTCTGAGTGACGGCCTCGCGTTTTTCTTCGGGATCGCGGATTCCCGAAAGGGCGGAGAAAAACGCGTCCCGGGCATCCACGATATCCACCGTCACTCCGAGCTCCTGAAAGAACCCTGTGACCTGCTCGGCCTCTCCCTCCCGCATGAGCCCGTTGTCGATAAACACGGTTCGAAGCCGTTCACCCAGGGCGCGATGGCCGAGCATGGTGACAGTGGAGGAGTCGACGCCCCCGGAGAGGGCGTTGATGGCTGTGCCGTCCCCCACGGCTTCCTGAATGGAACGGATCCGGGTTTGAACGAACTCTTCCACGTCGAGTTGCTGAGCAGGGATTTCCTGAACCATGAGTGACGACCTCCTTTTGCGTGCTTTCCCGTGAATGTGCTCTTCGCGGCCCTCTTGAAAGTGTTCCGCTCACCCGTTGTTCAAGTCTGCTTCAGGGCCGGCGAGCGGCGATCAGGCAACGGCCCATTTGTCTTCTCCGGTTATGGAGAAAGCATGATATTTGAAGCGTTGCGTGGGAGTCAATTCAGGATGAAGCAAAATGAGATTCACTCGTCCCGGGCCTCCTCGGCCGCCTTGACCAAGGCCTGAAAGAGCTTTTTGGAGGGGGTATCGGTCCTCCACGTGCCCTCCGGGTGCCACTGGACACCCAGCACGAAGCGACGTTCCGGGAATTCCACCGCCTCAATGACGCGATCCCCGGCTCGGCCCACAACGCTGAGGCCCGGAGCCGCGTCCTTGATGGCCTGGTGATGTCTGCCGTTCACCTGAAGGGACCGTCGTTTCAAGAGGGTGGACAGCATCGAACCCGCCTCCAGACGAACCTGATGAGTGGTCACGCATTTCGGGGCGGATTGGACGTGATTGATGGCACCTTCCACCTGGGTGGAGATGTCCTGGATCAAGGTGCCCCCAAGGGCCACATTGAGGATCTGGATTCCTCGGCAAACAGCCAACAGAGGCATGTTTCGTTCAAGGACCGCCCGGGTCACATCCAGTTCCATGCCGTCCAGTTCTTCGTCCAGGCTGCCGAGATGGGAAAGGGGCTCTTCACCGTAAAAACGCGGGTGAACATCCGGTCCCCCGCTCAGGAGGATCCCGTCCAACCGCTCGAGTATGGCCGCAATGCTCCGCCTGTTCCGGGCCACTGGAATGAGCACGGGGGCACCGCCGCAGTGAAGAACGGCCCGGCTGTATTCGTCGAAGGTGTAATCCATGAAATGGCCTGTATCATAGGCGCCCCACGCCCCACCGACCTGCCGGGAACAGGTGATGCCGATCAAAGGTGTCATGGTCGCTCCGTCAATGTTCGAGGGTCCCCTGCAGGATAAGCCCGCCGTACTTGTGCTTCGGCTTATTCTTTCCTCATTGGGCTGCTGTGTGTCAAGGAAAGAACAGCTACAGGCTACTTTGTGGCAAATCCCGGGGAGAGGCCTGTGGGCCGAGCGAGCGTGCCTGGACGGTTGCTTTGGAAGCCTGCCTGTGCTAATTCCACGGTCATGGAGAATAAATCAGAGCAGTCTATTGCGACCAGGAGGGGCCCCACGGATTTCTATGACGGCCATGTCCATTATCTCTGGAGTGGATCGATCGAACAAGCCGCTCGAGCCTGGTCACCCCTTTGTGAAAAAGGCCTTAAAGGCATGGCGGTGATCATCATGGGATACCACCTCGTTGACCCGAGCCGATGCCTGGAGCTGATTCCGACCGCCTACCATGACCGGGTGGATCCGGCATTTTTCAAGGAGCCGCCCGACCCGAGCCGGGCGGTGGCCCGGACCCTGGGTGATATACCCCTGTTCCCTTACCTGGACAGTCGATACATGGATGAGGCTTGTGCCGATCTCAGTCCCTTTCGAGAAGCCGGGTTCCTGGGGCTCAAGATCCTGTACATTCCCGAGGAGGATCCGGAAAACGGGATGGTCGGATGGAACAACCTCTTCGGCCGATCCCTGCAAGCCTCCGAGGCGCTGACCGCCCGTTTGGTGGAGCAAGCCTCGAGCTTTGGCTGGCCTGTCATCTTTCATGCGGATCTTCGAAAATACGGCCCCTTTGTGGAGGACGTCTTGAAGGCCCATCCCGGCACCCCTTTTATCATTCCCCACTTCGGCTTTTCCAGGAAGGCCGTTGCAGGGATCCTGGATAGGTTGGGTCACGTGTACACGGATTTTTCTTCTCTGCTTCCGTTCATGCAGCATGCTCCCGAGGCATACGAAACATTCATCGCGGCCCATTCAGACCGGATTCTCTTTGGCTCGGACGCCACGGTCGGTTGGCCGGGCCTCACCGGGGAATACCTTGCCTTTGCATTGCGGATGATCCGTGATCGGGAAGTCCTTCGAAAGGTCTTGCAGACGAACTATCTGGACATTCACGGCGCCCCGGGCGATGCGTGAAACTCAAACTCCGGCCGTGATCTCGAATTCCGGCGGGTTCACGATATGCTTTTTGACGAAGCAGAGGTCCATGACACGGATGACGGCCTTACGGTATTTCTCCGGGAACCCTGGAGGCAGGGTGAGGTGAATGGCAAATTGTGTGTACTGTTTTTGGGCCTCGTCGAATTTTCCGCTCATGCTCAGGGACATCCCTTCCGTCGAGAGGTGTCTTGCCTGGCAGAAATCGATTGCGTACACCCCTGCGCAGGCAGCGATGGAAGCGAGGAAAAGCTGAAAAGGTTCCGGGGCCGATCCATCGCCCCCTTCATCCACGGGCTGATCGGTTGGAATTCGTGTTTGCTGAATATGGGCGTCGGCCCTCTTGCCTCCGGGAAAGCGGACCTCAAGCAATTCTCTCATGCGG
>CAZQCK010000145.1:0-7945 GCA_964591925.1 uncultured Desulfobacterales bacterium
ACAGGCTGCAATTTTAAACGCTCAATTCAGGTTACAATTCAAACAGGTTCTGGTAGGATGCCCGGTATTCGCATCGGCAGAAATCTCTCACAACGCCCCTGGGTAGACATCATGACGAAAGACGCACATTCCGGCTCCCGGCCCTATGGCACGCAAACCTGGAGCGCTCCGGAGCGCCGCATCCTGTCGGTTTCCGGCAGCCCGAGAAAAGGCGGGAACTCGGACCGCCTTGCCGCCCGGATCCTGGCCGCGGCAGAGGACTCGGGCGTACCCGGTGTCTCCGTACGCCTGGCCGACTACCTGTTCCAGCCCTGCATCGGGTGCGAGCGCTGCCGAAAGGACCACATCTGCACCGGACTTCACGACGGCATGCACCTGCTCTACCCTCATGTGGAGCGTTGCCTGGGCCTGGTCCTGATCTCTCCGGTACACCACTATAACGTCACCGCGTGGATGAAGGCGTTTATCGACCGGCTGTACTGTTACTACGACTTCGAGGACGAACGTCCCGGGGAATGGTCGAACCGCCTCGCCGGGCAGGGTCGAAAAGCGGCCATCGTGTCCGTGGGCGAGCAGCACGGTTCAGAAGGAATCGGCCTCACCCTGGAGGCCATGCGCCTTCCCCTGGACGCCCTCGGTTATGAGGTGGCGGCCGAGCTCTCCGTCACCGGGGTGTTTCGCCACGGCGGTGTCTCGGACAGGGCCGATGCCATGGAACAGGCCGGGCATCTGGGTCTGCGCTTGTGTGAGGCACTGAAAGGATAGGCCCATGGACGAGGTCACACGTGAATCTTTCTCCCTCCAGAGCCGGGACCGAGAAGAAACCGACTCCATCTTTGACCTGCTTCTCAAGCTCCCTATCTTTCAAGGCCTCGGTTCCGGGGAACTGAGGACCCTGGAGCCCTACTTCAAGGTGATGGACCTGCAGGCCGAAGAGACCCTGTTTCAGGAGGGTGCGCTCGGGAACTACGTCTGCTTTGTGGTCAAGGGGGCCCTGGACGTGCTCAAGGGAGTGGAAACAGGAGCGGATGTAGTGCTGACCACCATCCGCGAAGGCAGCTCCATCGGAGAGATGTCCATCATCGACGAGTTTTCTCGATCCGCAACCGTCAAGGCGCGCACCGATGCCACCCTGGTGATCCTGACCCGGACCGATTTCGAGCACATCACCTCGGACCGCCCGGAGCTGGGGTTTGAGATATTAAAGGGCCTGGCCGGACTTTTGAGCATGAACCTGCGAAAGACCTCCGCCCGACTGGCGGAGTATATGCCGCCTTTGAGCTGAGCCGGGGGGCTGCGAAACCATGAACGCCAAGGAACTAAACCGTTTCATCGATCAGGGCCGGGCCCTTTTGCAGGTCGAGGAACCGGTGGAGGCCCACTCCCAGTTCGGTCATTGGCTGAACAACGTCTCCAACTGGCTCTCCCTGAGGGCACCCCGCTCCGGGCTGGCCGAGCAATGGAAATCCATCGGCGCATCGGTCCTCCTGGTGGGCAGCCGATATTACAACGACAAGGCCTCCTGGGATATCTTTCGAAGCGTGGTGAAGCAGCGGATCAACTGGCTCAAAAAGGTCGACACCGCCCTGTCCGGCACCGGACAAAGGATGCAAACAGAGGCCTCCGGAAGACCCACCCGGGTCCATGTACACGGACCCGAGGGGCCCCTGCGGGAAGCGGTCCTGGAGTTCCTCAAACGGCTCAATATCCCCTCACTCACTTCCCCGGCCAAGGCCCCGCCGCCCGGCTCGCCGGGTGAAGGCCTTGATTTCTCCAAGCTCGCCTTTGTGGTGGTCCTTTTTACAAAGCCTCAGGCCGGGCCTTCGAACACGTTCAGCCCGGCCGGCCCGCCCGCCCCCGACCCCATGTTGCAGGGAGTGCTCGAGCTGGGCTTTTTCCTGGGCAGGATAGGCGCAAAACGAATCTGCGCCCTGGCCGAGCCGGGGCTCTCCCCGGCCCTGGACACCGGCAAGGCCCTGTTCGTGGAAGCGGATTCCGCCGGAGCATGGCGGATCGCCCTGGCTCGAAGCCTCAAACAGGCCGGCATTACGCTGGACATGAACCGCGTCCTGTAGTCCGGCCCGCTAAAAGAAGACCGGCTCCCGCAGGATCGCACTGACGGCCTCTTCAGCGCAGGCGGCGATGGCCGGATGGCTCTCTTCGAGCCCCGCCACCTGGCGCAGGTGGTCTGCGGTCCGCAGCACCAGGGAGACCATGTCCCCTTCGTCCACCGGTACCATTCGCAAAAGCTCTTCCCAGCTCGCCCCTCCGGCCCAGAGGTAAACAGCCGCAGCCGGCCAGAATCGAATCAAAGGATTTGTAAACCCCTTGACCGTCTTTGCCACTCTAATGTCCGCAATGGAATCCACCACCGCGTCCCACGCCCGCTCCAGGGGAGACAGATCCTTCTCATCGGGGACTCGAAGCGCCACCTCCACGTCCCGGTCCCAGACAAAAGGACCGATCACCCCGGCCAACAGCTCCGGGCGCAATTCGGCGAAGGCCCCGGTTCTAATGCCCTCGGCAATGAGAAGCGGATGATCCAGCCGCAGCCTGGAGGCCCACACACCGTCCGAAGTGAGACGGTCACGCTGGTCCACGAACCCGGTCTCCTTCAAAAACCCAAGATGCCGCTTGAAGCTCAGCCACAGTCCCTCGCTCATGCCCTCCACCCTTCTTCCCAGGCTCCGGAGCTCCTGGAGGATCCTCTGAAGGCGCCGGTTCTTAGGGGTGTGGCAGTCCTTGAACCGGGGGCATTCGTCGCAGGGAAGCCGGTCCACCCATTCCGACGCCGCACTCTCGGGTTCTCCCGGAACAGAGTGCGGCTGCGTGCGCAGGACCCGAAGATCTTCCAGCCGCAACCCCTCGAGGAGTCGAGAAAGGGCTCGAGGCGACGGATCCGCTGGAAGGTCCAGCCGGTCCTCGAAGAGCAGATCGATCCGGTCCAGGGTGACCCTGCGAAATCGAATGCGGCCTCGCCGGGTGCGCAGGGGTTGCTCCACGTTCAGGGCCTCGCATACGACGGCCTCACCCTCCTTGAAGCACTCGAACACCATGTAAACGCCGCCCTTTTTGTGAAGAAAGAGCCTGCCCGGCTCCAGGTGCTCCTCATAGGCCCGGCGCGCCGCGCGTTGTTTTTGCTCCCGCTTCTGCCGGCGCACGGATCTTCGCAGCTCACGCATTCCCGCAATGGTCTCCAGCACCTCGAACGGATCATCCGTGTCGCACCGCCCGCCGAAGAGCTCGCGTTTCAAGGATTGCTTCAACTCTTCCCATCTTGCCCTGGAGGACCGGTCTAGCCGGCCTCGCTGAAACGCGGCGAAGGAGCGCTCCAGGAGTACGCGGACCTCCTCCGGGCCGTGGGAGAGAAGCAGGTTCAAGGTCATGGAAAAATTGATGTGAATGCGGCTCTCCAGGGGTTCGGGTGTGGCATCCCTCAAGGAGAGGAGAAGCTCCGGATCCTGATAAGGACCGGGCAGGACCACGGCGAACCCGATACGGTCCTTGCCCCTTCGCCCGGCACGCCCGATCATTTGATGCAGATCACGGGCCGTGAGATCCCGAAAGGTTTCCCCGTCGAACCGGTCGCTCTGTACGAGCACCACCGTCCTGGCCGGAAAATCCACACCCGCGGCCACGGTGGAGGTGGAGAAGATGGCCTCCAGAAGCCCCTGCTTCATGAGGGTCTCCACCAAGAGTTTCCAGGCCGGCAGATGCCCGGCATGGTGGGCCCCCACCAGGCTCTCCACCAGGGGCCGCAGCTGCCGTCGCCCCTCGAGGTGGGGATGCTCAGAGAGAAACTCCGAGACCCGGTCCCGAACGCGTTCCCTGCTTGCGGAAGAGGGGCCTGAAGACGAACAGGAGAGAACCGCTCGATCGCAGTCCGCCCTGGATTTGAGAAAAAATATGGCCGGCAGAAGGTCGAGC
This sequence comes from uncultured Desulfobacterales bacterium, assembly GCA_964591925.1. Classification (GTDB taxonomy): domain Bacteria; phylum Desulfobacterota; class DSM-4660; order Desulfatiglandales; family HGW-15; genus JAIPEI01. The sequence continues at coordinate 3,928 of CAZQCK010000145.1, forward strand.
TTTCGAAGGCACCGCACCACCTCTCCATAGGGAAGCGGTTTGGCCCCCTGCTCCTGCATGGCCTTGCGCACGCGGCTGGACAGACCCTTACGCCCGCCCAGAAGGGACACGCCTCCGTCGGGCGCAAGAAAAACCATCTCCAGAGGGACAAGGCGCTGTTCCTCCACGATCACATCGGCCCTCACCCCGCGGTTTTCCTGGAGCCAGGCGGCAAGCTGATCCGCGTTGGGAATGGTGGCGGAGAGAAGCAGGAGCCTCACCCGGGAAGGCAGATATATCAGGATCTCTTCCCACACGACCCCCCGGTCGGGGTCGCTCAGGTAATGGGCCTCATCCAGGATCACCAGGTCCGCGCCGATGCTGAAGCCCTCATGCATGGCGTCATAGAGCTGGTTTCGAAGGATCTCCGTGGTCCCCACAATGACCGGGGCCTGGGCGTTTTCCTTTCGGTCCCCGGTCAGAATGCCGCATTGCGCGGGACCGAACTCGCCCTGAAACTGCTGGTAGATGGAGTTGGACAGGGCCTTTAAGGGGGTGGCGTACCAGACACGCATTTCCTCGGCAAGAAGGCGGCGGATCGCCTCGGTGGCGATCCAGGTCTTTCCTGCACCGGTGGGTGCGCTCACCAGCACGTCCTGTTCGCGCACTCGCTCCAGGGCCTCGACCTGAAAGGGATCGGGCTGAAAAGGCTCGGGCTCCGGCACCCCGATTCGTTTGAACACGGGCTTCAGACGGGGGTCGATCCTGGGACGGTCACATGGCCGCACCCCCCGGCCGGCCGGGGTGCGGCGGCCCTTTCGCTTTGCCGGCTTCCTCATCCAACCAGTTCCCGGGCCACGCGATCCATGTCCGACAGATAGGTCTGCGCACCCTGGGCCGGATCCAGCCGGCCCAGTGCCTCAGCCGCCTGGGTCAGCTCTTCCCCGCAGCCGCACACGATCCGCAGGCCGTTGCGCTGAACCGTCTCCACCGCTTCCAGGGCAAAGAGCCGGGCCGCCGCACACAGGAAATCCTTACCGCCGGAGCCGGTTTCAACCCGGGCCGCTTTTCGGCAAAACACCTCCCCCACCTCACTCCACGTCATCATGTCCGCCAGGAGAAACATCACATGCTGCGAACGGGTGAGCTTGTGCTTTCTCGCGGAAAGGACCACCTCGTTCAACACCCTCAAGGCCTCGGAGAGAAAGGGACCGCCGGTGGCCGCATCCAGTTGCTCGAGCCCCTGCGCCATGTCCCTGTAGTACGCGCCCTTGGACCTCACAGTGGCCCTCAGACGGAACATGGAGATGATGTTTCGCTGGATCTCGCTGGTCCCTTCGAAGATCGTGGTGATCTTGAGGTCCCGCTTGATCTTCTCCACCTCGTACTCGCGGATGTACCCATACCCTCCCAGGGCCTGAATGGCGTCGTTGGCGGCTGCGTCCCCGGCCTCGGTGGCGAAGAACTTGGCAATGGAGCCCTCGACCTGCAGATCCTCCTCCCCGCTGTCGAGGCGCCTTGCAGTCTCTTCGATATAGGCCCTGGCCGCCTCGAGTCGCACCGCGTTGGGCACAAGCAGGCGGTGGGTGTAACCCTGCTTTTCAGCCAGGGTCGTCCCGAACTGGACCCGTTCCCCGGCATACCGGACGGCCTTGTCCAGAGCGGACGTGCCCCCGCCCAGCCCGAACGTGGCCACCATGAGCCGGGTGTAGCCGAACACCTCGTTGGCCTGCTTGAGACCCTGGCCTTCCACGCCTCCGATCAGGTCTTCCACCGGAACGTAGAGGTCCTCCAAGATCAAAGGGCAGGTGTCAGAGGCGCGAATGCCGTGTTTGTCCTCGTGGGGCCCGGCTATCAGACCCTCCCGCCCGCTCTCCACCACAAAAAAGGAGGGGCCTTCAGGTGCATCCGCCAGGATAGTGTACAGGGCGGCCACACCACCATTGGTGATGAACTGCTTCTGCCCGTTGATCCGATAGCCCCTTATGCGGCCCTCCTCGTCCAGGACCCGTTCCGCCCTGGTCTTGAGGGCCTGGACATTGGAGCCTGCCTCGGGCTCGGTCACGCCGTAGGCCACAATCAGCCCCTCCTCGGCGATCCGGGTGATGTATTTCTCCTTCTGCTCCTCTGTGGCTCCCACCCGCAGGGGATCCATGCCCAGGCAGATGGCGAGAAACGACGTGGCCACTCCCAGATCCATTCCGGCCATGCGCTCCGAGACCACGGCAATGTCCTCGGCCCCGGCCCCCAGCCCCCCGTATTCCTCAGGAATGAAAATGAGATGAAGGGCCATGTCCGATCCGAGCATGAACCGAATGAGGTCCATGGGAAACGCACCTCGTTCATCCATCTCCATCTTGGTCTCGACGCTGAGCCGGTCCCGCTCCAGCTTTCCAATGGTGTCCAGGACCATGTTTAGGGTTTCAGGGTCCATTCTTGTGGTGTGTGTCTGCATATTCGATTCCTTCTACCCGACCAATTCGTAAAAACCGTATGTTCCTCGCCAAGTCGCCGAGAAAAGATCGAATGAAATTACTTCTCGTCGGTCCACTTCGGCCGTCGCTTTTCCAGAAACGCGGACATTCCCTCGAGGGCGTCCGGCATCAATGCGTTGGAAGAGATCACCTCGCGCGCGTATTGATAGGCCCGCTCGTCATCCATGTGCATCTGGGTGTAGAACGCCCGCTTGCCGATGCTCAGGGTGTTAAGGCTGTATTGGGCGATCTCCAATGCCAGCCCGCGGGCTTCCTCTGTGAGGCCGTCATCCGGGGCCACCCGGTTCACCAGGCCGTATTCCAGGGCCTCGCGGGCCGAAACGAACCGCCCGGTGAGAAGCATGTCCAGGGCCCTTTTCCTTCCCACGTTCCGGCTCAGGGGCACCATGGGCGTGGTGCAGAAGAGCCCGATGCGCACCCCGGGGGTTGCAAACAGCGCGCTCTCCCCGGCCACTGCAAGATCGCAGGCGGCCACCAGCTGGCAACCCGCAGCCGTGGCAATGCCTCTTACCTCGGCGATGACCGGCTGGGGCACGGCCTGAATGCGCAGCATCAAGTCGAGACAGGTCTGGAAGAGATCCCGGATCGCTTCCAGGTCCCCGCTTCGCACCTCGTTCAGGTCGTGGCCCGCGCTGAAGTGCTCGCCCGCACCGCTCACGATCAGCACCTTTGCCGAGCGGCTCTCCCCGGCCTCCTGCAGACAGCGCCCGGCCTCCTGAAGCAGCTCCAGGGACAGGGCGTTGCGTTTTTCGGGCCGATTCAGAGTGATGCGCCCGATCCCTTCCTTCTCCTCATAGAGGATGGTGCGGTAGGCCATGGTTCTTCTCCCTGCTGCTAATACTCCACCCCTTGCTGCGCCTTCACCCCCTTGTGAAAGGGGTGCTTGACCTCCTTCATCTCGGTGACCAGATCCGCCGCCTCCATCACATCCGGATGGGCGTTTCTGCCTGTCAGCACCAGGTGCAGGCCGGTGGGCTTGGTCCTCAGGGTCTCCAGTACGTCCTCCACGGGCAGAAGCCCGTAATCGATCACATAGTTGATCTCGTCCAGGACTATCATGTCGTACCTGCCGGAGGCGATCTGACGTTTGGCCAACTCCCACGCCTCCTGAACGGCCTTTCGGTCTTCCGGATCGGGCCCCTCACGGTCGAAACGAATGAACCCCTTGCCCATGGGCAGGATGTCCAGGAAAGGCGCCAGCATGTCCGCTCCATCCAGCTCGCCGTACTTACGGTCCCCCTTGATGAACTGGATCACCAGGGTCTGAAACCCGTAACCCGCCCCCCTGAGGGCCATTCCCAATGCGGCCGTTGTCTTGCCTTTGCCGGCGCCTGTGTGAACCATGACCAGTCCGGTTCGATTCTCTTTCTTCAGCATTCGATGAACGCCTTTCTTGAGCCTGAATTGAGGTGATGTTCATGAAAACCCGAGCCGAAAAAGGGCGCCTCACGGCGCCCTCAAAGCCACTCATGCACTTCAAACGCACCTGGACCTGAATTGAGCGTTTCAAATTGCAGTCTATCGAAAAAACACTTAATATATCA
>CAZQCK010000146.1:0-7859 GCA_964591925.1 uncultured Desulfobacterales bacterium
ACAATGAGGACAAGCCCGGTGTGATCGGGGAGATATGCTCCACCCTGGGCGCCCGGGGCATCAACATCAGCCGCATGCACGTGGGTCAGGACAAGAGCAAAAAGCAGAACATCAACATCTTGAATACGCAGGTACCTGCGGACGATGAAGTGTTGAAGGAGATTCGTGCGCTGGAGGATGTGCATTTCGCGCACAGAGTAGAGCTATGAGTGGGGACACCGGAAAGGATGGAGCCGCAAAAAGCCCGGAAGCAAGTCATTCGACGTTGTGCTTCCAGGGGGTACGGTCCCGCCGGCGTCTGGTGAGCCGTTGAAGGCCTGAGGCGGGGGACCCGGCATTCGGCTTGAACCTCGAGTGCCGAATCTGCGGATTCGGCCGAGACCCCTTGCGATAAGGAGAAACGCCATGGAAACAGAAGAAAAAGGGTTTGTGGTGAGAGACAGGCGGGCGTTTGCCGAGGAAGACGCCCCCCGCGAACAAGAAAACCGGGACACGCGGCAGGAAGAACCAAAAACCGCGGAATCGCAGGCCGAGAATCGATTGCATGAAGAAGCGCCTGAACAGCCCAAAGAGAAGGCTGACAAGGGACGTGAATCCTCTCCTCTTCCGGAGGTGAACTTCAGCACGCTGATCATGAGCCTGAGCTCTTCCGCGCTGTTTCATCTGGGGGAGATCCCGGATCCCCAGACCGGCCAAAAAACAAAGGACCTCCCCGTGGCCAAGCACACGATCGACACGATAGGCATGCTCCAGGAGAAGACCAAAGGCAACCTGAATGATGAGGAACAAAAGTTTCTCGACAGCATGTTGGCCGATTTGCGATTGCGGTTTGTCAAGGCCTCGGGGTGAGCCCCGGTGGAGTTGAGGAAAGTTCGGCGGCGGTTGAGCGGGAGTGTGTGAAACCGCCGGTCCTGTTGAAGGAGAACGGAGTAAAACCATGATGATTCGATCGAATGCAGGAAAAACACGACGCGTGGTTTGCCGGGCGGCTCTCGTGGTGATCGCAGGTGTCCTGTTCGCCGCGGCCGGAGGAACGTCCTGCCATGCATGGGCTCAGACGTCCGGTATGGTACCGGGGGCGCCGGGGTCCTTCAGCGACCTGGTCCAGGGAGTTCGGGATTCCGTGGTTAACATCAGCACGGTGAAGGTCGTAAAAGGGCGGAGTCTTCCAATGTTCCGCGGTCCCGGAGGAGAGGATGATCCGTTTCATGACTTTTTCGAGCGTTTTTTTCAAGACCAGATTCCGAAGGAATTCCGTCAGAAGAGCCTCGGAAGCGGTTTCGTGATCGATGGGGACGGCTTCATCCTCACCAACAACCATGTGGTGGAGAAGAGCGACGAGATCAAGGTGGTTCTCGCCGATGGGGGTGAATACGACGCCGAGGTCATAGGCAAGGACCCCAAGACGGATCTGGCCTTGATCAAGATCGAGGCCGACGTTCCTCTCAGTCCTCTGCCCCTGGGAGACTCGGATGCGTTGAGCGTGGGGGACTGGGTTGTTGCGATCGGCAACCCTTTCGGGCTGGAGTCCACTGTAACGGCGGGCATTGTCAGCGCCAAGTACAGACGTATCGGCATGGATTCTTATTCCAATTTTATTCAGACCGACGCTTCCATCAATCCCGGTAACAGCGGTGGACCTTTGCTGAACACGCAAGGTGAGGTGGTGGGAATCAATTCCGCCATTTTCTCACGGACGGGCGGCAGCATTGGAATCGGGTTCGCCGTTCCCGTGAACCTGGCCAAAGACCTCCTGCCTCAGCTGAAAAAGGGCGAGGTGGTGCGTGGATGGCTCGGCGTGATGATTCAGCGGATCACCCCGGAGCTTCAGGAGAAGCTCAATCTGAAAGATCAGCGAGGCGCCCTGGTGGCGGATGTCACGCCCGGCGGCCCGGCTGAAAAGGCCGGCATTCGGCGCGGTGATGTGATTGTCGCCTTTGACGGAAAAGAGGTCCGGAAGATGAGTGCGCTTCCGCTGATGGTCGGTTCCACCCCGGTGGGTAAAGAGGTGGAGGTGGATGTGCTTCGAAAGGGGAAACCCAAGACCATTGAGGTGACTTTGGGCCGATTGGACGAGGAGGCCCCCCGTGGGGAACCCGCCGAGGCCGGAACCGATCTCGGCATGACCGTCGAGGAGCTCTCGGCCGAGCACAAAAGGCAATTCAACCTGGCAAGGGAGCAAGGCCTGGTGGTGGTTCGAGTGGAGGCCAATTCACCTGCAGGCGAGGCGGGTATTCGGCCCGGAGACCTGATTCTGGAGATCGACCAGAAGGAAATTCAGGCCCTGTCCGAGTATCAGAAAATGGTACGGAAATATGACAAGGGAGACACGATTCTGTTCCTGATTCTTCGCGGCGAAAACACCCTCTACCTCACGGTCAAGGTATGGGAATAGACAGGGAGCCGCAGGAGTCCGGGGTCATCCTCGAGGCCCCGGCCAAGATCAATGTCCACCTCAAGGTCACAGGACGCCGATCGAACGGGTACCATGAACTGATCTCTGTGATGATCCCGGTGAGCCTGGTTGATGAAGTCGAGATACGAGCCATGCCGGGACAAGGGATCGAGCTTACCCATACCGGCGAAGCGGTGGTGGAAGGAGAACAGAATCTGGTTTGGCGGGCTGCACGCGCCTTTCTTTCGAAGGCCGGGATTCGGCGGGGGGTTTCCATTCGCCTGCACAAGCGGATTCCCGTGGCAGCCGGGCTAGGCGGCGGCAGCAGCGATGCGGCCGCCACCCTCCTCGCACTGGATCGAATATGGCCGGATTCCATTGATGAGCAGACGATGTTTCAAATGGCCGTGGGTCTGGGTGCGGATGTCCCCTTTTTCCTGTCTCCCGCCCCCACGCTGGCCGGGGGCATCGGGGACATTCTGGAAAGGTTGGATTATTGGCCCGATTTGTGGTATGTTCTGATCAAACCGCCCGAGGAGGTTTCCACGGCCTGGGTGTACGGGCAACTCGAAATGCGGTTGACAACACGTGAGAATAACTATATATTCAAAATTTTGAAGCCAGACACCTTCTCCGTCGCCGAGCTCCTGGAAAACGATCTGGAACACGTGACCGAATCCCGGTTTCCGGTCGTGAAACACCTCAAGGAGGCTCTGCTGGAGGCCGGTGCGGTCGGCGCCTTGATGACCGGGAGCGGACCGACGGTTTTCGGTGTCTTTCACACGGCCGCCGAGGCCGAAGCCGCCGCCCGAAAGATCATCCCCCGGGAGTTGGGCGATGTGTTCGTGACGGCGAACTGGTCAGGCCGACGATGTGCTCGTTCGGAGCCATGAGCGTGAGAGCTCCGATCCCCTCTGAAGACGGATTCGAAAGGCGTGCTGGGGTGTCGTCAAGTGGTAAGACACGGGCCTTTGGAGCCCGCATTCGGAGGTTCGAATCCTCCCACCCCAGCCAGATATTGAACTGATGAGACTGTTCGGCGGCACATCCAACCCGGAGTTGACCGAAAGGGTCTGCGACTACCTCGAGATCGAGCCGGGGAAGATCAGCGCCAAGACGTTCAGCGACGGCGAGACCCAGGTGGAGATTCACGAAAATGTTCGCGGCATGGACGTGTTCATCCTGCAGTCCACCTGCACACCCGTCAATGACAACCTGATGCAGCTGCTGATCATCATAGATGCGCTCAAAAGGGCATCAGCCAACCGAATCACGGCGGTCATTCCCTACTATGGTTATGGAAGGCAGGATCGGAAGGTCAAACCCCGGGTTCCCATCAGTGCAAAGCTGGTGGCGGACCTGATTAACATTGCCGGGGCGCATCGAGTGGTGTCCATGGACCTTCACGCCGGGCAGATTCAAGGTTATTTCGATATTCCGGTGGACAATCTTTTTGCTGCACCGATTCTCTTGAAGCACATTCGGGCCCATTTTGAAAACGATATGGTCATGGTTTCCCCCGACGCCGGGGGCGTGGAGCGGGCCCGCGCCTTTGCCAAACGGCTGGACTGCGGACTGGCGATCATCGACAAACGCCGGGACGCGCCCAATGTTGCAGAGGCCATGAACATCATCGGGGAGGTGTCGGGAAAGGTCGCCGTCATCCTGGACGACATGGTGGACACAGCCGGAACCCTGACCCAGGCCGCGGTGGCCCTGAAGAACTATGATGCTGCACAGGTGCATGCCTGCTGTACACATCCGGTGCTCTCCGGGCCTGCGATGGAGCGTATCCAGGAGTCGCCCATTGACAACCTGGTGGTGGCCGATACGATCCCTTTGAACGGCGATGCGGCGGCTTGTTCAAAGATTACAGTTCTTTCGGTGGCGGAGCTCCTTGGAGAGACGGTAAAGCGGATTCACACCTCGCACTCCGTCAGTACGCTCTTCGTGTAGCGGTGGAAACCCTCGGTACGAAGGGCGTTTTGTTTTCGCCGCCTTGTGAAAAATTTTATTAATACCCTCCGGATATTCGGAGGAAATGGGGAGGAAGAAGGGTATGGCGCATTACAATCTGGCCGCCGATGTCAGGACCCGTAAGGGCAAGGAGGCGGCAAGGCAGCTTCGCAACGACAAGCGCATTCCAGCGGTGTTTTACGGGCCCAAGTCAGGACCGACTCCTCTGTCGGTCGACACGCGCGATCTTCAGGGCATTTTGAAGAAGATCACCCAGGAGAGCGCGATTATCGATCTCCGCATGTCCGCGGCCGACGGGAAGGTCGAGGACGCCACGGTGATGATCAAGGAGCTCCAGGTGGATCCGCTTCGCGGAGACTACCTGCACGCGGATTTCTACGAGATTTCCATGGATAAGGAGATCACCGCCGACATCGCAGTCAACCTGGTGGGTGAGCCGGTGGGAGTTACCAACGGTGGAATACTGCAGTACATACGCCGGGAGATTACCATCTCCTGCCTTCCGGACAAGCTCATCGAGCGACTGGACGTAGACGTGTCAGGCCTGGATGTGGGGGATGCCGTGCATATCGAGGACATCCAGCTGCCTGAAGGGATTTCCACCGCCCAGGAAGGCCACTTGACCGTGGCCGTGGTGGCCGCACCCACCGTCGAGGAAGCGCCCGAGGAAGAGGCCGAGGAGATCGAAGGGCTTGAAGAAGGCGAAGAGGCTGCAACGGCGGAAGAAGGGCCTGCAGAAGAATAGAATGCCTGATACGAAAGGGGGTGAAGGGGGAGCCTTAAACTGTGTATCTGATTGCGGGACTTGGAAATCCTGGACCAGGCTACCGATTGACGCGCCACAACATGGGCTTTCGAGTCGTTGAGGCCTGGGCCGAGCGTCTGGGGGTCCGGCTTTCGGGACGGCGCTTTCAATCCAGGAGCGCCCGGATCGTGTTTCGTGGAAGCAGCCTGTTTCTGCTGTGCCCCATGACCTACATGAACCTCAGTGGCGAAGCAGTACAGGCGTGTGCCCACTATTATCGGCTCGAGGCGGAAGACATTTTGATTGTTTATGATGATCTGGATCTTCCCCTCGGCAGGGTCCGAATCACCGCAGGAGGAGGGACCGGTGGACACAAGGGCGTGGCTTCGGTCATTCAGCACTTGGGTACCCGGAGGTTCTCCCGCCTCAAAATGGGAATCGGACGGCCGGCTGAGGGGCGACCCGTGGAGGATTACGTGTTGAGCCCGTTTTCGCGCGATGAGCAGGACAAGGTGCAGCAAGTGACTCAGCTGGGGGTTCGGGCATGCGAGTCGTTTGTTGTCAATGGCCTGGATTCCGCGATGAACGAGGTCAATGGCCAAAATCTAATTCAACAGAAGGAGGGAACAAGCTGATGCAGGGACTAACCGTTTACGCCCCTTTTGTGGGCATCCTGAGTCTGATCATAGCCTGGCTGGTCTTCGGTTATGTCAAGAAGCAACCGAACGGCAGCCCGCTGATGCAGGAACTCGAGGAGCAGATTCATAAAGGCGCCATGACGTTCCTGAGGCGGGAGTACTCCATCCTCATTTTTTTCATTGCCGTGGTCTTTATTCTGCTGGGCGTCGGGATCGCCTGGTGGACGGCCATCGCCTTCGTAACCGGTGCGCTCTGCTCCATGCTGGCCGGATTCTCCGGAATGACGGCGGCGACCCGGGGCAACTCCAGGACGGCCGAAGCCGCCAATAAGTCCGGGCAGGCCAAGGCCCTGAACGTGTCTTACTTTTCCGGCGCCGTCATGGGGCTTGCAGTGGCCGGACTGGGCATGCTCGGTCTGGGCTTCTGGTTCTGGATCTGGGGCGGTTCACCGGAAACGGCTCAATACATCAACGGATTTGCCATGGGTGCCAGCTCCATCGCCCTGTTCGCCCGTGTGGGCGGCGGCATTTACACCAAGGCCGCGGATGTGGGCGCAGACCTGGTCGGCAAGGTCGAGGCCGGCATTCCTGAAGACGACCCCCGCAACCCCGGCGTCATCGCGGACAATGTGGGAGACAATGTGGGGGATATCGCCGGTATGGGGGCCGACATTTTCGAGTCCTTCGTGGGTTCGGTGATCGCCACCGTGGCCATCGGCGCGACCCTCGCCATTACACCCGAGTTCATGGCCAGCTTTCCGGCGCTCGAGGGACTGGCTCCGGAGGCCATCAAGCTGAAGTACATGTCCATGCCGATTTTGGTGGTCATGGCCGGGCTCTTGAGCTCCTTTGTGGGCGTTTTCTCCATCAAGGTTTTTCAAGGCGGAGACCCTGCAGCCGCGCTTCGATACACCACCTTTGTAGCGGCCGTCATTTTCGTCATTCTGACCATCATCATCACCAGTTCCCTGGGCATGCCCTGGGGCGCCTTCTGGGCGGTTGTCTCCGGGCTCCTTTGCGGGATCGCCATCGGTCTACTGGCCGAGTACTACACCTCGGGACCCCCGATTCGACGCATCGCAGGCCAGGCTGAAACCGGTGCTGCAACCGTGATCATCGCCGGTCTGGCCGTGGGCATGGTCTCCACCTGGCTGCCCATGCTGGGCATCTGCGTGGCCACCTTCATCGGATTCAAGGCTGCAGGCATTTACGGTATCGGGCTCTCTGCGGTGGGCATGCTGGCCACGGTGGGCGCAACCATGACGGTGGATGCCTATGGTCCCATTGCGGACAATGCAGGCGGCATCTCCGAGATGAGCGAGCTGGGCCCCGAGACCCGGAAGATCACGGACAGCCTGGACGCCCTGGGCAACACCACCGCAGCCATCGGCAAGGGATTCGCCATCGGCTCCGCAGCCCTGACCGCTCTGGCCCTGTTCGTGGCCTACACCCAGGCCGTGGGACTCGAAATCATCGACATCAAGAACCCCATGGTGGTCATCGGGGTGTTCATCGGCGGCATGGTACCTATGGTTTGCGCCGCGTTGACCATGACCTCGGTGGGCAAGGCGGCCTTCGCCATCGTGGAGGAAATTCGCCGTCAGTTCCGGGAAATCCCCGGCCTGCTGGAAGGCAAGGAAGGGGCCAAACCGGATCCCGCAACCTGCGTGGACATCGCCACGACCTCGGCCCTGAAGGAGATGGTGCTGCCGGGTCTGGTGGCTGTGCTGACACCGGTGGTCGTGGGCCTGATCCTGGGTCCGGAGACTCTGGGCGGCATGCTGCTGGGGGCCACCACCATGGGCGCGTTCCTGGCGCTTTTCATGGCCAACAGCGGCGGCGCCTGGGACAACGCCAAGAAGCACATTGAGGAAGGTAACTTCGGCGGAAAGGGAAGCGACAATCACAAGGCAGCCGTGGTAGGCGATACGGTGGGCGATCCGTTCAAGGACACCTCGGGTCCTGCCATGAACATTCTGATCAAGCTGATGTCGGTCGTTTCTCTGGTAATCGCTCCACTCCTGGCGGGTTGGAGCGGCTTGTTCTAGTTCAGTTATGCCAATCATTTGACCCGGCAGGCCGGGGGGCGGCACCCGCCCCCCGG
>CAZQCK010000147.1:0-7856 GCA_964591925.1 uncultured Desulfobacterales bacterium
CATGACAAATTCGCAAGAGATTCAATCCAGCCCTTTTGCCGCCTCTCTTGGAACCGAAATATTCATTCAACTGGGGGAGGGCGGCAAAAAATTCAAGACGCTTCTCGTGGGAATGCAGCACGAGGAGTACCTGATCGTCCGGCTGCCTCAGCCCGCTTTTCTGAGCAAAAAACTCCCTCAAGGGATGGACCTCATCCTTCGCTATGTCCATAACGGGTCGGTTTACGGCTGTATGGCTTCGGTGGCCGGCCTGATCGTCAGGCCCTTTCCCCTGCTGTTTCTGACCTTTCCCAACGAGGTCCAGCGGATCGAGCTACGGAAAGGCAAGAGAGTGGAGTGCATGCTGCCCGCCCGCGTGACTGGTCCTAATAAAGTGGTGGACGGCATGATCAGGGACATCAGCACCGGCGGTGTCCTCTTTTCCGTCAAGACCGATTCGAGCAGTCCGGCCCCGTCCTTCGGCGTGGAGGAGAGCATCCTGGTTTCCTTCCCCCTGCTGGGGATGGAAGGGGTACAGGAGTTTCCCGGAAACATCCGGCGGGTCGTACAAGACGGCGAGGAGGAACGCTTTGGGATTCAGTTCGAAACCCTGCCCGAGGAGATCGCCCGGAAGATCGAGTCCTACATCGAAACGATCACCGCGTTCAGCCCCGACTGATCCTCGATTCGCTGTGAACCGGACTGGCGATGCCCCCCTGAAACAGGCGGCCCGTGAAAGCCCGTCGGCAAGACCAACCTCAAAAATGTTGACAACGCCCTCATCGGACCTACTCGCCAAACAATGACTGAACCGCCGGATCTCCTATATCGAGGTGTTTAGGGCCGGAGTCTCGGTGTGGCAGGCATATCGGAACAACCGTGAAGCCAAGAACAACTGGTCGGCATAGCCCGGAAAATCCTTCCAGCCCGAGCTCCTGGCGCAATCAGGACGAAGATCGGGGCTCCGCCAGTCCGCGTTTCTCGCGGTAGGCTCTCTCCAGGTCGACGAGGGCGTTACCCACCTTGGCGATGTGATCCCGCATGGCTTGGGCTGAGGCGGCCTCGTCCCCGGCCTGGACCGCGTCGATGATGCGGCGGTGTTCCGCGTGCTCGTGGATCACCTTGTAGCTCGGTTTGACCACGAGGACCATCTCCCGCGTTAGATCCAGGAGGGGCTTGAGCACAGCCTCATAGAAACGGTTCCCGCAGATGCCCCCGAGCAGGTAATGGATCTCCAGGTTTCGCGCCACCCACTGCTCGTGGGTGAGGGTTTCTTCGTGCTCATCCCGGAAGGCCTCCTCCAGCCGGGCGCCGGCCGGGCGGTCGGCGTTCCGGGCCGCCATTCGGCATACCTCGGGTTCGATGTGGAGACGCACCTGGACGAGCTCGGGCGCGCTCAGCTTGTTCGCCATAAACAAGTCCAGAAAGGCGTTAGAGAGGTGGTCCAGCGTCAGCTCCTGGACATAGGCCCCGCCGGACGGCCCCTGCCTGAGGCGGACGAAGCCCGTAAGCTCAAGCGCCCGAATGGCCTCCCGGATGACCACCCGGCTCACCTGGAACTGCTCGCACAGCTCCCGCTCGGAGGGGAGCTTGCCGCCGGGAAGGTAGCGGCCGGCGAGGATCGCATGCTTGAGCTGGCTGAGCACCTCCTCGGAGATGCGGTTCTGCTTGACGGGCCTAAACGATGTCACGGCGGCATCCCTTGTCATTAAACGTCTCCCGGAAAGGCTTGGAGCCTGGAGCGGTCACTCCCGGCGGCCTTCGACCTCGGGCCTGCGGTGAAAGAAAACAGAAAAAAACGCGTTGACAGCTATTGGTATAACATATAATGTTTACTTCATACTGGCAACCTTTTTGTACCCCAACCAAGGAGGCATGACCATGAAGAAATCGGCGATCCTCGTCCTAATCGCAACGGCCCTGGTCCTCTCGGTAACCGTTGGGCCTGCCGCGGCCGAGTGGCCGAAAAAACCCATCCGGATCATGATCCCCTGGCCCGCGGGAAACGATCCCTCCACCATGGTGGCGACGGCCATGGCACCCCACATGTCCGACAAGCTGGGCGTCCCCGTGAAGGTCGTGAACAAGCCCGGCGGCGGGGCCGTGCTGGCCACCAACGAGCTGGCCGGGAGCCGGCCGGACGGCTACACCATGGGACTCATCTCCATCGGCCCCATGATCACCCAGGTCCTTCGGGGCAAGACCCCTTACCAAAACGAGGACCTGCGACCCCTGGGGCTGGTCTGGTCCTCCCCCTTCACCCTGGCCTGCCGGGCGGATGCGCCCTATGACAACCTTGACGAGCTGGCCGCCTACGGAAAGGACCATGAGCTCCGGCTGGCCCACTGGGGCCTCGGCGCCGTGCCCACGCTGATCGCCATGAATGCGGCCAAGATCGGCGGGTTCACCTGGAAGGAGACGGCCTACAAGGACTTGAACCCGTTGCTGGTGGTCCAGGGAGACGCGGACGTGATCACCTTTTCCACGCCCGGGCTCAAGGACTACATCGAGGCCGGCAAGATGAAGCTTCTCGCCTGCATGCTCCCCAACCGTCTCCCCGACTACCCGGACGTGCCCACCGTGGAGGAGCAGGGATACGGGGACGCCTACTCCATCTGGTTCGGGGCGTTCGTGACCGCCAAAACGCCGGACGAGATCGCCGGCCGGCTGAGCGACACCTTCTTCGAGGTGATGGCCATGCCCGAGATTCAGGACGTCATCGAGAAGGTGGGCGTCATCGCGCATCCCACCGGACCGAAAGCGGCCAAAAGACAGATGGAGAGCGAGCTCGAGAACTTCGGCGCCATCATGAAGGACTTGGAGATCATCCAGTAACCTGTTGACGGCCGGGGGGAGAAAGCCATGGCCGACGATCAAAAGGGCGCCGAGAGCCGGGTCCACGACCTGCTGGGGGCGATGCTGGGGCTGTTCGCACTGGGGCTCATGGTCACTTCGCCCTGGCACGTGGACAGATCCGGTCCGGACCCGTTCTACAAGGGACCGCTGATCTTTCCCCTGCTGGTGCTGGTCTTGATGGTGGGTGCGTCCCTGCCCTCCCTGTGGCGCGTATTCCGGACCCGGGGAGGCTCCTGGTACCTGGACGGGCAGGGACTGCCCCTTCGGGGCCTCCGGGTACTGGGGCTCCTGGTCCTGTTCCTGGCAGGCCTGGTCTACCTGGGTCTCGAGATCTCCACCTGGGCCTTCCTGTTCGCGGCCCTCTGGACGGTAGGGCAGCGTTCGGCGTGGAAGCTCCTGGGGATTCCCACGCTGATCACCCTCTGCCTGTACCTGGTCTTCAAAATGTTCCTGGACGTCTGGTTTCCCGATCCCGTCCTGTGGGAAGCCCTGATGTCCTGATGGAGCAACCCATGCTGGAGCAACTGGCAGTCGGGTTCACGACCGCATTTGCCCCTACCAACCTCGCGGCGCTCCTGTTCGGGACCGTCGTGGGGATCGTCGCGGGGATCCTGCCCGGGCTCGGGCCCATGGTGGGCATGGTGGTCCTTCTGCCGTTCACCTTTGTGTTCACCCCGGACGTGGCCCTGTCGCTGCTCCTGGGCGTCTTTTGCGGAGGTTACTTCGGGGGCGCGGTGCCGGCGGTCCTCATGCGCACCCCCGGCGTGCCCTCCTCCCTGATCACCAGCTTCGACGGCTATCCCCTGACCCAGAAAGGGGAGGCCCAGGTCGCTCTCTCAGCGGCGCTTCTTGGCTCGTTCGGCGGCGGCGTGATCAGCGTGGTCATCCTGGTGTTCCTGGCCCCGATCCTGGCTCACGTGGCGGCCAGCTTCGGTCCTCCGGAGTACTTGACCGTGGCCCTCTTCGGCGTGGTGCTGGTGGTGATGGCCTTTCGGGATCGCCTCGCCCAGGGGCTAATGCTCCTGGGTCTAGGGTTCTGGATTTCCACCGTCGGGATCGACGGGCCCACCCTGAGCCCCCGCTTTACATTCGGCACCCTCATCATGCAGAACGGGCTCCACATAGTCCCGGTCTGCCTGGGACTTTTCGGGATCGGCCAGACTCTCCTGCTGGTGGAGCGCGACATCCTCAAGGGGAAGGAGGTCAACCTCAGCCGCAGCACCCTGGACTTTTCCAAGCTTCGGGCCTCGCTGCGCTACTGGAAGACCCTGATCCGCTCAGGGGTGATCGGCACCTTCGTGGGTCTGCTCCCGGGGACCGGATCGATCCTGGCCTCCTTCATGTCCTACGATACGGCCAAGCGGCTTTCCAAGGAGAAAGAGCGGTTCGGCAAGGGCACGCCCGAGGGTTGCTTGGCCTCGGAAGCGGGCAACAACGCGGTCCCGGCCGGGGCCATGATCCCGCTCCTGACCCTGGGCATCCCCGGGGACGCCTTGAGCGCAGTGCTCTTGGGCGTGTTCACCATCAACGGGATCTATCCAGGGCCCCTCCTCCTGGTCAAGGAGCCGGTCCTGATCAACACCCTGTACTGGTCCATGCTGCTCATCAACATCGCCGCCTTTGCCATGCTGGCGGTCTGGCTCCGCCCCTTTGCCATGATCGTCAAGGTCCCGAGCAGGCTGCTCGCCGTGGTGATCATGGTGATCTCCCTGGTGGGGATCTACGCCGTGAACACGCGGCTCTTCGACGCCGGCGTGGCCGTGGTCATGGGCGTCCTGGGCTACGTCCTCCTTCGCCTGAACTGGCCCATCGTGAACCTGGTCATGGGCATCGTGCTGGGCGAGATCATGGAGAACCGGCTGCGCCAGACCCTGAGCCTGGGCGAGGGGAGCCTCGCCATCCTGTTCGAGCGGCCCATCTGCGTGGCGCTCCTGGTGCTCACGGTCTTGATCATCGCCGGACCGCTGATCCTGGACCGGATTCGGGTGAGACCGGGGTGAATCCCCACAGGATCGCCCGCCTCCCGGGAGACAATCAATCGTTCTTAATTCGCAAGGAGAGACCACCATGACGTATCCCACCGTTTACCCCACCGGGGCCACCGTGTACTGCCCTGAGAAGTGCTTCAACGGCTACACCGTGTTCCAGGCCAAAGAGCTTGGCGCCCTGATCGTGGACATGAACGGCGGCGAGGTCAAGCTGTGGCGGGGGCTCCACGGATTTCCCAACAAGCTCCTGCCCGGCGGTCAGATCCTAGGACACAGCGGCGAGCGGAATACACTCTACGGCATGCAGGACTACCGGGACCTCATCCAGGTGGACTGGGACGGAAATGTGGTCTGGCGATTCAACGAGTACGAGTTCATCGAGGACCCCGGCGAGGAGCCCCAGTGGATGGCCAGGGTCCACCACGACTTCCAACGGGAGGGCAACCCGGTGGGCTACTACGTGCCGGGCATGGACCCGCTGGTGGAGGACGGAAGCACCCTGCTCCTGGGACACAAGAACCTGGTGTGCCCGGAGATCTCCGACAAAAACCTCCTCGACGATACGATCTACGAGGTCACCTGGGACGGGGAGATCGTGTGGGAATGGGTCTGCAGCGAGTGGTTCGAGACCTTCGGGTTCCGCGAAGAGGCCCGGAACATCCTCAGCCGCGATCCCAACATGCGGCCCGCGGGCGGAGGCCAGGGGGACTGGATGCATTTGAACGCCATGAGCGCGCTGGGACCCAACCGGTGGTACGACGCGGGGGACGCGCGGTTCCACCCCGAGAACATCATCGCGGACGGTCGCGAGACCAACGTCATCTTCATCATCTCCAAGGAGACGGGCGAGCCGGTCTGGAAGGTGGGGCCCGACTATGACCATACCCCGGAGCACAAGCTGGGCTGGATCATCGGGCAGCACCACGCGCACATGATCCCGCGGGGCCTAGCCGGGGAGGGAAACATCCTGGTTTATGACAACGGAGGCTGGGCCGGCTACGGGGCGCCTAACCCGGGGAGCCCCACCGGGGCCAAGAACGCACTCCGGGACTACTCCCGCGTGCTGGAGTTCAACCCGGTCACCCTGGGTATCGTCTGGCAGCACACCCCCCGGGAGGCGGGGTTAGTCCACCCCACGGACAGCAACCGGTTTTACAGCCCCTTTATCAGCTCGGTCCAGCGGCTCCCCAACGGGAACACCCTGATCACGGAGGGGAGCGGCGGGCGCATCATCGAGGTCACCGCAGACCACGAGCTGGTCTGGGAGTACATCAGCCCCTACTGGGGGGAGTATTTCCGAATGAACATGGTCTACCGGGCCTACCGGGTGCCTTACGACTGGATTCCCCAGGTGGACCCGCCCGAGGAGCGGGCCATCGAACCCCTGGACGTCACCACCTTCCGGGTACCGGGCGCCGCGCCCCCGGGTCCCCGCTCCGAGTCCACCGTGGAGGGGACGATCCCCTACCAGTCCTCCTCCGCCCTCTGCGTGGTGTCAGACACGGACGAGGAGGCGTGAGCCGATGGAACCAGCAGAAACTTACACCCTCTTTACCGCCTCCGGGTGCCTGCGCTGTAAGGTCGCCAAGGCCTTCATTAACGAGCGCGACATCCCCTTCGACGAGCTGGACTAGATGCGGCTCACGGTCGAGTAATGGATTCCCATACGAAGACGGAAAGAAGATATTCCAGTGCTCGTAAAAAAACTTATAATGAAGACCTGCAAAGAGCTCGATATGCCGCCCACAGAGATAGACCCGGCTGCCCTGGCCTGTCTTTCCCGCGGCCTTGAGCCGGGCTATCCGCCGGCGGGGCGAACGCTCATTGCCGCCTTTGAGAACCCCTTGACATAGATGTATAAATCATGCATATTGATGCATATGAAAACCACGCTGAACATCGAAGATTCCCTCCTCGAGAAGGCCTCCCGGCTTACCGGCGTCAACGAGAAGACCTCCCTGGTGCGGCTCGGTCTGGAGGCCCTGATCGCCCTGGAATCGAGCCGCCGCCTGGCCCGGCTGGGGGGCACGGAAAAGGACGCCCTCGCTCCCCGGCGCAGAAGGCCTGAGAGAGGGTCTTCGTGATCCTGGTCGACACATCCGTATGGGTGGCTCACCTCAGGCAGGGAAGCCGCCGTCTCGAGGGCCTTCTTGACGAGGGCCGCGTGGCGTGCCATCCCTATGTCGTCGGAGAGCTGGCCTGCGGAACCCTGGATAACCGTGCCGAAATCCTCTCCCTGCTTCAAGCCCTGCCCTCAGCCCTGACGGTGACCCAGGACGAATTCTTCTCTTTTGTGGAGTTGAACCAACTCATGGGCCGGGGCATCGGTTTCGTGGACGTGCACCTCCTGGCATCCGCTCTTGTCTCCGATCTTGGCCTCTGGACCTCGGACAAGAGGCTCCGCAGCGCCGCCGAAGGCCTGGGGCTTTCCTATCCCTGAACCGGCTGTTCTCGCCAGTTTCCATCCGGAAAGGGTCTTTTTTGCCAATCTCATCGTCGATCTTGACAAAAAATCCTCCTTTCTGAATTGGAAACTCAGCAGTGCCCAAAATTCGCTTATGGACGGGCACAAGCTATGGAGCCACTACTGTTCGACAAGGCCGGCCTGCGGGCTGCATTGCTGAGGCGTCCGGCTTTTCCCGTTCGCCTACGTTCCGAAAGGGACACCGGATGACTGTTTGTTCCTATCACATCTTTAACCCCGTTACCGATTCAATAAACTCTATTAATGTCGCCTGCCGGGATCCAAATAAAAATGGCGGGCCTTCCAGTTTCCAGTTTTCCAGACCGTTTGCCATTGGTCTCAAAAAATCGTATATTGCCAATAAGTTTGGACATAGAGTCGCATGTGGGCCGTCAACTGGATTCAATGGCGACAAAGCGTAAACAAAGGGGTGAGGTGGATATGGGTAAGGCCCCGAAAAATACCGTGGATTCCCTGGAGCAGCAGTTGATTCGGATCCTCAGATGCGACATCCTTCCGGAAGGTACCTATCTGGCCGGGGGCACTGCCGCCTACTTCTATCTGCGGCA
>CAZQCK010000148.1:0-7848 GCA_964591925.1 uncultured Desulfobacterales bacterium
CCGTGGCCATGGACAAGGCGGTCATGAAGAGGCTTTTACTCGACGCGGGAATATCTGTGGCCCGCTGCCACACGGTCGCCAGGCACGACAGGGATGGACCGGACTTTGACGCGGTGGCCTCGGACCTGGGCCTGCCGGTCTTTGTAAAGCCGGCCAACCTGGGGTCCTCGGTGGGAGTGAGCAAGGCGGGCGATCGCGAAGCGTTCGACCGCGCCGTGAGAGAGGCGTTCCGGTTCGACCTGCGCATTCTGGTGGAGGCCTTTGTCCCCGGACGGGAGATCGAGTGCTCGGTCCTGGGAAACGAGCACCCCCAGGCATCTCTCCCCGGAGAAATCCTGCCGCACCACGACTTCTACTCCTACGAGGCCAAGTACATCGACGAGAACGGCGCCGGCCTGGTGATCCCGGTCGAACTGCCTTCAGACACGGTGGAGCAAATTCAAACCCTTTCCGTAAAGGCCTTCAAGGCTCTCCGGTGCGAAGGCATGGCCCGTGTGGACTGCTTCCTTTGCGAGGACGGCGAGGTGGTGATCAACGAGATCAACACCATTCCGGGCTTTACCCGCATCAGCATGTATCCCAAGCTCTGGAGTGCAACCGGCGTGTCCTATTCCGAGCTGATCCACCGGCTGATTCAGCTGGGCATCGAGCGCCACGAACGTGAAAAGGCCCTGGAGACCTGCTACCCGTTCTCCGCCTGAATCCGGCTCTCGATCAACAGCCCTGGTACGCTTTCGAATTCTTGACGGCCTTGCAAAAGGCCAAGATTTCGTGCCAAGCTGCAAAGGTCGCAAAGTGACCTGATTCATATTAAACGGTTTTTTTTCTTGGCGTCTTGGCGTCTTTGCGAGAGAATTCCGAGTGGGGGTACGAACCCTTCAACTGTAACCTGAACTGAGCCGAGCTTGCCGAAGATGCAAGGAAAAAGGTGCTTCACTATACTCAGTATCGCCGCGCTTGTCGTGTGTGTCTGCCTGTTCAGGTATCCGGCGGTTTTGCAGGCGGAGCCCAAGACCACGACCCGGGACCTGGAGTCCCTGGTGGAGACCATCGAGGACCCGGAGAAGCGCAAGGCCCTTGTGGACCAGCTTAGTGCACTCATAGAGGCGCAGAAGTCCACGAAGGTCGACCGGCCCGGCCGGGATACACTCGCCGCGGAAGCCGGGGGTGCAGAGCTCTCCGAGGTCATCTTCTCCCGGTTCGAGTCGTACCTGACGCTAATCGCAGCCTCGGCCCGGGAAACCGGCGAGGTCCTCTCGAATACCCCCGCCGCCTTGAAGCAGGCCGGGACGTATCTGTCCCGCCCCCACAACCGGGAAGGCCTGCTTCACCTCCTTGCCGTGGCCCTGGGAGGCTTCATAGTATCCCTGATCACCCGGCTTGTGATTCGAAGGCGCACGCCCGAACCGCCCTCGGCTGACGCGCCATGGACCCGGCGTGCGGCCGCATCCGCCGGCACCGGCATCCTTCGTGTTCTCCCCGCAGGGTTCGCACTCGCAGCCCTCTTTCTCATTTTCAGGGCCGTGCCCTGCCCGGCCGTGGGACGCGCCCTGGTGTTTCAGCTGTTCTTCGCCCTCTTCGGCTACCGGGTGGTGATGGAAGGAGTGCGGGTCCTGCTCTCCCCGGATGAACCCGGCCTGCGCACCTTGAGCGTGAAGGACGAGAGCGCGTATTATTACTGGGTCTGGCTGAGGCGGTTCGCCGACTACGCACTGGTCTATTTTCTGGCCGTTGGAACCCTGGCCCTGGTTTCTTTTCCCCAGACCCCGCTTCAGTTCATTCGGGGTCTCCTGCTGCTTGTGTTCCCTTGCCTGGTCACGGCCTTTGTGCTGCAGGTGGCCAAGGACCTGCGCGCCAAGCCGCAGGAGGCGCCGCCAAGTGAAGCCCCCGCCACCAGGCACCCCAACATAAAGTGGATACGCACCGCAGTAAAACTCCTGCCGGTGCTGGCCATCGGCTATGCCTGGGCCTTTTTCCTGGTGCTGATAGCAAGCGGGGAGCGGGGTTTCGATTTCATTCGAGAGGCCACCCTGGGGACCGCAGTGACCATACCGGCGGTGATAGCGGCCCTCCACCTCCTGGATCGGCTCTTTAACAAGCTCTTTGAGGTACACGAGCAGATCAAGCAGCGGGTTCCCGGAATCGAGGAACGGGCCGACCGCTACCTGGCAGTGGTCCGCAAGGTCTCCTCCGCTGTGATCGTGATCATCGGGGCGGGCGTGATCGCCGAGTTCTGGGGAGTCCCGGTGGGGTCTTTCGTGGTCTCCAAGGTGGGCTCCACCATCCTCATCCGCTCGGTCACCATCGCCATAACCCTGGGTATTGTAATCGTGGTCCTTCAGGTGAGCCGCATCCTGTCCGTGTACCTCCTGCGTGAGACCGAGCGCCGAACGGTCACTCAGAAGACCAGGACCCTGGTCCCCATACTCCGCACCACATTCAACATCACGGCCGTATTCGTGGGCGGCATAGTCATTCTGGACCGAATCGGCGTGGACACCACACCCATCCTGGCCGGAGCCGGCATCCTGGGCCTGGCCGTGGGGTTCGGCTCCCAGACCTTGGTCAAGGACCTGATCAACGGGCTCTTCATCCTGTTCGAGGAGAGCATTCGAGTGGGGGACTGGGCCCAGGTGGGGAGCAAGGACGGCGAGGTGGAGTCAGTGGGCCTTCGAACCGTCAGGCTGCGGGACCTCAAAGGCAACGTCCATGTCATTCCCAACAGCTCCATAGACACCCTGACCAACTTCAGCAAAGAGTTCTCCAGAAGCGTCATGGACATCGGCGTGGCCTACAGGGAGGACATCGACGAGGTCATCACGATCCTGGAGGAGCTGGGGGAGGAGCTTCGAAACGATCCCCTGTTCGGGCCCTCTATTCTGGGGCCCCTGGAGGTCTTCGGGCTGGACCGGTTCGAGGACTCCGCGGTCATCGTTCGCATTAGCTTCAACACCAGGCCCATGAAGCAGTGGGGCATCAAGCGGGAGTATTACCGCAGGATGAAGCGGGTGTTCGACGAGCGGGGCGTGAAGATCCCCTTTCCCCACCGCACGCTCTACATGGGAGAATCCAAGGAGGGAACCTCCCCGCCCGTGTATGTGCGGGTGGAGGAGCAGGCCGGCGGCACCGGCGGGGATGACCAACAGCCGGCCCTGCCGACCTCGGAAACCCCTGTCGACCCGGACAAGGCATGAGTCCGGCCTCCCCCTGATCCGGCAGAATGTCCGCTTCCATTCAATGGGAATACAGGAGACGCGCGAGTCTTGCCCCAGTCGTCAGTAATCCCATTTCCACTTGACTTCCACCCCGCCGGCGGCGTCGGAGCCCACCTCGGTTTCCACCGTGATCCTGGGCGTCAACTCGTACTCCACAGAGACCTTTCCATCCCCTGAGCCCAGGCCCTTTTGCACCTCTACATACGCGCCTTCACCCATGTATTTTCCCACGCTGAGGGCGGTGGACCCTTGTGCATCATCCGACTGGATCACATCCACTCGATCCACACCCACCGCCTGCTGAACCCGGTCCACGAACCCGAAGGTGCTGCCTCCTGCCAGGTCGGCCATGGCGCGGGCCAGCTTCAGGGCCTGGATAGGGGTGATGCTCCCCAGGCTGCGGCCGAAGAGCAGCCTGGCCATGACCTCGTCCTGGGGCAGTGGCGGGTCAGAGGACACCTTAACACGAAGCGTGGCCGGTCTGCCGGAGAGGGTGACCCTTCCGGTCATGTCGGCCATGCGGCGCTCGGCCGTGATCTCCATCAAGGGGTCGGGTGGATGGGAGCCGTCGAAAAACACCGTGCCCGAGGTCAGGGAGAAGCGCTCTCCGAAAAAGTCATAGTGCCCCCGAACAATGGAGAGCTCCCCTGTGATCAGGGGCCGGGCAGCAGTGCCTTTCACACTAAGCCCGCCTTCCCACTCCGAGTCCAAGCCCCGGCCACGGACAAAGGCACGGCCGGGAATCTCCACCTCCAGGTCCAGTGCCACCTCCGGGCCTTCCGCGGGCACCTCCCGGGAGGAGGCCTTCGGCTCGGAAACCTCCTGCCGGTCCTTCACCTCCACCACGTCCAGTTCCTGAATCTTCGGGGGGAGCCTGTCGGGTATGCGCACTCCTGCGGACACCACCCGCACCGACCCTGAGAGGTCGGCCTTGCGCAGGGATCCGGAGATCTCGAGCTCCCCGCCGGTCCTGGCGGTGAGATCGTCCAGGCGTAGGAGATGAAAATTCTCCAGGGTGGCAAGGCCCTCAAAGGGAAACCCCTGCTCCGGCAGAATGCTGAGCGCGCCTTGGGCGTGTACCCGTCCCCCGTCGCCATCCACGGCCCGGACATGCTCCAGGACCAGGTCCCGGCCGTCCACACGAAGAAGAACATCCACCTCCCGGAACGCGCTCCCGCTCGAGAGCAGCTCGTACGAACCGTCCTGGACGCGCACCCCGCCCCGAACCTCGGGAGAGGCCGGGCCGCCCGATACTGCCAAATCGGCCCGAAGCCGGCCGGACACCTTATGGCCTTCCAGGGCGAACCATGCGGGAAGGGGCGCAAGGTCCACGTCCGCCTCCACCCGGCCCCTGACCTCCCCCTGTTGCGGCAGGTCCACGGACAGGGGGGAGAGGGAGGCCCTGGCCGGAAGCGTGAACCAGGCCTCGAGGGGGACCTGATCCTCCTCTCCGGCCACGGTGAGCCGGGCTTCCAGGCGATCGTCCTGAAATGAGGCCGTGCCGTCGATGCCGAACCGTGGAAGATTCCCAAAGGCGGGGTCAGCCGGTCTTACGCCCTCCGCGGTCAGCTCGGCCTTTGCGCGGGGAGTGCCCGGCGTACCGGACAGGAGCACTCCGCCGCTCAGGGCCCCCTCCATGGAAGGGGCCCCGGCCAGGGCCAGAAGGGAAAGGGGAAGGGACTGAACCCGGGCCTCGAGGTCGATCCGGCTTCCGAACGCCCCTTCCAGGGCCACCTTCCCCGGTCCCACCTCCATCACCAGGCCCGCGGTCTCGAACCCGCCACGGGCCTCGAAACGGATCTTCGACGGCCGGGCCAGCTTCAGTATGTGGGAACCCAACTCGCCTTCCAGGGCAGAGAGCTCCAGCACGCGGTGCTCTTCAGCACGGCGCAACCCACCCTCTGAGGTCACTCGAAAGGGAGGGCCTGCGTCCCCGCCTGCCTGAAGGTCAAAGGAAAGGTCGTCCGGGCCTCCGGCGGCGTGCAACACCAGCTCCTCCAGGCGGACCTGGTCGCGTTGAAACCCTTCCACTCGAAGAGTGGCGTCGGCCGTGGGTTGCCGGAGCACGTTCGTTGCCTCCGCCTGAACATGCGCTCGGTGCGCGCCACCCAGAGAGGACATGAGCTCGTCCGCCCTGAGGTCCAGCACGGCATTCTGCACATCGCCTTCTCGAGAAAGACGGAGCGAAAACCCGGCGCTCCCGCTCAACTCCTGTCCCACAAGATCCCTCAAAGAAGACAGGTCCTGAACAGAGCCGTTCAAATCCCCTTGCATGGTCCCGGACCCCGCATGAACCACCAGGTCGCCCGAGACCAGGGCGCCTGCCCCCTGGACAGACAGGCTCTCGATCTCGATCAGGGAGGCATCCACGCTCACGTCCGCCCGAGCCGACACGGCCAGGTCGTGCCGAGCCATGTCCAGCTCCAGCCTGCCTGCAGGCACAGGCACAAGGCGCTCAGCCTCGAACGCGGCGCGTATCTCCTCGACAAAAAAGCCGTCCACCTTGGCCTTTCGAACCGCCGCCTCCAGGCGGCCACGCGGGTCCTGAAAAGGGCCCTGCACCTCCACCCGGACCAAGGCGTCGCCTTCCAAAGGAAGTCCGGCCGCGCCGGAAAGCACACCCGCATCAGGCAGCTCCGCCTCAACCGAGGCCCGCAAGGTCTTATTCGCGAGGTTTGCCTCCCCCTGCACACGGATCCCGGCCCCGGGCAAATCCACACGGAAACCGGACACCTCGAGTCTTCGGCCTTCTCCAAGGGAGATACGGCCCTGAAAGTCTCCTCCTGGGCCCACGAGCGGCTGAAGAACAGCCGGCACCGGGCCGATCCCCTCCAGGCGTCCCTTCACCTCTGCAGACGCCGAACGGCTGCCGCCGTCCGCCTCAATGGAGGCGGACACAGAGGCCTTTCCCTGAAAGCCGCTTGCCTGAACCAAGGGCGCCCGGGCCAGGTCCTGGACGTCCAGTTGCAGGCGGCCGTCCAGGGATTGCTCGGCAAGCCGGATGCGACCGGTGAACAGGGACTCCAGGCTCTCGTCCGCCAGGCGCAGGGTGGAAATGGAGAGGCTTTTCGAAGAGGTGAAATGCATGTCCAGATTCCACTCGGCCCGGTCCCGGCGAAGGGGCGGGTCTGCGGCCGGAACCGTCACATCCTCAAACACGCCCCGCCCCAGGACCTGCAGGCCCTCCAGGCTCGAAAAGACCCTCTTGTCAGGCGGTCTAAAGGTGAACCAGGCCTTGGCGGAACCGGCTTCCACGCCCGCCGCCCCCAGGCCCGACACCTCCAGGTCCAGCTCGGCCTCGGGTGCACCAGGAGAGCCCTGGACACTGGCCCGGGCCTCCAGCCGGCCGGCCGGGTCGGACAATCCGGGCACTCTGATACGTGCGAGGTCCGGCACTATCAGCTCCACCCGGGCCTCCCCCCGGCGCTCCTGCTGCTCAAAGCGTCCGGAAACCAGTATTTGGGCCCCGTCCACGGTCAGGGCCAGCCGGTCCACCGCCGCCACCCCCTGGTCCGTGATCACGGCCTGAAAAGAAAGTCCGCCCTTGCCGTGGTCCAGAAGCCCGGCCGCGGCCTCAGGGACCAGCGCCTCCCTGACCTGAAAATCGCCCTCCGCCTGCACATCCAGCCGGTCCTGCGCAGCCTGCACTCGAAGATCGGATCGAATACCGCCCCAGGCTGCGGTTTGCGCCTCAATTCTTCCCTGCCACTGGTCCAGGGGGCCCCGGCCTGATACCCTGAGGGTGGAATCACCAGGCCGGACGCCGGCCAGAGCAGGCAACCATCCGTCCTCCGGGGCCTTCAACTGAAGGTCCAGCTCCAGGAAAGGGGGAGACGTCTCCAGCACCCATGAAACTCCCGCCCGTTCCTTGGGCCCGTCCAGCCGCAGGACTCGAAGGTCTCCTCGAATGGGGCCCTCATTGCCGGCAACATCCATGCGCCCCCTCACCGAGAACCGGGCCTCCTCTTCCAGGACCCCCCGGTCCACGAACAACCTCTCCACGGACAGCCGTTCCAGAACCAGGGAGGGAAGGGAAGGCGGCCACGCAGGTTCCCCGGTTTCAGACTTTGCCGATTCAGGTTTTTCGGGAGGTCGGGCCAGGACCTCCACGTCCGAGGCCTGCACATGCCCGAGGTAAAACCGGCCCTTCAGGAGCTCTTCCGGGCGCCACTGCAGGATAAGGTCCTGCACACGAAGCCAGGGTCCGTGCTCTCCTTGAAGCACCAGGGCGGCCACGCGAAAGTCCAGAGGCACGAGCCCCTGCAGGCCCTGAATGCGAAGCCCCATGCCCGTATGGGCCTTTACGGCCTTTTCCACCCAGGAGGCCGCCACCTGCTTGCCGGTCGGGGTCTGCAACAGGGCAAAACAGGCGCTCGCTCCCAGGAGCAAACCGAGAGCCGACCACACGGTCCAGCGCACGAGCCGGCGCGCCGGGGAGCGCCGCGCCCGCACACCTTCCCGGACCTCACCGGCACTCTCCTGCGACCGGTCGCGGGCGGATGGTTTCCTTTGTGCATTTTTCTTGGTCATGTTCCTGTTTTTCCAATGGGGAGTTCGAAAGTTCGGGGGATACCATACTTGACGAATTCGTAAAAACTGTATTTTCTCGCAAAGACGCCAAGACGCTAAGAAA
>CAZQCK010000149.1:0-7804 GCA_964591925.1 uncultured Desulfobacterales bacterium
CGAGGTTCCAAAAAATCCTCCTTTCTGAATTGGAAACTTAGCAGTGCTCAAAATTCGTTTATGGATGGGCACTAGCGTAGCCGTTCCTCGTTAAGCAGCGCGGGATCCCCGGTTCATCCACACCTGCGCGTCCCTGCCCCTCTGATCCAAGAGACCTCATTAAGACCCTAGAATTGGACGTTTTAACGAGAAATTCCAGATAGCTCGAGGTCTGCATCGATGGATTCGAGACGAGCAGGCGGCGCAGTGAATGAGGCCGGCCAATTTTTGGAGGAATGGCTAAAGATTTTGTTTTGTGGGCCGATAAGAAGAGCAAAGGAGGCAAGGCGATCTAATGACACTCGGCCGGGCAAGATACAGCGTGAAGCAAGTTGCAGACGGGTGCGGTGTGGGCAGGAGCACCGTGGGCTACTGGATCCGTTCGGGCAAGCTTCGGGCGGATCGTTTGGGAAGGGACTATGTCGTGCCTGAGCAGGATCTTCTGTGTTTTCTCAGCGAATCGGGCAAGCGTTTACCGGAGTGGCTTCAAGGCGGGCTTCGGGCCAGGTCTGCTTTTCCATCCTACCGGTTTTGCTGGGAGTTTCGTTCTGAAGAGGACGGAAACGCCTCGGATTGCAGCGGTTGCATGGTACAGAGGAAGCAGATGAGGGCCTGTTTTGCAGGACGCCGCCATGTCGTACCGGGCAGGGAGATCCACTGCCATCGGTGCCCATACTACATGGATCACATCCAAGCACGCATCGGCTTTGTTCACCAGCTTGCCGCACCGGCCGCCGTTTACGAAGATCTCCACATATGGGGCGCCAATACGCCATTTCTGGATTTGACCGGTTTTTCGGAGGTGGAGGTTCCCGGCCTGGGCGTCGAGCGCCTCTTTCACGCAGACTCCCTGGAACGCGTCATTTCGAACATCAGGCGCCGGGCCCTGGGAAACCCGGATGTGCCCACCCGCTACGAGGTCTATCTCAGACGCGGCCGGGAAGAAAAGGGAAGGGCCGAGATTTGCGTGACGCCTTTGGTGGAACCCGAAGGTACCTTTCTGATCCTGTTCTACCCGTCTTATACCGGAATGCAAGGGGAACGAGAGAACCTGGAGGGCCTCGAGCCGGCCTTTCGGAAACCATAGGGGATTGCGCAGGAGCGCAATCGAAAATCCAAAAGAGGGAAAGGAGAAGGAGTCATGAAAAAGAACATACTGTATTTCTTATTCGTAGGAATGGTGGCCATGGTTTTTGCCGTTTCCGCCTGGGCGGAGGACAAGTCCACCAAGGAGGAATGCATCGCCAAGGCCAAGGAAGCAGCCGAGCTGGTTCAAAGCGCCGGCGTCGATACCGCACTGGAGACCATCAATGACGAGAACGGGCCTTTTGTCTGGAAGGACACCTACGTGTTCGTGCTCGATCTGGCATCGAACAAGATCGCGGCACACCCCATCAAGCCGGGCCTGATCGGAAAGAACCTGATGGCGCTCAAGGACGTGAACGGCAAGATGTTTTTTGCCGAGTTTGTGAACACGGCCAAAAACGGCGGTGAGGGCTGGGTGAGCTACATGTGGCCCAAGCCCGGAGAGGAGACGCCTTCTCCCAAGGTGACCTATGTGTATAGGGTTCCCGGGTCCGACGCTGTCATGCTGGCCGGGGTGTATGAGGATTAATCCACCGAGCAAAGCGCTGCAGGGAGTTCCGGACATTCTTCCGGCGGCCGGAACCCACGGAGGGTCGCCCGGATCATCCCCTGCGGCTCGGCTTCAACCTCGGAAATGTCCACAGGGACGCGTGCTCCCCGGCTTGCTGAAGGTCCTGAGGCATAATAACAAGGAGTAATACTCATGAAAGTGCTCCAACGACTGAAATTTCGTACGGTGCGTGCGCGGATCGTTCTCATTCTGATGGTGGGGATCCTGGGCATGAGCGTTCTGGTGGGCGTCAACAAGATTCTCGATCTCCAGAAGAACCGCAACATTGAGACGGGCCTCGAGAGCCAGGCGATTCGGACCGGCATCCTGGAAGTGAACCAGATCGAAGAGGCGTTCATCAATCGGCACGACACCGCGTTGCTGGAAGAGTACGCGGAGCTGAGGGAGGCCTTCCGGCTTAACCTGAAATCGGTAGGGACGGCGGCTTCGAACGCGCGGACCGAGTCGCTCGTGGCTGAGATTGATCGGGTGGAGAAGGAAAATGCAACCGCGTTTTCTTCCGTGGTCGAGGTTGTCCAGCAGATGGACAAGGACATGGATGCGCTTAACCAGACCATTCGGGAGATGAACGGGATCATGAGCGAAATGATCGGTGCGATCGACGCCAAAGAAGGGGTTATGATGATGGACGGGGAGTTCCTCGATCAGACCGAAGCGGGCCTGCGATGGGAGCTCAAGGATTTTTTGAACTACGGCCGCGACAAAGTGCTGAGCATTTTTCGTCTTCTCCTTTTTTCCAATGTGGAAGCCTACCAAACGACCAGGCAAGCGCTCCAGGAGACGCGTGAGATCAAGCTGAACAACATCGACACCATGGTCCAGGCCGCCGGAAACGACGAGTACACGTCCGGGTGGGAGTCGGTCAAGGGGTATCTCCCCAAGATCGACAACCTGGAAGCCGCCGTGGCCTCGGCCTGGGAAGAGCAGGGTGCACTGACGGCCAAGCTGAAGATAACCGGAGAACAGGTCCAGGAGACTGCACAGGAGATCGTGAACGAGACCGAGGAGAGGATCGAACAGGGGGATAGGACAGGCGATCTTATTGCGTTGATCTTCGGGGCGGGCAGCATCCTTCTACTCCTCGTTTTGGGATTCTTCGTTTCCCGCTCCACCAACCGATCACTTAGAAGCATGATCGACGGACTGACGCAGAGCTCCGAGCAGGTGGCAGGGGCCTCGGCGCAGGTCTCCTCCTCGAGCCATTCTTTGGCAGAGGGTTCGTCCGAGCAAGCGGCCTCCATCGAGGAGACATCCTCTTCCCTGGAGGAGATGTCCGCCATGACTCGGCGGAATGCAGACAACGCAAACCAGGCCAGTGCACTCTCATCTGAAAACCGGGAGACGACGAAGGCCTGCTCGAATACCATGCAGGAAATGGCCGAGTCCATCTCCCAGGTCGATCAGGCCAGCAAGGAGACCCAGAAGATCGTCAAGACGATTGACGAGATTGCGTTCCAGACCAACCTGCTGGCACTCAATGCGGCCGTGGAGGCCGCACGTGCCGGAGAGGCCGGAGCCGGGTTCGCCGTGGTGGCCGACGAGGTTCGAAGTCTGGCCATGCGGGCTGCAGAGGCCGCCCGGGACACCAGCAGCCAGATCGAGGATATCGGGAAGAAGATTCGCGGGTCCATAGATCAGGTTTCAAGATCTCTGGAGGAGTTCAGCCGGGTGGAGGAGAGCTCGGGCAAAATGGACGAGCTCATGACCGAAATCTCCACGGCCTCGGACGAGCAGGCCAACGGGATCGAGCAGGTCAACGGCGGGATCAATGAGATGGATCGCGTGGTCCAGCAGAATGCCTCCCATGCAGAGGAGTCCGCTTCCGCCTCTGAGGAGCTTCGGGCGCAGGCCCAGGGGATGCGCGACATGGTGGAGGCCTTGAGGGAGTTGGTAGACGGGAGCCAAAACCGCATGGACGCTAGCCCGTAGCGGGATCGCCAAGGAACAACAATACGATGACCCTGCCCAACTACTGGGGCACGGTCCCCCATGTCATACGCAAGGCTACGGAGCGCACCACCAGCTGCACCATGCGTCAACCGGCCAAGGATGGGCTTTCTGCCCCGAAGGCTACATTGCGGTCCGGACTTTCCATCCCACAGGTCTGCGGGTTCATGAATCTGCCGGGGCCGGGCGGGACCGATACTGCGCATGGTCGCCCATGAAGTTCGACGTCCCACTAACGGATTTCGCACGTGTTGCTCAGTCGTCCGATCCCCTCGATGCTCACGGTTACCTCGTCCCCATTCTGAAGATATACGGATGGCTTTCTGAAGGCCCCCACCCCGTGCGGAGTTCCGGTCATAATGATGTCTCCCGGAAAGAGCGTGAAGTGGTGAGACAGATAGCTGATAAGGAACGGAAGCCTGAAAATCATCTGGGATGTATGGCTGTCCTGCATGATCGTTCCGTTTACTTCACAGGATATGGAGAGCGCGTGGGGATCGGGAATCTCGTCTGGAGTGACGATCCACGGTCCCAACGGGCAGAACGTATCCAGGGATTTTCCCCTGACCCATTGACCGTCTCCGAATTGGAGGTCACGGGCGCTCACATCATTACCGCATGTATACCCGAAAACCGCGTCCATGGCCTCACTCTCCGCAATGCGGGTGACGGTTCCGCCCATGACTACAGTGAGCTCGGCCTCGAAATCCACTTTCCGCGTTACGTTTGAATCCCAGATAATCGCCTGCCGATGGGCCGCAAGGGAGTTGGGAAACTTGGCAAATACCAGGGGTGACTCAGGAACCGTCCCTTTGCTTTCTCGAACATGATCCAGATAGTTCAACCCGATGGCGATAATCTTTGAGGGTCGGGTCACAGCGGGGAGAAATCGCACTCTGTCGAGCGGTATGGCCTTGCCCGATGGATCAAGGCGCGGTGATTTCATGATGACATCGATCATATCCCCTTGAAATCCAGACGGATAAAGCCCTTCACCATCAATCAGTCCCAACATCAAAATGCCGTTTTCATCATATTGGGCGATTTTCATGACGACCTCCGGCTATTTTCCTCTCCCTCATGACTTGCCTGCTCCCCTATCCATCCAGATGGCCCGAGCAGCTGCAACGATACTGAACTGAGCAAGAAAATAGAGAGTGATATTGATGGGCCGCCCATATGGAATATCGATCAGGAATTTGTTGACCGCCAGAACCAGATCCGAGGCGATAAACAGGAGTGCCCCCCAGAAAAGGAGGCGGCTGGAGGCTGGAACCAGAAGGGCGCCGATGCTCATGGTGATAATGATGACGATGTAGGCGACAACCGGGCCCAATAGGCTCGGGTCAATGTTGCGGAAGATCCATATCATGAGCCCGGCAAAGAGGATGAGTACGGCTATGACGGCCATGTCAAAACCGGAGGGTCTTCCGGCGTATCGGAAGAACAAGACAGTGTAGAAAACGTGGGCTGTCAGAAAAGCGGCCAGGCCGTAAATGAAAAACCCGGCATCCGGGAGATCGAGCAAGACATCCCCGCATACGGAGCCAAGCAGGGCTCCGGTCAGGAAAACTCCGGGGAACCCTCGAATATCACGGAGCACCGGAATGATCAGGATACTCACCGGAATGGCCTTGAGAACCGTGCGGACAATGCCGCCCCGATCCAGGGCGATGAGCACCAGAAATACCGCACCAGCCGCGATATACACAAAGGCAAATGCACGGAAAGAAGGCTTCTCTATCGTATCCATCACCCATCCTCTGCAAGAGGTTTTGCTGGAACACCATTACCCCGCATTTCCAAAGATCAGTGCGCCCTGGCTCCGGAGCTTTTTACTGTGCAATCCCATGTGGGGGTTCATAAGAAGCCGGCATCGGGCGTTACTCTCCAATACTCGTAATCCAAGACCCTGCCGGAAGTCAATGATGGGGCCTCGTAAAAAGTCAAAAGCTCACGCCAAGCCGTAAAAACCGCAAAGTTTAAGGATTGATATCAAGATGGAGGAAAATCGCCTTCAAAAACCCCTTTGAGTTACTCTTGGATGTGATAAGGTTTGCATAGTTCGCGATGGACGGACAATTTAGGAAATCATTGCAAGGCTTACAATGTCCCATTCCAGACGATGACAACTGCCACTGAAAAATCGCTCAAGCGGTCCACGCTGCTGGCGGCCGTGATCGCGAGCTTCATGGCCCCCTATTTGAGCTCGGCCGTGAACGTGGCGCTTCCGGCCATTCAGGAGGACCTCTCGGCCACTGCCGTGCAGCTGAGCTGGATCGCGGCCGCCTTTGTGCTCGTGAATGCCATGCTGGCCCTGCCCCTGGGAAAGGCCGCGGACATCTGGGGGCGGAAGCGAATGCTCGCCGGAGGGATCTTCCTGCTCACGGTGTCCTCGGCAATCTGCTGGCTGGTGGAGGACCCGCGCACACTCATTGCGCTGCGGGTCCTTCAGGGGGCCGGGAGCAGTGCCGTGGCCGTCACCGGAATGGCCATCGTGACGTCGGTCTTTCCACCGGAAGAAAGGGGCTCGGCCTTTGGATTGGTGATCGCGGCGGTCTACACAGGGCTCTCGGCCGGTCCCTTTGTGGGAGGGATGCTCACGGGGTACTTTGGTTGGCAAAGCGTGTTCCTGTCCGCGGCCCTTCTGGGGGCCGTGGCCTTTTTGTGGATCGTCACGCGGCTGAGGGTGGAGTGGGCCGACGCCGCAGGTCAGAGGCTCGACGTCATCGGGTGTCTTTTCTACGCCTGCGGGCTGTTCGGCATTACCTACGGGGCCGCGAACCTGCCCGGGGCCCGCGGCGCCTTTCTGCTGGCCGGCGGGATCGGGGTGATCGCTCTCTTTGTGAGGCGGGAGTGCCGTGTTTCTGATCCGCTCCTGGACATGCGGCTCTTTTTGGAGAACCGGGTGTTCGCATTTTCCAGCCTGGCCGCCCTGATCCACTACGCAGCCGTGTTTGCGGTCACCATGCTGATGAGCCTGTACCTGCAGTTCGTGAAGGGCCTGCCGCCCCAGATGGCGGGCCTGGTGCTGCTGGCTCAACCCATTGTGCAGGCCACGTTCTCTCCGGCAGCCGGCCGCCTGTCCGACCGCAGGGACGCGGGCCGGGTGGCCTCTGTGGGCATGGGTATCACGGCGCTGGGCCTCGTGATGCTGCTGTTCACCGGCAAGGAGAGCCCCCTCGGGTACGTGGTTTCCGTTCTGGTTATCCTCGGGTTCGGGTATGCACTGTTTTCGAGCCCCAACTCCAACGCGATCATGGGCTCTGTGTCCAGGCGGCACTACGGGGTGGCCTCCAGCGTGATCACCACCATGCGCGCGGTGGGCATGAGCACGAGCATGGCCGTGGCCACGGTGATGATCTCCATGTTCGTGGGGGAGGCCGCGATCGGGCCTGAAAACGTTTCGTCGCTGCTCCAGGCCATGCGCGCCTGCCTGGGTGTGTCCATAGCGCTTTGTTTGGGCGGCATAGCCGCCTCCCTGGCCCGCGGCAGGGTCCATGCGGATGGTCCGTAAACCGGCACAGGTCCGGCATCTGGATAGGCAAACCGGGAAAAAGCCGCTCTTGGGTTTCTTGTAGGAGGCTATGCGTTCTCTGCAATACGCAATGACCTCGGGCTAGGAAAGGGCTTTCCCCTCCTTGGGAACGATGTCCGCCTTGACCGCTTCGCCCCATTTCACGTCCGGAACGCTGATAACGCAGACAAGATGGACGTCGGGGTGAGAGGCGATCACATCCTGCTATGGATGACCTTCCAATTCTTCTGCAGTAATGCTTACCCAGCGGATAAGACCCTCTCGCAATCGCTCCTCTATTTTCAAAACGTTTATTCGTTCGGCAAGGGCTTTGTCATCCACCATTTTCTCGATCAGGAGCAAGCGAACAAATTCTTTGTCCTTTTCCCTGTATGCGACGAGCTTACTGGTGGCAAGATCATGTACCTCGATGCATAAACCTGTCTTGCCGCGTGTGGCTATGGGGTCGCTGATCGGTATCGTTCTTCGTTCCCAGCCATCCGGCAGAATGGCCGATTCAATCGATATCCCATGGACATAGAAACCATGGTTTTGATGAAACATAGATAATTCACCCAGAGCGCCGTCGATGGTATCAACGGCTTCAGGTCGATTCTTCGGTTGGACATCGACTTCGATGGACA
>CAZQCK010000150.1:0-7774 GCA_964591925.1 uncultured Desulfobacterales bacterium
CCGTCCGTCAACCTGAGCATCCTCAAGTTCCTGGCCTTCGAACAGGTCTTCAAGAACGCGCTCACCACCCTCAACATGGGGGGAGGGAAAGGCGGGTCCGACTTCGATCCCAAAGGAAAGTCCGACGACGAGGTCATGCGTTTCTGCCAGGCCTTCATGTCCGAACTCTTCCGGCACATCGGTCCCAACACGGATGTGCCGGCCGGCGATATCGGGGTCGGGGCCCGGGAGATCGGCTACCTGTTCGGGATGTACAAGAAACTGCGCAACGAGTTCACCGGTGTTCTCACGGGCAAGGGCCTCGGCTGGGGGGGCAGCCTGATCCGGCCCGAAGCCACGGGTTACGGCTGCGTTTACTTTGCCCTGGAGATGCTGGCCACACGCAACGACAACCTCGAAGGGAAGACCTGTCTTGTGTCCGGTTCCGGCAACGTCGCCCAGTACACCGTGGAAAAAATCAACGAGCTCGGTGGAAAGGTGGTAACGCTCTCGGACTCTTCGGGTTTCATTTACGATGAGGAGGGCATTGACAACAAAAAGCTCGAGTTTGTGAAGCGGCTGAAAAACATCCGCCGCGGCCGCATTCAGGAGTATGTGGAGAAGTACTCCCAGACCTCCTACATAGAGGCGGACTCCACCCTGGATCACAACCCGCTGTGGGCCGTGAAGGCGGACTGCGCGTTTCCGAGCGCCACGGAGAACGAGATCAACGGCCGGGACGCCGCGAACCTCATCAAAGGCGGAGTCACTCTGGTGTCCGAGGGAGCCAACATGCCCTCCACGC
Organism: uncultured Desulfobacterales bacterium; assembly: GCA_964591925.1. Taxonomy (GTDB): domain Bacteria; phylum Desulfobacterota; class DSM-4660; order Desulfatiglandales; family HGW-15; genus JAIPEI01. The sequence continues at coordinate 785 of CAZQCK010000150.1, forward strand.
CGGAGGCCGTGGACATTTTCCTGGACGGCAAGATTCTTTACGGACCCGGCAAAGCGGCCAACGCGGGTGGTGTGGCGGTGTCGGGCCTGGAGATGGCCCAGAACAGCATGCGCTTGAAGTGGCCCCGGGAAGAAGTGGACAGCCGTCTGAAGGAAATCATGAAAGGCATTCACAAAACCTGCCTGGATGCGGCCGAGGAGTACGGGAACCAGGGAAATTACGTGAGCGGTGCCAACATCGCCGGTTTTGTCCAGGTGGTGAACGCCATGCTGGACCAAGGTCTGGTCTGAGCCGGGTTGAGCTTTGCGGCAGAAGCCGGGAGCTCTTTCAGGCTGTATCGGGCCCCGAGGGGCGGCCCGATCGGCCCTTCAACAGTTCTCCGGCCCGATAAGAACTGCGCACAAAAGGGCCGCTCGCCACCTGCTCGAAGCCCATGGCAAGCGCCAGCTTCCGCCAGGCCTCGAACTCCTCCGGCGGAACGAAACGCTCCACCGGCAAGTGGTTCTTTGACGGCTGCAGATACTGGCCCAGCGTCAACATGCGGCAGCCGGCCTCGAGCAAATCCTTGAGCGCGAGCCGAACTTCCGCCGGGCGCTCCCCCAGCCCCAGCATGAGACCGGACTTTGAGAGAGGCCCGCCTTCCTTCCGCCCTGTTCGTTGAAGGAGTTCCAGGGAACGGGCGTAGTCCGCCTCGGGTCGAACCGTTGAATAAAGCCTCTCCACGGTCTCCAGATTGTGGTTCAGCACCTCCGGCCCGGCTTTCATCACGGTTTCCAGGTCCTTGCGGCGTCCCTGAAAATCCGGAATAAGGACCTCCACCGAGGCCCCGGGAACCCGCTCACGAATGGCTCGAACCGTGTCTGCAAACATCTGCGAACCACCGTCAAGAAGATCATCCCTTGTAACCGAGGTCACGACCACGTGTCCGAGCCCCATACTACAGGCGGCATCCGCCACCCGCAACGCCTCTTCCGGATCCGGCGGGTCGGGAAGGCCGTGTGAAACGGCGCAGAAGCGGCAATTTCTAGTGCAGATATTGCCCAGGATCAAAAAGGTGGCTGTGTGGTTGGAAAAACACTCCCACAGGTTGGGGCATTGCGCCTCCTCGCACACCGTATGGAGGCGTCTTCCCTTGAGAAGGCTTCTCAGCTCCTCGCACGCACGCCCTGAAGGCAAACGGCGCCGCAGCCAGGCAGGCTTTCGAGTGGAAAATTTTCGGCCCTCCGAATCATCCATTTCGTGCTTCCTGTTCACTCGAGTCCGGTCCTTGAAGACCAGGGACTCCTGCAATCTCCTTCAGCACCGAAGGAGGCGTCTCCTGCAAGTCCACCCCAAACACCTCAGCCATCCTGTTCCGTATCAGGGGGCGGACGCGGGCCGGGCAGATCCCTTCAGCCCCTTCCCGGGACAGGGAGGTCATGGACACGCTCGACAGCCCACAGGGATGGATCCACTGAAAGGGTGTCAAATCCACATTGACGTTCAGCGCCAACCCGTGAAACGCCACCCCCCGGCGGACGGCGATTCCCACGCTTCCGAGCTTGCAATCGCCCACCCAGACCCCCCGGTTCTTCGGACTGCGCACCGCTTCCACTCTGCAATCCCGGGCCGTGCGGATCATGACCTCCTCGAGCTTCTCCACAAACTCCACCACCTTGAGATGCGCCGCGGAAAGGTCCACGATGGGATACACTACGAGCTGACCCGGTCCATGGTAGGTGACATCCCCTCCCCGCTCCGCGTGGACCACGGGCACCCCGGCTCGATCGAGAAAGCCGGGTGAAACCCGAAAATGACCTGTCCCGCCCCTTCGTCCCAGAGTGAACACAGGCTCATGCTCGAGAACCAGAACCGCATTCCGAACAAGGTCGCCCGCCCGGCGCGCAGACACCAGAGCAATCTGCAGCTCCCGCACCGGACCATAGGGGGCCAGCCCCAAATCCACAGCCAACCATGGCTCCAAGGGGTCCGCCTCCCGTTTTTGTCCGTTCCGTTCCATGTCTCCTCCGGCCTCGCGGCTGCCTCTATCAGCCCTTGAGACAGGGCTTTCTGGCCGCCGCGGTCTCGTCCAGGCGTCGCAGACGGCAGCGGGTCGGTGCGCTTCGCAAAAGGTCAGGGTTGTCCTCGGCTTCCTCGGCTATCGTTCGCATGGCCTCGATGAACCGGTCCACCTCTTCCTTGGATTCCGTCTCCGTGGGCTCCACCATGAGAGAACCGCTCACCACCAGAGGGAAATAGATGGTGGGAGGATGAAAGCCGAAGTCCATCAGCCGCTTGGCAATATCCAGGGTGGTGATCTTACGTCCCTGTTGCCGCTTGTCCGTAAACACACACTCGTGCATGCAGGGCCGATCATAGGGCAGGTCGTAGACGTCCTTCAAGCCTTCCTTCACGTAGTTGGCATTGAGCACGGCCAAACGACTGGCCCGCTCGAGGTCCGCGGCCCCCATGCTCAGAATATAGGCGTAGGCCTTGATCATCACCCCAAAGCTTCCGTAGAACCCGTGCAGCCGTCCCACGCTCCGGGGAAAATCCTCTGAAAGGGTGTAACGATCCCCCTGCTTGAGGACCCGCGGAACAGGCAGAAAGGGCTCCAGCTCCCGGGTCACGCAGACCGGGCCGGATCCCGGTCCTCCACCCCCATGGGGTGTGGAAAAGGTCTTGTGCAGGTTCAGATGCAGCACATCCACCCCGATTCGGCGCATATCGACCATCCCCATGACGGCGTTCAGGTTGGCCCCGTCACCGTACACCAGACCTCCTTTGGCGTGGACTATGTCAGAGATCTCTCGAATGTTCTCTTCAAAAAGGCCCAGGGTGTTCGGGTTCGTGATCATGATGCCGGCTGTGTCCTCGTCCATAACCCCGGCCACAGCCTCGGCCGCGAGCACACCCTCCTCGCTGGAGACCACGGGAACGGGCCGGTATCCGCACAGGGCGGCGCTTGCCGGGTTGGTGCCGTGGGCCGTGTCGGGCACTATGATCTTCGTGCGCCTCGCGCCTCGGCTCTCATGAAATGCATGTATGAGAAGCATGCCTGTGAGCTCGCCCTGGGCCCCTGCGGCCGGTTGCAGGCTAACGGCTTCCAGGCCGGTGATCTCTGCCAGAAAGCCCTGAAGTTCATGCATCAGCCTCAGAGGCCCCTGGCAGTAATCCGCAGGAAGCAGGGGATGTGCGCCTGCAAACCCTGAGAGGCCGGCCAGATCTTCATTGATCTTGGGATTGTACTTCATGGTGCAGGATCCCAGCGGATACATTCCGGTATCCACACCGAAGTTCCACTGGGACAAGCGGGTGTAATGCCGCACTACGTCCACCTCACTCAGGTCGGGAAGGTCCGGTCCCTGCCCTGCGAGACCCGGAGGAAGGGGGGCCCGCTGCACATCCCGGGGCGGCAGGGAAAAACCCTCCCTGCCCGGAACACCCTTTTCCCACAGGAGGGGCTCGTTCAAAACCAGTCCGGTGGTTCCGAGGGGTTCTTTCATGATGTCATCTCCCTTACCAGTCGATCCATGTCCTCGACGGATTTTGTCTCGGTCACACAAAAAAGGTAATGGTCTGAAAGCTCGGGATACCAGCGCGAAAGCGGTACACCGGCCACCATGCCCGCCTGGAGCAGGTGTTCATATTTGCGCTCGAACCCCTGGGGAGCCCTCACCACGAACTCGTTGAACGTGGGTGTGCCGAAGGGGACATCGAAACCCGACTCCTTCAGACACCCTTTGAGGTACTCGGCCTTGTCGAAGTTGAGCCGGGCCAGCTCCCGCAGCCCGCTTCCTCCGAGTGTGGCGAGGTAAACGGCCGCGGCCAGGGCACACAGGCTGTTGTTCGTGCAAATATTGGAGGTGGCCTTCTCCCGACGAATGTGCTGCTCCCGTGTCGCCAGGGTGAGCACGAAACCCCGTCGACCTTCCTGATCCACGGTCTTTCCCACCAGTCGGCCGGGAACGCTTCGAACATACTTGTCCCGTGTTGTGAACAGGCCCAGCAAGGGACCGCCGAAAGACTGGGAAACGCCGAAGCTCTGACCTTCCCCGCACGCGATGTCGGCTCCCTGGCCGCCCGGAGAGCGGAACAACCCGAACGCCAACGGCTCCGAGAAAGTCGCCACCAGAAGCCCGCCCCCATCGTGGACCAGATCCGCCGCCCGTTGCAGATTTTCCACGCATCCGAAGACATTGGGAGACTGGACGGCTACAGCGGCAAAATCCCCGCCCGAAGCAAGCAAAGACAGGTCCGTGGTTCCGTCCTCGAGAAACGGGATCTCCACCACCTCGTAGCCGGTGGGACCGAAATAGGTCCGGACCACGTGTTGATAATGGGGATGAACCGCTCGTGAGACCGCCACCCGCATTTTCCGCGTGATCCGCACCGCCATAAGAAGGGCCTCGGCCAGGGAAGAAGCGCCGTCATAGAGGGAGGCGTTCGCCACATCCATGCCCAGCAGGCGGCTGATAAGGGTCTGGTACTCATAGATGCCCTGCAGGGTGCCCTGGGTCATCTCGGGCTGATACGGGGTGTATGCCGTATAAAACTCCGATCGACTGAGTAGCGCCCCGACCGTAGCAGGAATGTAGTGATCATAACTCCCGGCCCCGGCGAACGACAGGCATTGGCCGGCCGATGCCGCGCCCCCGGCCAGCCCGGCCAGATGCCGCGAGAGATCCCACTCGGACATGGCCGGCGGTAGCTCCATGGGGGACTCCCGCCGGCATTGCGCGGGAACGGCGGAAAAGAGATCTTCCAAAGCGCCGGCACCCACCGCCTCCAGCATGGAGGCGATCTCCTCGGACGTGTGCGGCAGGTATCGCATGGCCTATTCCTGTTCTCTGAGATTGTCCAAATAATCATTCCGGCTCATCAGGCCGCCGGCTTCCGCCGGATCCTTCAGGGACAGCTCCATCATCCACCCTTCCCCGTAAGGATCACTGTTCACGAGCTCGGGGGCGTCTGCGAGCGCGTCATTGACCGCAACGACCTCCCCGCTCAGCGGGGCGTACACCTCGGCCACGGCCTTGACCGACTCCACCGTGCCGAACTCCCGGCCCTTTTCCAGCAGGGTCCCCACCTCGGGCAGTTCCACGAAGACAATGTCTCCGAGCTGATTCTGGGCATAATCGCTGATCCCCACGCGAGCCTGATCACCTTCCACCCTGGACCACTCGTGGCTCGGGCTGTATCGAAGCTCTTCGGGCAACACGATCTCTTGGATCTCCTTCATGATGCTTCCTCCTCTTGCAATGCTGTGTGTGTCCACCTCGATGCGGTTGCAAAGAGGCCTGAACCAAGCCGTCCGGCCTCACCATTTCGACGAAATCGTAAAGGTGTATTTTCTCGCAAAGACGCCAAGAACGCCAAGAGAAAACCTTTAATATTAATCAGTTCACTCTGCGGAGCTCAGAGCACATAAGGGACCCGGATGTTGTAGCCCTTGTACACTACAAAGGTCTCCACAGACTGAACTTCCTGAATGCGGCTGACCTCTTGTGTGTAGAACTCCAAAAGCCCGAATCTGTTGTTGAGCAGGACCTGCAGGAACAAGTCGTACCGCCCCGTGACCACACTGACCGAGACCACCCCCTTCAAGCGGCTGAATTCCTCCCCTTTCTTCACCAGCTCCATGGTGCTGAGCTTGACGCCTATAAGCACCAGGTGATGCTCCGGAAGTCCTTCGGGGTCCACCAAGCCGGAAATCTCCAGGAGGCCCTCCCGTTCCAGGCCGGACACCCGGCTCCGCACCGTGTTCTCCGACACGCCCAAGGCCTCGGCAATACGACGAAAGGACCTTCTCCCGTCCCGAAGGTGCTTGATGAGGGCGATGCTGGTCTCGTCTATCTTCAAGGTTCGATTCCTCGAAAGGAGGCCGCTCAAAAGAAAGCCTGCTCATTGATTACAGGAATTTTGATGGATCTGTCAATATTTTTTTAAATTTCTCATTATTACCTCAGTAAATGCTCTATTTTTTCTTGAAATCATCGATATGGCGTGATACGGTTTTTTCGAGTTCGTCAAATACGAAATCCCGGAGGAAACAATCATGGAAGAACCCCTGCGAACCCCCCTTTACGACCGGCACGTTTCCCTGGGGGCGAAGATGGCGCCCTTTGCCGGGTGGGACATGCCCGTCATGTACCCCGCGGGCATTGTGGAGGAGCACTTGAGCACCCGCAAGGCCGCCGGCTTGTTCGATGTTTCCCATATGGGACGCTTCGTGGTGCAGGGTCGCGACAGGACCGCCTTTCTGCAACACGCGCTCACCAACAATGCCGAGGCCCTGGACGGGCACGAGAACAGCGCTCAATATACCTTCATTCCCAACGCCTCCGGGGGCGCCTTTGACGACGCGTATCTGTACCGGTTCGAAGAGGATGCCTTTCTGTTGGTGGTGAACGCCGCCAACCGGGACCAGGATCTGGCGCACCTTCAGGACATCGCCGGCGCTTTTCAGGAGGTGGACCTTAGTGATCGGACCTCTGAGATCGCCATGCTGGCCCTCCAGGGTCCACGCTCCAGAGAAATCCTGGCCTCCGTAGTCCAAGGGGGCAGTCTTCCCGAACCCATGCGCAATGCAGTAGGCACGGTCACCATTCAGGGCCACGAGGTACACGTGGCCCGGACCGGATACACCGGAGAGCCGGTGTGCTTCGAGCTGTTCCTGTCTTCCGGGGCGGCCCCGGAGGTCTGGGACCTTCTGCTCAATCTCGGGGCCTCACCTGTGGGCCTGGGCGCCCGCGACACCCTGCGGCTGGAAGCGGGGCTCCCCCTTTACGGCCATGAGCTGGGCACGGATCCCGAGGGCAAGGAGATTCCGATCATGGCCTGCCCCCTGGCCCGGTTCGCTGTGAGCTTCAGCTCGCTGAAGGGCGAATTTGTAGGAAAACAGGCCCTGGCCCGCCAGTACGAGGCCCGCGGCCGCATTCTGGCCCGGGACTACACCGCAATCAGCGACTTGCCCCGTCTTGTTCGCCCGTTGGCCGCGACGGGCCGCGG
>CAZQCK010000151.1:0-7670 GCA_964591925.1 uncultured Desulfobacterales bacterium
ATGCCCATGCTCCCATTTCCTCCTTTTCAGTCCTCATCCATCCGGGTGAGATTGCTCGTTGAGATGCGATACTCTGAGCGCCCCACGGCTTTTTTCTTGTACCTGAATTCAGATTGTACCACGAAGTGCGACAAAAAGACCATGCGATCCCGACCGGTTTTCCCCTTTTTCTCAACCCCTCTTTTCGTTGACAAAAAGAATGCCCTTGATCATACTTCGGAGCGCTTCAAACTTGTCCGCTTGCTGCATTCGCGCAGTCCTCTGCCTGCGGCTATTGGATTAAAGGCTCCAACGCCCCGGGTCTGTTTTTTTTGAGTCATTTCATTATACGGAGGAAATACGAGATGAAAACGTTGTGGTTCGCGGGTTTCCTTTGCACCCTGCTCCTGTCGTTCGCCAACCATGCCCTGAGCGGCCCGAACATGACCCCGGGCCTGTGGGAGATCACCACCACAACCCACATGCAGGGCTTGAACATTCCGCCCTCCACCACTACCCAGTGCCTCACCGAAGACGACACGGTCCCCCGCAACACTCAACCCGGACAGGAGTGCGAGATCACCGATGTAAGCACCTCGAGTGACACTGTGAACTGGCGTATGCGATGCAGCGGTCAAGGAGGGCAAGTGGAAAGCACAGGACATATACGCTACTTTGGAGATCGCTTCGAGGGATCGGTGACGACCGTCATCCAAGATACCGGCATGACCCTCGAAAGCACCATGAAAGGAACCCGTGTGGGCGACTGCAAATAGAAAACAAAACCTGAACCCTCCTCCAACACAAAAAGTGTCCATCCATAAATGGGGACGGTGGTTAAGGACGAAGGTGGGCCCAAGGAAAACCTGATTCCCGAAGAAACGGGATTCGTCATCGCGGCGAACGACGAAAGCTGCTTTGTTCGGACCCTGCTGAACCCCATCGATGACCCGGAACGCCTGAACATTATGAACGCTAACGCCAGGCTATACTCGAAGAGGCGCTCGTTCGAAAAGGCGTACATGGATCTCTGGAACAGTTACAGATTCCTGAATTGATCGATGGTCGAGTTTGCTCAAGATACAAGGAAGAAGGTGCTTCGCTATACTCAGGTATGCGAAGCACCTGATGACACCGCAGATTCGGTATAATCGGCAGGCCGCAATTCCCGGCGACGTGGTCGCCGGGAATTGCGGGACTTACCTTCAAGGGCTAAGGAATGTTTTAGACAGGAAAACAGCGTTTCTAATAGGTCTGGCCGCCTCCTTGACCGGCTCCTCCACCACCCATGCCACCCGGGGCCTGCTGACCCGCAGGCTGCTCAGGCTCTGGAGGAGGTTTCAACGCCTCATCGATATCATCAAGGGAGCGTTTCAGGGCTGCCAGTTGATCGCGAAACTCTTCCACCTGCGCCTCAATATCTCTTTCGTCTTTTGCCTGAGGGAGATCGGCCAGCGCGGCTTGCACTTCGTCCAATTGCTCACCTATCTGCTTGACTTCAGATCTGAGTTCCTCGGCTTCCTCGTCGCTCAGAGGGCCTGAAGAGCATCCCATAGACACTACAATCAGCCCTAAGGCGGCTGTATACAACACAATTTGCTTCACAATTTTCTTCATAGCACCTCCTATTATTGTAATTTCATCCAAATGACACCTTTTGCTCACCATCACTGCATTCATGTCGGGATATCTTGTGTATCCCATTTCACAATATCGTCATTAAGCCTTGATCGTTACAAAAAACAGTCATTTTTGGATTGAAAACTCCGCAAAATTGAGCTTCATCAATAAAGGATTGTCTATGCTGTTTTAATTCATATCTTGTATTTTAGCGCTAAACTCTTTACTTAATTCTTCATCTTTGCTGACTTCTCCCATAACTTTATTATATGTTTCCACATCTAAATCTGCTTCTTCAACTGCTTTAATCATTCTTTCATTGGCTTCTTGTTGAATTTTCTGTCTTTCTTTTTCGTCATTTGTCTGTTGCACATTCTGCTGAAACTCTTGACTGATCATTGCGATCTCCACATAGGCCTCTGCCGCCTTTTCCAGCTCCTCATCAGTGATCTTTTGGCCTGCGCCCTCCTGCGCCATTGTGGGAACGGCCATGAAAAACAGCAGGCAAAATGAAGCGAGGGCTGAAATACCGAAATTTTTGAGCATGTGAAACCTCCCTTTGTTGGTATGATAGATGTTTTTTTTCTACGGGGCCCTGACCCTCTATCAGGCCCGCGAACTGCATGTAGAGAGAGCACTTATCGTACCAAAAATTCATCGAGCGAGCTCACACGCTGTATCACCCTTAGATTACTTACTTTAATGACAAAGCACGAACAAAAACCACTGTCCCTCGGCACACTTTGTGTTGCGCAAAAATGACACATGTGTTATTGGTGTGTGCCAAAAGGAGGCATCATGAACGGCTTTCCCTTATTCCCATCATCCATGAGTTTTCGTCTGGCACTCCTGGTCTATGTGGTCGCCCCCTTGGTCTGTTTGGTCGGGCTTTTCGGTTACCTGGCCTTGAACTCCATTGAAGAACAAGTGGAAAGTCAGATGCAGAAAGACTTGGAACTCGTGGCACGGGCTGTGCAGCTTCCGTTGAGTTATGCACTGGAAAAAAACAGAATGGGCAGCATGATGCAGGCATTGGAATCCGTGTTTTCCATCGGTCGGGTTTACAGCGCTCACATTTACGATAAAGAAGGAAAAGAAATCGCGACCCTGGGTCTGGCAGACACGGAACCGGAACCGGAACGTTTGACCGAGCTGGCCGCGGAAGGTGAACAGCGAGGGGAGTACGGATCCATTGCAGGTCATCAGGTGTACTCCTATTTTGTGCCCCTCACGGACACGGGAGGACGAATCAACGGGCTGCTTCAACTGACTCGACGAGGAAGAGAGTTCAGCGACCACTTGTACTCCATCAGGATGCAGGGGATCCTGAGCCTGGGGATTCTCCTTGTGGTGCTCTCGGCCGTGGTGCTGTATGGGCATCACCGAGCCCTCGGGGTGCATCTGGGGCGGTTGAACGACAGCATGTCACGGGTTGCAAGGGGGGAACGCAAGCACCGGTTCCCTCATAAAGGCCCCCAGGAGATCGTCGAGCTGGGTGAAAGCTTCAACCATATGCTCCAGGGGATTGAAAATGCGGAACAGGCCATTGTGGCGCACCGAAAAAATCGGGAAAAGCTGGAAAAGGACCTTCAGCAGTCGGAAAAGTTGGCCGCCATCGGGAGACTTGCCGCAGGCACCGCCCACGAACTCGGCACCCCTTTGAGTGTCATCAGCGGCAAGGCCCAACGTGCTCTTCGCGATGAGGGCCTGTCCGAGGGGCAGAGACAGACCCTTGTGGCTGTTCGTGAAGAAGTGTCCCGCATGGAGCGCATAATCACGCAGTTGCTTGACTTCAGCCGACGCAGCCCGTTTCGCGGCTCCCTGACCGAGCCGGCCTCCCTGGCCGAGTCGGCGGTGTCGGCGGTCGAGAATGAGGCAAAAGCCAAGGGCTCGATCATTCAAATCCATGGATCCAAACAGGGCGTCCCCATCATGATGGACGCCATGAGGCTCCACCAGGCATTGGTCAATCTCTTGCGCAACGCCGTACAGAGCTCCCCCGCCGGCCGGATTGCTTTGTCCTGGGAACAAAACAAAGAAGGGACCCATTTTGCCGTGGAAGATGACGGCCCGGGCGTGCCGCAGGAGATTCGTTCCAAGATTTTCGAACCGTTTTTCACCACCAAGGCGGTAGGTGAAGGAACGGGCCTGGGCCTTTCGGTGGTGCACACCATTGCGAAAGAACACAACGGGTCCATCAAGGTGCGTGAAAGCGAACTGGGAGGTGCTTGTTTTGATCTTCTGATTCCACCACAGCAACAGCAAACGAGTTCGGCGGAAGAAGTGTCGTATCTGTGATGAAAGCGAGGCATCGCTTATGAGTGATGAGGAGGCCTTGAGCGATTTCGTATTGATCGTAGAGGATGACAAGGCTCTGGGAGCTTTACTGCTCGAAGAAGTGCGGGACGCGTCTCTGGATGCCCTGTGGACGCCCTCAGCCGAGGAGGCGAAAACCGCGATGGAGCGGAGATGGCCCGACCTGGTGGTGTGTGACCTCCGGCTGCCGGGAATGGACGGAATGAGCTTTTTGAGGGAAGTTCACGAAAAGAGTCCGGATCATTCCCCTGCATTTCTCATCATCACTGCCTTCGGGAGTATCCCCAAGGCAGTGGAGGCCTTGAAGGCGGGGGCGGAGGATTTTCTGACCAAGCCGCTCGACCTGGAACATTTCATTCTGTCCGTGAAGCGCATTCTGGAAAGAAAGCGGCTAAAGGAAACGGTACATCAGATGCGGGGGGTTCTTTCTTCGAAAAGCTTCCACGGGATGCATGGGCAGAGCGCACCCATGCGGCTTCTTTTTGAACAAATCGTGCAGGTGGCCAAGGCCCAGGGACCGGTCTTGATTCTGGGGGAGAGCGGGTCGGGAAAGGAACTTGTGGCCAGGGCCATTCACGAAGAGAGCTCCCGGGCTGAAAACCCTTTTTTACCCGTCAACTGCGCCGGCATACCGGAACACTTGCTGGAAAGCGAGTTTTTCGGCCATGCGGAGGGCTCGTTCACCGGTGCCCGAAAAAACCGACGGGGACTTTTTGCCGAAGCCGAAGGCGGTTCCCTCCTCTTGGACGAGATATCCGAGATGCCCCTTTTTCTTCAGGCCAAACTTCTCCGCATCCTTCAGGACGGAAAACTGAGAAGGGTGGGAGAAAACAGGGAATATCAGGTGGATGTGCGTGTAATGGGGGCCACCCACCGGAATATCGAAGAAGACGTACAGCTGGGCCATTTCAGGGAAGATCTTTTCTTCCGCCTGGAGACCTTCTCCCTGCGGGTTCCTCCTCTCAGAGAACGGGAGGAGGACGTCGAGCTCCTGGCTGTCCGATTTCTTCAGCAGTTTGCGCTGGCCCTCGGCAAAGACATCAAGGGTTTTTCCGCCAGGGCCTTGGACCTGATCGCGCACTATCCTTTTCCGGGGAACGTTCGCGAGCTTCGAAACGCGGTGGAACGGGCGGTCACGTTTGCGTCCGGGAGTCGGATTCGCGCACGCCACTTGCCTGCAAGGATTCGGAATGCTCAGGAGGGCGAGGATACACATGGAGCGGATCTGTACACCTCGACCGAGGGTAAAGACCCCCTGCCCCCCCTAATGGAAGTGGAGCGACGTTACATTCGACATGTACTGAACGAAGTGAGTGGAAACAAGCGCCGAGCCGCCACCATCCTGGGAATCGGCAGAAGGACCCTCTACAGAAGGCTAGGCGACGACGGTGAGGGAACAGGGGCTTGATCCCCGGGAGAAGTCCCGAATTACCGGGAACAGAGACGACAAAGCTCAATAATGGTTTCAGCCGCCTTCTGCATCACCGTTTCCGAAACCCACTCGATCCGGGAATGGGGCATCATGGCACCCGAAAAGAGGTTCGGGCAGGGCATCCCCAGAAATGAAAGCCGTGCCCCGTCCGTGCCCCCGCGTATGGGCTTCCTCACGGGCTGCAGCCCTGCAGCCCTGGCTGCCTCTTCAGCCCGCGCCACTACGTCCGGATGACGGTCAAGCACTTCCCTCATGTTCCGGTACTGCTCTCGAGTCTCCACCCGAACGCCCAGCCCGGGATATCGGCGGCGGAAGACGCGGGCTATATCCCTGAGCAACGCCATGCGCCGCCGGTTGTTTTCCTCCTCAAAGTCCCGAAGGATGTAAGTCAGGCAGGCCTCGTTCTCACACCCCTGAAGGCCTGTGAGATGAAAAAACCCCTCCCGGTCCTCGGTGTGCTCGGGTGTGTCGTGCTCCGGTAGAGCGGCCGCAAACCGCACGGCCGCGGAGCCGGCGTTGACCATGCGGTCCTTGGCATAGCCGGGATGGACATTTCGACCGCGAAAACGGATTCGCGCCTCGTGAGCCGTGAAGCACTCCGCCTCGATGACGCCCAATCCTCCCCCGTCCACGGTATAGCCGGCCGGTGCCAGCCGCTTCGCATCCACCCCCCGGGTGCCCTGCCCGATCTCCTCGTCCGGTGTGAACAGGATACAAAGCTCCGGATGGGGAAGATCGTCGTACCGGTGGAAGGCGGACAGCGCAGCCATGATCTCCGCGATACCGGCCTTGTCATCCGCGCCCAGCAGGGTTTTTCCAGAGGCGGTGATGATTGTGTGCCCGACACATCCGCCCAACTCCGGTGAAAGCTCCTGCGACAGCACCAGGCTGGAATCATCGGAAAACCGAATGGGGCCGCCCTGGTAATTCTTGTGTACAACCGGCGTCACACCTTCACCGGACTCAGCAGGAGACGTGTCCAGGTGCGCGCAAAAGGAAACAGCCGGGGCCTCGACACCAAGGGAGGCCGGAAGGCGGGCATACACGTAACACTGCCGGTCCACTTCCACGTCCTGAAGCCCCATGGCGGCGAGTTCGTCTTCCAGGATTCCGGCCAGACTCCACTGGCCCTCGAAGGATGGATGGGTGCCGGAGTTCGGATCCGAACGGGTGTTCACACGCACGTACCGGAGAAACCGATCACGGACCTCCCGGCGAAGAAAGGCCTCGATCCTGCTCACACGCGGGTTCCTTTCCCCTTGTTCCGGGCCTCCAGGTAAATGATATTTTTCTCCAGGTCACTGATCCTCCGTTCGATATCCGAGAGCTTCCTCTGCATCTCCGGAGAGGAGGTTCCTTTTTGAACCGGATTGTCCTCAGGGGCCTTGGATGACTTCTCTCTGAGGATGCGCGTTACACTGGTCGCGCTGATATCATAGGTTTCAGCGATCTTCTTCTTGGAAAGTCCGCTCTCAAAGTCCTCGCCAACCTTCCGCCTAATGTGATCAGGTATTCGCTTTCCCGCCATGACCTCTCCTTCCGGTACCACCAGCGCTCACGGGCGCATCAAATGCTGCAGCTCAAAATAGCCGTTTTTGCCCCCGGGGACGGACCCTGGGGGGCATTCAATAGGCTATCATGCTACACCCCACAAGGGCTATCAAGGCAAAACTCCCCATGCAGACGTTTTCGCCGAGTCCATGCTGCAACATCTAATCTCGACGGTTTTGCAAACGCCGGCTCAGTCGCCGGTTGCAAGGCCATAAGCGATTGAAATAAATGGGCCTATGACTTGACGGCGAGCGGCCCTCAAACCCGCCACCCTGAAACAAATCGGCCCGGCCCTGGTAACCAAACACCTCAGGTCGACTCTATACCCTTAATTGAGCGTTTAAAATCGCAGCCTAGTGGTAAAATCTTAAATATATCTGAAAGTTGAAACACTCGACTCAGGTGAAGGAGAAAAGGCATGGACCTGCAGGACATTCGAAATAACCGAGGACTGATCGATGATATCGATTGGGACATGACACCGGAAGAGGCGATCGTGCTTTACCTGGAGTGGGGGAACAACTGGTCACATGGCCGCATGATCAAATCCAGGGACGATATTTCACACTATTTCGTGCTTACCAGCTGGGAAGATCCGCCCAGGGCATTGCTTGTAAGACGCAGCAACCAAGGCGCAGATGAGCTCGCTGAAATCCATTTGCCAGACCCTGTTAAGGAGCGGTTTCTAGAATCGATTCAGCACCACAAGGGAGTGTGGGGCCTTACGGACGACGTTCGGGGCTGGCTGCGAGAGGAGCTTCGGGTCGATTGA
>CAZQCK010000152.1:0-3007 GCA_964591925.1 uncultured Desulfobacterales bacterium
AAGCACCCTCTTCCTTGCATCTTCGGCAAACTCGACAATCGCTCAATTCAGGTCTTACCTTCAACCACTCCTTCTGAATCCGGAGACTGTCATGGATGACAAGATCAAGATCGGCGTCAGCACCTGCCTGTTGGGAGAAAACGTACGATACGATGGTGGGCATAAGAGGGACCGCTACATTACGGATACTCTGGGCCGGTACCTCGACTTCGTTCCCGTCTGTCCGGAGGTGGAGTGCGGGTTGCCGATTCCGAGAGAGGCCATGCGCCTCGTGGGAAACCCAGAGGCGCCGCAGCTGATCACCATCCGTTCGAAAGAGGACCTCACCGATCGTATGCTCGCCTGGTCCCGAAAGCGGCTCCAGGCCCTGGAAGCCGAGGAGCTGTGCGGTTTCATTTTCAAGAGCGGATCCCCCAGCAGCGGCATGGAGCGGGTCAAGGTTTATGACGAAAACGGCGTTCCCGCCAAGAAAGGGCGAGGGCTCTTTGCCCGGGCCTTCATGGAGCATTTCCCCAGGGTTCCCGTGGAGGAGGACGGTCGTCTGCATGATCCCAACCTGCGGGAGAACTTCATCGAACGTATCTTTGCCTTGAAGCGCTGGCGGGACGTCCTTCGTAACGGCAGGAGCGTGGGTCGTCTGGTGGAGTTTCACACCCGCAACAAGCTGCTGTGCCTGGCTCACAGCGATCGGCATTATCGGGCCATGGGCAAGCTGGTGGCCGGCGGCAAGTCCGTGCCCGTGGACCGGCTCTATGCCGACTATGAGAAGCTCCTCATGCAGGCCCTGGCCCTCAGGTCAACCGTTCGAAAAAACACGAACGTGCTTCAGCACATGATGGGCTACTTCAAAAAAGACCTCACCAGGGACGAGAAGCAGGAGCTGCTCGAGGTGATCGACGAGTACCGCAGGGAGATGGTTCCTCTGATCGTTCCGGTAACCCTGCTCAAGCACTATGTGCGAAAGTACGATCAGGACTACCTTGCCCGTCAGACCTACCTGAACCCCCACCCGCTGGACCTCAGGCTGCGCAACCACGTGTAACCGTATAGGCCGATCGGAGCGGTGAATCCGAGGAGTTACGGCAAGTGTTTGACGGATGATCATGGGAGAGGGTTCATGCCTCGGTTTCAATATGCCAATGTCGAACGGGAAATGAAAGTCAATGGTTACGACTCGGTCGTGAAGAGCCACTGCCGGATGTGCCACGGCGGGTGCGGCGTGCTGGTCTATCTTCGGGACGGCCGAATCGAGAAGATCGCGGGTGACCCGGACTGCCCGATCAACCACGGCACGCTCTGCTCCAAGGGCATCGGCTCCACACAGCTGGTCTATCACCCAGACCGGCTGACCCACCCGGTGAGGCGGATCGGCCCCAAGGGAAGCGGCAGATGGGAGCGCATCTCCTGGGACGAGGCCCTGGATGCCGTGGCCGAGAAGATCCTTCAGTACAAGGAATCGCACGGTGCGGAGTCCGTTGTCCTCGGATACGGCACGGGGAGGGACAACGAGGCGGTGATCTACCGCTTCGCCAATCTTCTGGGCACTCCCAACGTCCTCACCGCCGGGCACTTCTGTTACGGGCCGAGAATCGCCACCACCATCATCACCTGCGGCTCCAATCCCATTGTGGACTACGAAAACAACCCCGGGTGCATCATGGTCTGGGGCAACAACGTGGTGATCAGCAACCCGGACTGCTACAAGGGAGAGCCCTTCAGCCGGGCACTGGACGCAGGGGCCAAGCTCATCGCCGTGGATCCCCGTCTCACCCGCATCGCGGCGCGTGCGGACGTGTGGCTGCCCCTGAGGCCGGGCACGGACACGGCCCTCGCCCTGGGTATGCTGCACGTGATCGTCCACGAAAGGCTCTATGACCAGGACTTCGTGGAAAACCACGTGTACGGCTGGGAGCCCTTTGTCAAAAGGGTTGACGAGTATCCCCCGGAGCGCGTGGAGAAGATCACCTGGGTCCCTCGGGAGAAGATTCAGGAGGCGGCCAGGCTTTTCGCCACCACCAGGCCCGCAGCCATCCAGTGGGGCGTGGCCATCGAGCAGCAGGTGAACTGCGCGGACAACAACCGGGCGCTCCTGGCCCTCATGGGCGTCACGGGCAACATCGACGCCAAGGGCGGTCAGGTTCTCTTCAAACCGCCCAGGATCGTCAACGTGGGCCGTTTCGGCGCCCACGACATGCTTCCGCCGGAGCAGGCCGAAAAGCGGCTGGGCGGCGACCGGTTCAGACTGGCCGGGAATTTCTCCATCATCAACCCCAAGTGCGTATGGGATGCGATCCTCGAGGAAAAGCCCTACCCGGTGAAGATGCTCTTCTTCATCAGCTCCAACCCGGTGATCACCCGCGGCAATGCGAAGGAGGTCCACCGGGCCCTCGAGGCCGTGGACTTTCACGTGGTGTCGGACTTCTTCCTGACCCCCACCGCGGAGCTGGCGGACATTGTCCTGCCTGCGGCCACCTGGCTGGAGATGGACTACGTGGGGGACTTCTGGAAGCGCCACGGTTACCTTCTTCCGAGGCGAAAGGTCGTCCGGATCGGGGAGTGCCGTTCGGATCACGAGATGCTCAACGACCTGGCCCACCGCGTGGGGCAGGGGGAGTTCTGGTGGGACACCTTCGAGGGAGGGTTGGATTTCATCCTCGGGCCCATGGGCGTCACGTGGAAGGAGTTCAAGGAGCGGGACTACGCCCGGGGGGAGGTGGCCTTCAGGAAGTATGAGAAAAACGGATTTTCCACACCCACGGGACGTTTCGAGCTCTACAGCACGCTTCTCGAGCGCTGGGGATACGATCCTCTGCCCAAGTACAGGGAGCCTCCTGAAAGCCCGGTCAGTACGCCCGAGCTCTACGAGCGGTATCCCTACATCCTGATCACCGGAAGGCGTCTGCCGGGGTTTTTCCACACCGAGAACCGTCAGGTGCCCTGGCTTCGGGAGCTTCATCCGGACCCGGTGGTGGAGATCCACCCCGAGACCGCCCGGAAGGAGGGCATC